>NZ_FNVI01000021.1:6967-120388 GCF_900107945.1 Methylobacterium sp. 190mf | reverse complement strand
GAGGCGGAGGCACGCTATTATGCCCAGGCCGAGGTCCAAGCCTTGGCCGCCTGAGCCAAACCAAACGGCCTCCGGAAAACCCGGGGCGATTCAGTCGTCCCGTTTGAGGTCCGCTTGTTCCTCGCGCGGGCAACGTGAGCATCCCTGGAAGCTTTCACCCTGGAGCAGGATAGCGATGGACTCGATTGGGGCGGATTGGGATGCGCGGGTCGAGCGGCTGACCGCGCGTCTTCCCGTGCGCCTGCGCGATGCGGTCACGTGGCTGAGAAAGCCCTCGCGGCGCCCAGTGCGGCTTGCGGCGGCGCTCGCCCTGATCGGGGGCGGCCTGCTGTCGTTCCTGCCCATCCTTGGTCTCTGGATGCTGCCCCTGGGCCTCGCCCTCCTGAGCGAGGACATCCCGGCGCTGAAACCGCGGCTTGAGACGCTCGCCAGGGTGGTCGAGCGCGCCGTTTCCCGCTTCCGGAAGCCATGACTGGGCCGGATGCAGGGGACCGGGCGCGGTCGTCGGACGTCCCGGCGTTGCGCTGGATCAAGGCAGGCCGGCCGCTACGGTGGAGACTTGGGCGACAAGGCAGCCCGGACCCCCCATGGCCCTCCCGTCCTCCTCCCCCCTCGCCGCATTCCGCGACATCCTGGTCGCCGTCACCGAGGAGGGCCGCGGCGACGAGCCCGAGACGGCGCTCGGCTATGGCCTCACGTTTGCCGCCATGGCGGGCGCCCACCTGACCGTGCAGTCCGCCGCCCGCCGCCTGACCATGGTTGGCGGGGCGGGATTGGGGTTCGTCAACGACCTGGTCGCAGGCGAGAACCGGCGCCTGCGCATCCTCGCCCACGCCGTCGCCGAACGCGTCGCCGGGAACGCCGCCGGTGCGGGGGTGACCTGTACGACCGAGGAGCCCGCACTCGCGTACCCTGACTTGGTCGCACGGCTCACCGCCCGCGCCCGGCTCGCCGACCTGACTATCCTGGACGCGGAGACGCGTGAGGTGGATCTCGACCGCGACCTTATCGACGGGGTCCTGTTCGGGAGCGGTCGCCCGCTCATCGTGGTGCCGGCGCGCCGCCCGACGTTCGGCGCGAGGCGGGTCGTCGTCGCCTGGGACGGGAGCGCCCAGGCCGCGCGGGCGGCGAACGACGCCATGCCGTTCCTGCGCGCGGCCGAGGCGGTCGAGATCGTGTCCGTGGTCGGCGAGAAGGACTTGTCGGCCTCGGCCGCCGGCGCCGAATTCGCGCCGCACCTTGCGCGTCATGGCGTGAACGTTTCGGTGAACGTTCTGCCTGTCGTCGACGACGTGGCGGAGACGCTCAGAACCCAGCTCGGCCTGTTCCGCGCGGACATGCTGGTCATGGGCGCTTACCGGCACTCGCGCCTGAAGCAATGGTTCCTCGGCGGCGTGACCCAGTCACTTTTGGCGCGAAGCTCGATACCGTTATTCCTCGCTCATTGACCAGTGGCGCGGCAGGCGCGCCACCGGCGCACATCCCTCGGCAGCCCGCGAAGACACCGTCGAGGAACCTCCTCACTCCGGCTTTTTACCCGCCTCGTGCATCGGCCGTCGGGGTGCCTTGCCCCACCCTGCCCGGATTGCCTGCGGCATCTGCGGGCCGAGTCAGCCCAAACGGGGAATCCGGCATCGGGAAGGCTCTGGCGGGACCTTGCTTCAATACCTTCTCCGTGGCGGTAATCCCTTCAGTCCTCGACCACGCGGCGGAGCCGGCTACGGCGCAGCGTGACCTGCCGGCCGCCGTCGCGCCGGAGGGCTCCGTCCTCCTCCAACTGCGAGAGGGTGCGCGACACGGTCTCGATGGTAAGCCCGAGGTAATCAGCGATGTCCCGCCGGGTCATCGGCAGGGCGAAGGTTCCGGCGGAGCCAAGGCGTTCGTCGATCTCCATCAGGAAGGAGGCGACCCGCTCCTGGGCTGAGCGCCGCCCGAGCAGGAGCGTTAGGTCATGGGCGTGCCGAAGGTCGTTCGTGGCCATGCCCCAGAGCTGGCAGGCGACTTCCGCGCTGCGGGTGGCGGCACGCTCGACCTGACGTCGCCTGAAGATCAGCACTTTGGTGTCGCTGAGCGCCTCGGCGGTGTGGCGGTGGGTCTCGCCTTGCCCGAAGCCGAACAGGTCCCCGGGCAGGCGGAAGCCGGTGATCTGGCGCCGGCCGTCGCTCAGGACCTTGTGTGTGCGCACCGCGCCGGCGACGACCTTGTAGACGAACTCGGCCTCCTCCCCCTCGCCGTAGATCTCCTCCTCGCGGGCGTAGGCGAACGGAGTGCCGATGAGCTCGGAGCAACTGGCGAACAGGAAGCTTCCGGGCTGGTCCTGAATGAGAGCCGGATTGATGGCCGCAGCATGCGGGGGCATGGATTGCATGAAGTCGGTCGTCATCGCCTGCTCCTCACCCGTATCGGATGAGGGCAGATTGGCCTCGCATTGCCGACGGCGAAATTCCGGCCGCTCTCTTAAGCGGGCTTGCTTAAGGGGAACTACGTATCCTGACGGCCCGCGCTCAGATGCCGGCGGTCGCCACGAGCGCCCAAGCCGGGATCGGCTCGGACAACCCGAGCAGGCCGCTGCGCCCAGCGAAGAGCCACCCTACCACGGTGACGAGCCCGTATGCCAGCACGCCGAGGACGAGCGTGACGGCGTTGGCATGACCGCGCAGGGCGTGGATGCCCGCACAGCCGGCCGTGAAGGATGCGGCGGCGGCGAGCGCGACGGGGTCGAAGAGCATGGCGGCCTCCGGGGAGCGATGCCGTGGCGGGACCGGCCACGGCCGCACCGGGCGAGGTGCCGGCGCGCCCGCTCCGGTAACGAACGCGACTCAGACCGACCGCGCTTGGGGCGACACGAAGAGCCGCCAGAGCTCGAACGCGGCCAGGGCGGCGACGGCGAGCCCGAACACGACGTGCACCCACATCGGGGGGCCGGCCTCCGCGAAGCCGAGCACCCACGGGGCGATGGACACCCACAGGCCGAGCGCGAGGTTGAGGTACTCCTCCCAGTCGTAGGTCTTGCTGAGCGCCACTACGGCGATCACGGTGATGGCGCCGCCGCTGATGAAGGCGTTGCGTGCCGCGGCGGTCTCATAGTCCAGCCCCAGGTACCAAGGTGCGAGGACAAGCGCGACGCCGAGCAGGATGTTGAGGGCGTTCGGGACCATGTCCTCGGTCCGGTTCTCGATAATTCGCATTGGCTTCTCCTCTCGAAGCGGGGCCGGGAGAGTGGGGGCGTCGGGCCCCGGGGCGGCAGGTCGCCTGCCGCCTTCAATGGTCAGAGGCTCCCGTATCCCGAGCGCCGAGCATTGATTTGGATCAAGCTCTTGCGAGTTTATTCACGCCACAAGATGCCGAACCAACTAGGCAATTTTCCCGATAGGTTTGACTGTCGGATCATTTTAGCTTGACGTTTGACCCATTTGATCTGGATCAAGGCCGAAAATACTGTGATATCATCTGTGGTCCGCTCACCAGCGGAGGGACAATCCCGATGGATTCCGAGAACGGAACTCAATTTCCGACAGCATCGCCGGCCGAGGAACTCAAGACGAGCATCGGCATCTGGCGGGCCTTCGCAGTCGACCTGCCGCTGCGCGTCGCCGCGGAGACGATGCGTTTCACGAGCCGCCGTCTCCAGGCTCGGGCGGACCACCTCGCAGCGCTGGCCGCCTGCGCCTCGCTCAAGGACGCGTTAGATCTTCAGACCGCGTTCGTGGCCAAGAGCATGGCCGAGTACCAGGCCGAGGCCGCCACGCTGTCGCACGAGGTCACCGAGGCGGCGACGCTCAAGGCAGCCTGAAGAGGTCCTGTCGGGGCCGCGCGTGGCCCCGACACGACTTCCGGATACATGCCGATCCGGAACGGCAGGATGGGTCCTATGCAGGCCAGTCGACCGACCTCGACCCTCTACCGGGTGTTCCAGCGCCGATGCCAGCCCGGACTGTGTTGCGCCGTGCGCGAGGCCACGCTGGTTCCACGCTTCCTCCGTCCAGGCACGTGGGATTTCGGCGCGGACGTCCGCGAGGGCGAGAGCCTGCCGTTCGGCTTCCAGCCCGCCCCGGCACGTGATGCCACGGCGGCGTTCGGTTACTACTTCTTCCACCATCCCTGCGAGACCCTGGAACCGAGGTATTCCCGCCGCTGGGCTTGAGCTCACTTGCGGGAGGCTTGCGCCAGATCAAGATCACCCGGCATCCCCTCCGCCAACCTGGAAGCCAGCCGGAACGGGGAAGGCGCACGCGGTCCCCGCGACGTGGGCCCTGGGCCGTTCCGCGCAAGCCGC
This sequence comes from Methylobacterium sp. 190mf, assembly GCF_900107945.1. Lineage (NCBI taxonomy): Bacteria > Pseudomonadati > Pseudomonadota > Alphaproteobacteria > Hyphomicrobiales > Methylobacteriaceae > Methylobacterium > Methylobacterium sp. 190mf. Next base: position 116,112 of record NZ_FNVI01000021.1, on the reverse strand, counting down.
CCCGCCCGCGAAGTCCCGCGGCGGGCTGATGTCAGGGATCCTCAAGGCTGCGGGGTGACGCCCTCGGTGACCCTGTTGGCGGCGAGCATGCCCAGCAGTGCGTCGAACGCGAGCGGCTTCTCGACCACGGGTACGCCGGCCGCGCGGGCCCGCGTCCGGATGCCCGGGTCGGGATGTCCGGTGATCAGCACGACGGGCACGCGGGCATCGAGGTCACGCAACCGGGTGAACACCTCAAGCCCGTCCATCCTCGCCATGACCTGGTCGATCAGAACGAGGTCGGGGTGTGGACCTGGGAAGGCCGCCAGCAGTTCGGAGCCGCTGACGAAGGTCTCGACCTCGTGGCCCTCGCTTTCCAGGAGGAAGCGGGTCGAGTGCAGGACGGCCGGGTCGTCGTCCACGACGTAGATAAGGTTCGAGGGGTCTAACGGCATGGTGGTCGCTGGCGGCGTGGCGTGCGGGGACAAGGCCGGCAGCCTAGCGAAAGATCCGTGTCGCGTGCCTTGACCTGCCTCAAGCCCGTCTCACGCTAGGCCAGCCAGCACCGACCAGCGCACCAGCTCCTGCAGGTTTTCCGCCTGCGTCTTGGCCATCAGCTTGGCCCGGTAGATCTCAACGGTCCGGGGACTGATGTCGAGCGCGCGGCCGATCTCCTTGCTCGTGCCGCCGGCGACCAGTTGGTCCAGCACCTGCCGCTCGCGTGCGCTCAAGGTGCCGACCCGCCGGATGAACTCCTGCAGGCTCGGGTCGGCCGCGGCCACGGGACCGCCGCGTTCCAGGGCGGAGCGCAGTGCCTGGAGGAGGGACTCGTCGCCGAACGGCTTCTCGATGAAGTCGCAGGCGCCGAGCTTCATTGCTTCGACCGCGAGCGGCACGTCCCCGTGCCCCGTCATCATCACCACCGGCAAGGTGTGGCCCGCCGCCCGAAGACGCCGCAGTAGTTCTAGCCCGTCGATGCCCGGCATGCGGATGTCGGTCAGGACGCATCCCGCGGCCGGCCTCGTCAGCCTGTCGAGCAGGTCCGTCCCGGCCTCGTAAAGCCGCACCTCAAACCCCTCGGTCCCGAGCAGGAAGCCGACGGAGTCCCGCATGGCCGGGTCGTCATCCACGACGTGCACGAGGTCAGTTGCCATTGGGCGGGTTCCCCTCGTCGGCGGCCTGGAGCGTCAGCCGGAAGGTGGCACCTCCGGCTGCGTTGCGCTCGACCGTCAGGTGGCCGCCATGCGCCTCGATGATGGTGCGGCAGATCGAGAGGCCGACGCCCATCCCGCTGGCCTTGGTGGTCACGAACGGCTGGAAGAGGCGGTCGGCGACCTCATCCGCGATGCCAGGGCCGGTGTCCGACACCGTGATCTCGACCATCTTCGCGGATAACGCATGGGCGTCGACGGTCATCTCGCGCCGTTCGCTCTGCTGCATGGCCTCGCGCGCGTTCCGCATGAGGTTGACCAGGACTTGCTGGATCTGGACCCGGTCGGCCAGTACAGCGTTCAGGCCGGGCCCCACTCGGATCTTGGCGACCACGCCCTGCTCCCGGGCGCCGACCAGGGCGAGGGCGCTCGCCTCCTCGATCAGCCGCGAGACCGGCTCCAGCCGTCGCTCCGTCTCCCCGCGGGTCACGAACTCCCGGAGACGGCGAATGATCTGGCCGGCCCGCAGGGCCTGCTCGGCGGTCTTGTCGAGAATTTCCAGCGACTTGGCGATGGCTTCCGGGCCAGCCCGCGCGAGCAGCCGACGGCAACCCTTGGTGTAGTTCGCGATGGCACCGAGCGGCTGGTTCAGCTCGTGCGCCAGGGTCGACGCCATCTCGCCCATCGCGCTCAGGCGGGAAACGTGGACAAGCTCGGACTGGAGTTCCTGGAGCCGCTGCTGCGTCTTCTGGTGCTCGGTGAGGTCGTTGATGAAGCCGGTGAAGTAGACTTGCTCGCCCGAGCGCATCTCGCCGATGGCGAGCTCCATCGGGAACGTCGTGCCGTCAGCCCGCCGGCCGGTCACGACCCGGTTGGTGCCGATGATGCGCCGCTCCCGCGTCCGCCTGTAGTGGTCGAGGTAGCCGTCGTGCTCGCCCCGCATTGGCTCCGGCATCAGGATGCGGACGTTTTGTCCGACAGCTTCGCCGGCCGCGTAGCCGAACAGCCGCTCGGCCGCAGCGCTGAACGAATGGATGAGGCCGGCCTCGTCGATGACGACCATCGCTTCGGGCACGGTGTCGAGGATCGAGCGCAGGTGCGCCTCGCGCGCCCGGATGTCCTCCTCGGCCCGCTTCTGCCCGTCGATGCTCAGGACGACCCCGCGATGCCGTGCCGGCCGACCGTCCGCGTCCAGGCTCACCCGCCCGCGCGAGCGCAGCCAGCAGACGTGCCCGTCGGGCCGCACGACGCGGTAGTCGACCTCGTAGCTGCCGCCATCCCGCAAAGCCCGTTGGATGGCGTCCGACCGAGCCTGCCGGTCGTCCGGGTGCACCAAGGCCTGGGAGGCGGCGAAGGTGGTCAGCCGCTCGGGCGGCACTCCGAACAGGTGGGCGCAGGTAGGTGAGACGGTGGCCCGTCCGGTCGGGATGTCCAGCGACCAGACACATATGCCGACCTCGTCGAGGGTCTGCCGAAGTTCATCGTTCGCCTGCGCGACGTCACGACGAAGATCGACGCTGGGCATGTCGACGGGGTCCGTCATCAACCGCACCCGTGAAAATCATGCGCGCGGCGGTCGCGGAACTCGCCTGTGCCCGCCTTCTTGTCGGCTGCGTCGCGCGTCAGGTCATTACTGCGATTCCGGTCTCGGGAACAGCCGTCGGCCCGTATCCGCAATTCGCGCCGAGTAGTTCCTTGGTCCGAGCCGATGCCGCATTGCCCATGCCGCTTGAGGTGGATCAAGGCCGCACATCAACGATGGGAGGAACCATGGGGTCGGCTCAATTCGGAGACGCCCCATGTCCAGCCACTCCCCATCCCCGCTCGCGGCCATCCGCGACGTTCTCGTCGGTACCGCCGTCGAGGGAGAGCGTGAGGAAGCCTCGTCGGCCATCGGCTATGGCCTGACGCTGGCCAAGGCCGCCGGCGCGCACCTCACCGTCCAATCGGCCTCGTGGCGCCTCTCGGGCGACGACGCGTGGCTCGGCGACTTCGACCACGAGGGCGTCTCGGTCATCGACCGCCGGCTCGCCACGTTGGCCCGCTCCATCGCGGAGCGCTCGGCCGGGGATGCCGCGCAGGCCGGCGTGGTCTGCACGACGGAGGCGCCGAGCCTGCCCTACCCGAAGATCGTGAGCCGGCTCGCCGGACGAGCCCGCCTGCACGACCTGACGGTCCTGGACATCGGCCCGCGGACCTACGACCTCGACCGCGAGATGATCGAGAAGGCGCTGTTCCAAAGCGGTCGCCCGGTCATCGCGGTCCCGCCAGGACGCGATGCCTTTACCGCGCGCCGGATCATGGTCGCCTGGGACGGCAGCGCCCAGGCCGCCCGGGCGGCCAACGACGCGTTGCCGTTCCTGCGCGCGGCCGAGGCGGTCGAGATCGTCTTCGTCGGCGACGAGGCGGAGATCCACGAAGCCGTGCCAGGCGCCGAATTCGCGCCCCATTTCGCCCGGCACGGGGTGAACGTCAGCGTCAACGACCTGCCGAGGGGCGAGAGCGTCGCCGACACCCTGCGCGCCCAGGCCGGCCTGTTCCGGGCCGACATGATCGTGATGGGCGCCTACCGGCATTCCCCCACGCGTGAATACTTCTTCGGTGGGGTGACCCGCTCCTTCCTGAGGGGCAGCCCGGCACCGCTGTTCCTCGCCCATTGAGTTCTGGAGGCCGACCGTGATCAAGCGTGGATCTTCAGGGAGCGGCACGACCAGTCGGGTCGCCCGGAAACGCGGTACCCCGCACGCGCGCAGCCAATCCGCATCGGCAAAGCTCGATGTCGGGGAGGTGCCGCCTCAGGTGCGGGCACCGAACAGGCCGGAGTGGCCCGGCCAGATGAACGAGGAGGAGCGCGCCGCCCTGAAGGCCGGCTGGAGCTTCGTCGAGTGAAGCGGCCGCGCACGGCCTGCGGCGACCCGGGCCTGCCGGGCCGTCAAATTCGTGCGCGCGGCCAGCGACGTCTCGATTGTATTCCGGACCTCAGCGTCGGAGGACGTCCGCCGGCTGACGTAGAGAAGCGACCCTTCCCCGGTGCTCGTCCCCTTCGGGGTTCGGTGTCCCGGCGAACCCTCGTCCTTGGTGTCCGGCTGTCGGCGCCTTGACGTCCGTCTCACCGCCTCAGCGTCCGCATATAGGCCGTTAGGTCGGCCGCATCGCTCGGATCGAGCCGGAAGTCCGGCATGGCCGGATGCCGGCGTTCGACGCCTTCGTCCAGGACGTCGACAAGGTCGCCTATGGGAAAGCGTTCGGCGAGCGTGCGGAACCGCGGCGCCTCGCGCATCGGGCTTGCCCCTGTCGTGCGCACCGCGTGACAGCGCGCTTAGACAATGCCCGCAAGGGCCCGGCCGCGCGCTGCCGAGGCCTCCCCCGCGGCGACGGGTCCGGTGAGCAGGTGGAGCGCGACGGTCGCGCCGAGGAGGACGCCCCTGCCGGACATCAGTGGCACATCAGGCAGCAGAGGGGCGAGCGGTCCAGGAGGTCGCGCGTGATGCCGCCGAACATCCACTCCCGGAGCCTGGAATGGCCGTAGGCGCCCAGGATGATCAGGTCCGCGTCCTGCAGCAGCGCGAAGCGCAAGAGCTCCGATCCGGTGTCGTCCACCGTGTGCAGGGGGTGAGCGGTGACGTGGGCACCATGGCGTGCGAGGTGGTGGGCCACGTCCTCCGCACCCTCGTGACGTGCGTCCGCGCCGACGGTCGCGACCCAAACCTGGTCCGCATCGCGCATGAAGGGCAGCGCGGCCGACACGGCTCGTCGCGCCTCCGGAACGTCCTTCCACGCGACGACGATGCGGGCCGCACTCAGGTGTACAGTCCGTGGCGGTATGACCAGCACCGGCCTGCCGGCCTCCATCAGGACGGGCCCGGGCGGCACGCCGAGCGGCCCCGGATCCTCGTCGCCCGGTCAGCGACGGCTCACGACGACGAGGTCCGCGGCGCGCGCCTGCTCGACGAGATGGGCGACGGGGTCGGCGAACCGCCAGCGCCAGTCGGTGCAGATGCCATCTCCGGCGAAGCGCTCGAACGACGCGCGTGCCTGCTCCAGGATTGCTTGCACCTGCGCCTTGTTGCGGCCCTCCTGATCGATGGCATCGTAGACGTCCCGCACCAGGATCGGGGCCGGCACCTCGTGGGCGGCCGCCCCCGTCAGGGTCGCGTCGAAGCGTCGGGCAAGGCCGGCGGCGAGCCGTATCCGGTCCGGGGCGGCCTCGCCAAGGTCGGCGGGAACGAGGATGTTCGCGTAGCCCAATGCAGCCTCCCAGATGCGTCGATGCCGACGGGGAGAGCCTGGCCTTGCCGAGGGCGGCCCACCTTGATCCATCGCAAGCCCGAAGGGCGCGCCCGTCGTCCCTGGCCTCACGCGCGGCGCGGAACGCCGCGCGCCTCCGGCTCGCGTCCGCCCTCTGGGCCGCCGAGCACGCGCATGGCGTTGAGGATCACGGCGACGTCGATGGCTTCCTGCAACAAGGCCCCTTGGAGGGGCGAGAGGTAGCCGAGCGCCGCCGCGACCATGCCGGCCAGCGAAAGCCCGAGGCCGACCCATACGCTCTGGAGTGCGATGGCGCGGGCACGCCTGGCGATGCGGATGGCGCGGGGTAGCGGCGCAAGACTGTCCACCAGCAGGACGACGTCCGCTGCCTCGGCCGCCGCCGCCGCGCCTCGGGCGCCGAGCGCCACGCCGAGGTCGGCGGCCGCAAGGGCGGGCGCGTCGTTGACCCCGTCGCCTACCATCATCACGGGGCCGTTCCGCCGCTCAGCCACCACGGCGTCGGTCTTCGCCGCCGGGTCTAGGTCGGCGGCGACGGCATCGATGGGCAGACCGGCGACGAGCGCATCCGCGACGGCGCGTCGATCCCCAGTTGCGAGGACCACGCGCTCGATGCCGCACGCGCGCAGTTCCAGGAGGGCGTTGCCGCCGTCCGCCCGCAGTGGGTCGGCAAACTCCAATGCGGCGGCCGTGGCGCCGTCGACGGCGACCAGCACCGTTGACGCGACCGCCGCGCCGGTCCCTGCCATGGCCGGTGGCGGGAAGCGGATCCCGTGCATCCGCATGATATTCGGCCCCCCGACGACGACGGGCCGCCCATCCACCAGTCCTGTCACGCCTTCCCCTGGCATCTCCTCGACGTCCTCGGGTTGCGAGAGCGTCAGGCCTCGCCTCGCCGCCTCCTCGATCAAGGCTCGACCGAGCGGGTGGCCGGAGGCTTGTTCGAGGGATGCCGCGAGCCCCAGGACCTCGCCTTCGTCGAGGATGCCGAGAATCCGTGCAGAGGTCAGCCGAGCAGCGCCGTGGGTCAGGGTGCCCGTCTTGTCGACCACAAGGACGCGGACCTTGGCCAGCGTCTCCAAAGCCCCGCCGCCCTTGATGAGCACGCCGATGCCGGCCGCACGGGAGAGACCCGAGACGAGTGCCACAGGTACCGCCAGGATCAGCGGGCACGGCGTTGCGACGACCAGCACGGCCAGCGCCCGAAGGGGGTCGTCGGTGGCGAGCCAGGCGCTTCCGGCCAGCAGTAGCGTGAGGACAAGGAAGGCGAGCCCGTAACGGTCGGCCAGGCGCGCCATCGGCGCCTTTTGGGATCGCGCTGCCTCCACGAGCCGAACGATCCCGGCATACGTGCTCTCGGCCGCGGGCCGCTCCGTGATCAGGGTGAACGGCGTGCCCACGTTCACAGTCCCGCTCAGCACGGACTCGTTCGCGAGGGCGGTGAAGGGCAGCGCCTCGCCGGTCAGGCTCGACCGGTCGAGCACGGCGCGGCCCGCGGCGACGCGACCGTCCACCGGCAGGACGTCTCCCACGCGCACCAGGATGCGGTCTCCTGGGACTAGCGCCGCGATGGGCGCCTCCTTCAATGCGCCCTCGTCCTCGCGCAGGGCGGTGCGCGGCTGGCGCGCAATCAGCGCCGTCATCGCCCTGCCGGCGCGGCCGGATGCGTACGCTTCCAGTGACTGGCCGCCCGCGTACATCAGGGCGATGACGGCGCCGGCCAGCGGCTGCGACAGGACAAGCGCGCCGCCCATCGAGAGCAGAGCGACGAGGTCCAGGCCGACGTCTCCCTTCTTCAAGCTCGTCCCGACTTGGGCCAGTAGAACTCCGATGACGGTTAGGGTCGCAATCGTCCACGCCCACGTGGCGACCTCAGGATGACCTAGCCCTCGTCCCAAAAGTCCTGCGCACAAGCAGGCCAGTGGCAAAAGAGCCAGCCGTCCCCGAAGCCACGGCATCCAACCCGCAACCTGTGAGCATCCCATTTCGCGTGAGGGTGCGACCGCTGTCATCATCGTTTGGGTCACTCTTGATCTAGCGCACCTCCTGACTGCATCTGGGCTGTTTGAAGGACCATGCGCTGGATCAACGCCTCCGTGAGGTCATGATCAAAGCCGCACCAGGGTCCGCTTATCTACGTCCCAAGCTCGGAAGCAGACGAGCTGCAAACGGCCAGATTTGTCACGCTGGATCGACGTCGCGCGCAGAACCGGACATTCGACTTGGCGCCCATTCCAGTCACTAGATGTCCATTATGTGCGTCCCCGAAACGGACATCGTCCAAGCCGGCGGCTACGCTATTCTGACGTTGGGACACATCAAGCACGTGGAGCCGGGCCGCGCCGAGCAAGACGCGCTCAGTAGCGCTCGCCAACCAAGTCCTCGCTCTTCGCCCAAAGCGCACGCGCGCGCTCGGGATCCAGCGCATAGGAGCGCACGCCCTCGCTGACGGGAGTGATCAACCCGTCGGTGATCCCGGACACGTGGCAGTTCTCGCAATAGCGGCCGCCGACTGCCTCCGCCGACGCCACGAAGGCCGCCCAAACCGACGTGGCAGCTCCTTCGGGAATGGTCTTCCAGGCAAAAGCAGGCTTGCCGGCCGCAGCGAGGTCGGCGTTGATCCGCTCGACCGACTGGGCGACGGCGCCCTGGCCCACATGCCGACCGAGCTCGGTCTGGATGCCGCCGGGGTGCAGGGCCGTCGCCCGCACGTCGCGCGTCCTGTGCCGCCGGTCGAACTCCACCGCGAACTGGATGTTGGCCGTCTTCGAGCGCCCGTACGCCACCATCGGGTCGTAGGGCGTGTGCTTGAAGCCCGGGTCGTCGAGATCCGGTTCCGCGTAGCGATGACCGGCCGAGGCGACCATGACCAGCCGGCCGCCGTCCCGGATCAAGGACGCGATCCGGTTCACGAGGACGAAGTGCCCGAGGTGGTTCGTGCCGAACTGCGTCTCGAAGCCGTCGGTCGTGCGACCCATCGGCGTGGCCATGACGCCGGCGTTGGCGATGACGACGTCGAACGGCCTGCCGTCCGCCAGCAGCGCGTCGGCGCAGGCTCGGACGCTCGCCAGGGAGGCGAGATCGAGCGCGACCAATTCAAGACTTCCGCCATGCGCCGCCTGATCGCGCACCACGGTAGTCGCCGCCTCGGCCTTGGCGAGATCCCGCGCCGTGCCGACGACCTGCGCCCCGTGCGCAACAAGGGCGCGGGCCGTCTCGACGCCAAGCCCCGCAGAGACGCCGGTGACGAGCACGCGCTTTTTGTTGAGATCGACGCCCGCGAGCACCTCGTCGGTGGTCGAGGTCGCCCCGAATGATGCGGCCATGTTGCTCTCCTTGCCAGTGGACACACCTCGCCCGCCGCCCGCGAAACCATTGTTCGCCGGCCTACAAGTCGATAAGAGGAGGTTGCCTCCGTTTAAATACGGAGGGATCCTCCGTTTAGCAAGAGGTGGTAGCCCGTGGCCGAAGAGGAGCCTCGTCCGGCAGCCCGCAGGCCGCGTGCCGACGCCCAGCGCAATCGCGCCCGGCTGCTCGACACGGCCAAGGTGACCTTCGCCGAGAAGGGCGCGGCCGCCGGCTTGGAGGAGATCGCGCGCGCGGCAGGCGTGGGTGTTGGCACGCTCTACCGCCATTTCCCGACCCGCGACGCCCTGATCGAGGCGGTCTACAGGAACGAGACCGCGCATCTCGCAGAGGCCGCGGAGCGGCTCACAGCCACCCGTTCCCCGACGGAGGCCCTGCGGGAATGGATGCTGGTGTTCGTCGACTACATGGCGACGAAGCAGGGCATGTCGGAGGCCCTCAATGCGATGACGGACGGACCGGCCGGCCTGTACGCCGCGTCCGGCGCCCAAATTAAGCAGTCCATGGCCATGTTGTGCGACCGCGCGGTCGCCGCGGGGGAGATCCAACTCGGCATGGAGCCGCTCGACCTGCTGCGGGCGGTGGCAAGCGTGGCCAACATCAGCTCCGGCCCGGACCGGAGGCAATCGGCCATGCGCCTCGTCGATATCCTGGTCACGGGTCTCGAAAAGTCCGCTCGCGACGAAGCGGGACGCTCGATTGCGGCTCGCGCCAAGGGCGCGCCCAGTCAGCAATCTCGCTGGTCAACGCCGTGAGCGCGTGGGTTTCGGCAAGAGGTGTGCTGCAGTTGGGTCACCGCCTTCCGGGTATGGTGATGCGGACACCGTGCTCATCTCGCCGACCGGATCCCTCCGGAGCGGCAGAGAAGCCCTTATCGCGCCGACCGTCGGCACACCGTTCGAATGGGTGGTCGCTTTCCACGACGGCTCGGCTTGGTTTCAACACCGAGATCGCCCTATGCCCGCTCCCATGACGACCACCATCGCGCGCCTCGTATCGGGAACTCCTGTGCCTTTCGGCGGGGACCGTCTGACCGTGATCACGCCGGAACTCGCGGAGGCCTTCCAGCCCGGCGATCATCTGCTGGTCCTGCAGGAGACCGGAGACCTGCTCCACATCCCCGCGGCTCAGATCGCCTTGGCCGCTTCCGCGGTGGACCGGGCGCATGCCGCCTTCATGGCGATGTCGGCCATACCGGATCGGGCCGTCGAGCGGTTCTTCGACCGTTTCGCTGCGCTCCTCGAAGATCCTTCGGCTTGGCGTGCCATCGCCGAGGCGAACCGGCAGGATGTCGAGCGCGCCCAGGGCAGTGGCCGTTCGACGACCCGGCTCGTCGCCACCGATCGGATGCGGCAGGACATGATCGCGGGCCTTCGGGCGTGGCGTGACAGCGAGACGTTGCGCGGCCGCGTGGTCGAACGCATCGTCCATACTGGCTGGACGGTCGAGCAGGTGGCGGCACCGCTCGGGGTGGTCGGCTTCGTCTTCGAGGGACGCCCGAACGTGCTCGCCGATGCAGCGGGTGTCCTGCGCAGCGGCAACACGGCCGTCTTCCGCATCGGTAGCGACGCGCTCGGCACCGCACAGGCAATCATGCGGCACGCCCTCGTGCCCGCGCTCGATGAGGCCGGCCTCCCGCCCGGAGCCATCTCGCTCGTCGAGAGCCCGGAACGGTCGACTGGCTGGGCGCTCTTCGCGGACCGCCGGCTCTCGCTGGCGGTGGCACGCGGATCGGGTCGTGCCGTAGCCCAGCTTGGGAGCGTCGCCCGGCAGGCCGGCACGGCGGTCAGCCTTCACGGAACCGGAGGCGCTTGGATGGTTGCCGACCGCGACGCGGATGCGGGGCGCTTCTCCGCGACTGTCGAAGCCTCCTTGGACCGGAAGGTCTGCAATACGCTGAACGTGTGCTGCATCCATCGCGCCCGGGTGACAGACCTGGTGCCGGCCTTCCTGGCGGCCCTGGAGGCCGCCGGCCGAGCGCGCGGCTTCGGATGCAAGCTTCACGTGGTCGTGGGCGACGAGACCGTTCTGCCGGAGGCCTGGCGTACCGCCACCGTCCGGGTCCGGCGCGCCGAGAGCGAACGCACCGAGCCGCTGACGGAGATCCAATCGGAGGGTGATCTCGGCCACGAGTGGGAGTGGGAGGACACGCCCGAGGTCAGCCTGAAGATCGTTGATGATCTCGATCACGCGGTCACGCTGTTCAATCGCCACAGCCCGCGTTTCGCCGCATCGTTGATCAGTCAGGACCCGGAGGCGCATCGCCGCTTCTACGACACGGTGAACGCGCCCTTCGTGGGCGACGGGTTCACCCGGTGGGTCGACGGGCAATACGCCCTGAACCAGCCCGAACTCGGGCTGTCCAACTGGCAGAGCGGCCGTCTCCTCTCCCGGAGCGCCATCCTGTCTGGAAGCGGCGTCTTCACTGTGCGCAGCCGCGTCACCCAGGATGATCCGCGGTTGAGGCGTTGAAGGGGCGGCACGCCGCGGGATCCACGCGGCGACCGGTCATGAAGTTCCCGATGGCCAGCCGGCGCCATCCTCATTCGGCATCAATCGCCGGCGCGAGACCTCGCCATCGAGCCTTTCCCGGCAGGACGGTTGGTCCTCGGGATGCGGCGGGGTGCGGTCGAAGTCGGCCTTCAGGCGGACGGCGGCGAAGTCCATGAAGGTCCGCACTTTGGCGAGCGACAGTCGGTCCGGTAGCGTGATGAGATGTACGGGCACGGGCGGCGGCTCGTCCTCTGGAAGTAGGACGACTAGGCTGCCGCCGGAGACTTCCTGCTGGATCTTGTAGGAGAAGATCCGGGCGATGCCCTCGCCGTCGACCGCCGCGCTGACGGCGGCCTCGTCGGTGTTGACCATCAGGCGCGGCTTGACCCGGACCGTGCGGGGCACTCTGCCTCCGGCCAAGGGCGGAAAACTCCAGATGTCGTTCGGGCTCGTGGGCTCGATGCCGATGAAGTCGTGCTGCGCCAGATCGGACAGGGACGCGATTGGCGGCCGGCCATCCAGGTACTTCGGCGATGCACACAGAACGTGTCGAACTTCGCCGATGCGTACCGCTATCAGGTTAGACTCCTGAAGCGGGGCGATCCGGAGCGCGACGTCGATGCCCTCATCGAGGAGGTTCGTGATCCGATTGAGCAGCAGGTAGCGGACCTGCATCGCAGGATATGCCTTCAGGAACTCACCCACGACCGGGCGCAGGACCCGTGTCCCGAACATCACCGGCGCTGTGACGGTCAGGACGCCCCGCGGGGCAGCCCGATGTCCGGCAGCGGCGAGGTCGGCATCATCCAAGTCCGTCAGCACCCTGCGGCAGACGGCCGCGTACTGCTCGCCGGCCTCGGTCAATTGCAGCCGTCGTGTCGTCCGGTGCAGGAGCTGAACACCGACATGGTTCTCAAGAGCGGCGATGGCCCGCGTCACGGCGGCGGGCGAGCGATTGAGACGTCGGCCAGCGGATGCGAGACTACCTTCGTCGAGGGCGGCGACGAACACCCGCATCGCGTCGAGACGGTCGATCATTGTTCCGCCCCGCGAAATCAAGGATTCCGTAGCTTAGGCATTCTGTCATCGATCACAATACGCTAACTTCGATCAACTGCTTCGATGCGAAGGGGGCCATGTGACTGATCCCGGCAGCATTCCGGTCACCCATTACCGCACCGCCAAGGTCGAGGACGTGAACGTCTTCTACCGGGAAGCCGGCCCCGCGAGCGCTCCGGTCGTGTTGCTGTTGCACGGCTTCCCGACCTCATCGCACATGTTCCGCAACCTGATCCCGCTCCTCGCGGACCGCTACCGCGTCATCGCCCCCGACTATCCAGGCTTCGGCGGCAGCGACGCGCCCGATCACCGGACGTTCGCTTATACGTTCGCGCACTATGCCGACCTCGTCGATGGGCTTCTCTCCCAACTGGGGGCGGACCGCTACGCGATGTACGTGATGGATTACGGTGCCCCGGTTGGCTATCGGCTCGCCCTCAAGCATCCCGAACGCGTCAGCGCGTTAATCGTCCAGAACGGCAACGCGTACGAGGAGGGGCTGAAGGCGTTCTGGGATCCCATCAAGGCCTACTGGCGGGAGGATACCCCGGAGCGGCGCGAGGCTCTCGCCTTCTTGGTCGCGCCGGAAACGACAAAGTTTCAGTACGTCGACGGCGTGGCCGACGTGACCCGGATCGATCCGGACAACTGGCTGCACGACCAGGTGCTCCTCGACAGGCCGGGCAACAAGGACATCCAGCTCGACCTCTTCCGCGACTACGGCACCAATGTACCGCTCTACCCGCAATTCCAGGCCTTCTTCCGCGCGCGCAGGCCCCCGACGCTGATCGTCTGGGGCAAGAACGACACCATCTTCCCGGCCGACGGCGCGCATCCGTACCTGCGGGACCTACCAGATGCCGAGCTGCATCTGCTCGATACCGGGCACTTCGCCCTCGAAGACAAGCTCGACGTCATGGCGCCGATGATTCGGGACTTCCTCGACCGTAACGATGGCGGCGGCTGACATGCGGATGGCACGCGAGGGGACGGCGCATGGGCACGATCAAGGTCGAGGACGGCGCCGAGATCTTTTTCAAGGACTGGGGCGAGGGGCAACCCGTGGTCTTCAGCCACGGCTGGCCTCTCAGCGCCGACGCCTTCGAGGATCAGATGTTCTTCCTCGCCAGCGCGGGGTACCGCTGCATCGCGCATGACAGGCGCGGGCACGGCCGCTCCAGCCAGCCCTGGACCGGCAACGACCTCGATACCTACGCGGACGACCTGGCCGCGCTGGTCCGGGCTCTCGACCTTCGGGAGGTCGTGCATGTCGGCCACTCGACGGGAGGGGGCGAAGTCGCCCGCTACATCGGCAGGCACGGCACGGATCAGGTCGCGAAGGCCGTCCTGATCGGCGCCATCCCGCCGCTGATGCTCAAGGGCGTCAAAAATCCAGACGGGACGCCCATCGAGGCGTTCGACGCTCTCCGCTCCGCCGTGCAGGCTGACCGGTCGCGGTTCTGGAAAGACCTGAGCCTGCCGTTCTACGGCTACAACCGTCCAGGGGCAGCCATTTCGGAGGGCGTACGCGAGGCGTTCTGGCTGCAGGGTATGATGGCAGGCTTCCCCGCTTCGTATTTCTGCATCAAGGCGTTCTCAGAGACGGACCTGACGCAAGATCTCGCCCGCTTCGATGTCCCGACGCTGGTCATTCACGGGAGCGACGATCAGATCGTGCCGATCAAGGCTTCGGCGATGCGGTCTTCAAAGATGATCAAGGATGCGAAGCTCTTGGTCTACGACGGCGCCCCCCACGGATTGTGCACCACCCACAAGGACCGCGTGAACGCAGATCTTCTCGATTTCTTGTCGACGCCATAACGGCCCGTCCGCCAAAAGGAGAGCCGCGTGATGCCGTCATCTCAGTTTCAGCTCTCCCACAGCGGACTCTGCCTCTGTGGCACGCCGGATACGACATTCGGGGCAAACGGCACGTGGCTCTCCCCGAGGCAATCCTTCGCTAAAGCGCGCGGGATCGTCGAGACGATCAAGTCCAAGGCGGCAACGGCTGCCATCAAGGTCCACCATCTCCGCGGCAACATCGCGGTCTTGGAGGGATCTGGCGGCAACATCGCGGTACAGGCGGGCCGCGCCGGCAAGGTGCTCGTCGATGCCGGTATCGCCGTGTCGCGCCCGCAGGTCGCCTCAGCGCTCGCGACGCTCGGTCCAGAACCGATCACGCATCTTATCAACACGCATTGGCACTTCGATCACGCCGACGGGAACGCTTGGCTTCACGAGCTGTCTCCGACAATCATTGCCCATGTGAACACGCGCCGGCACCTATCGACCACGCAGCGCGTCGAGGACTGGGACTTCGACTTCGTGCCGCTTCCGGATGCGGCACTGCCGACCGAGGTGTTCGCAACAGATCACCGCCTGAGCCTCGACGGCGCGAACCTGGCGTTGCGCTACTATGGGCCCGCCCACACGGACAGTGACATCTCGGTTCACTTCGAGGAGCCCGACGTCCTGCATGTCGCCGACACGTACTGGAACGGCGTCTACCCCTTCATCGACTATTCGACCGGCGGTGGCATCGACGGGAGCATCCGTGCTGCGGAAGCCAATCTTGCCCAGGCGACCGAAAGCACCATCGTCATCCCCGGCCACGGCTATCCAGTCAGCGACCGCGCGGGGCTGCAGCGGTTCCGCGACATGCTCGTCACGGTGCGGGACAAGGTCGCCGCGCTGAAGGCGCAGGGACGATCACTGGAAGAGATCGTGGCGGCGAGACCTACGGCAGCCTTCGACGAAGTCTGGGGCCGGTTCGTCATTACGCCGGCTCTCTTCACTCGACTGGTTCACGAAGGTGTCTGAGCGGGTACGGCCAACTCAATAAATGAGTTGCCGACAGCGCCGAACGATCCGACCGGGCACGATTTGGCGGAAGGAGTGGCAATATGAGTCGCAGGTACTCGGACGTCGCTTTCACGCCGGCGGTGAGGGCGCTCCAAGAGGCGCAGGGAAGCCGAAATCACTACGCCCGGTACGACGCGCTCGATGAACCTGACGCTCGGCTCGGTCCCGGCGAGCGCGCTTTCATCGCGGCACGCGATGGTTTCTACATCGCCACGGTCTCGCAGACCGGCTGGCCTTACGTTCAGTTCCGCGGCGGTCCTCCAGGCTTCCTGAAGGTCCTCGGCGAGGCTGACCTGGGCTTTGCCGATTTTCGCGGCAATCGGCAGTACGTGACGGCCGGAAATGTTTCGGTCGAAGACCGTGTCTCCCTGTTCATGATGGACTATCCGGGCCGGCGCCGCCTGAAAGTGTTTGGCCGCATGCGTGCCGTCGACGGGAGCGTCGACCCCGAACACGTCAACCGCTTCGCCCCGCCCGGCTACCGGGCCGTGATCGAACGTGCCTTCCTGATCAGGGTCGAGGCATTCGATTGGAACTGCCCGCAACACATCACGCCTCGCTTTACCAGCGGTGAGATCGCTGCCGAACCGGCGCTCCGCGAATGGATCTGTGCCGAGGCGCAGGAGCGAACAGGGCAACCTGGATCGCCCGGAGCCAGCGCCACCAAAGTGCCCGGTCTGAGCCAGGAGACAACGGCATGATCGGGTCAGAAGACCCGACAGATAGCCGGTCCGTGCGCGCCGCAGCGGCGCCCACCCCGCCCGCTCCCCCGAATGTGGGGACGCGGGCACCTTATCGGTTCAGGCATGGTCCCCATGAAGTCACTGTCTTCAGCGACGGGCAACTGATGCTACCCACGACGCTGTTGGCGCCTCAGGCGCCAGCAGCCGACCGGAGAGCGGCGCTGGAGATCGCCGGTCTTGTCTCGGAGAATTACGAACCCGCGGCCAACATCCCCCTGATCCGCAGCGGTGAGGACTTGATCCTGTTCGATACCGGCGGAGTGGATTTCCAGCCAGGTCTTGGCTGGCTCTCGCGACACCTCACGACTTCGGGCATCGACGCCGGCAGCATCACGAAGGTGGTCCTCACCCACGGTCACCCGGACCACATCTGGGGGACCGTTCTGGCAGACGGTGCTTTGCGCTTCCCCAATGCCACCTACTACGCCGGCGCGGCCGAATGGGACTTCTGGAACCACGACGACGTCTGGACGAAGCTGCCCGATGCGCAGCGACCATTCGCGATCGGGGCCCGGCGTCAGTACGCTGCCGTGCGCGACCGGGTGATCATGATGCGCTCGGGAGACGAGGTGATCTCCGGTATCCGAGCCATCGCGACCCCAGGCCACACGCCGGGCCACCTGTCCTTTGAGGTGTCTGGAGGCGACGGGCTGATCATCGTCGGCGACGTCGTCACGACGCCATCCGTATACTTCCCGAATCCGAAGTGGACGTTCGGCTTCGACGCCGACGACGGGCAGGCCATCGACAGTCGTGTTCGCCTGCTCGACCGCGCGGCGCGTGAGCGCACGATACTGCTCGGTTATCACTGGCCCTACCCGGGCGTGGGCTACGCCGAGCGAGACGGCGCAGGGTACCATTACCTTCAGGGGCACGACCGGCCGGACACTGTCGAATGACCATCATCGCGTGAGGCGAGAGGGTCGTAAGGGCGATGGGTGAGATGCCCACCTTCGAAGTCGGGGCGCGGGTCAGGATCTCTCAGCGCCACCCGGTCGGGCACTATCGCGTCCCGCTCTACCTGCGCGGCCATGACGGCGTGGTCGAGAGGGTCATCGAGCCGGCCGGGATCGACAACGAGGAGGAAGCGTACGGACGCAACGCCGGTTCGAAGCTGCACTACTACCGCGTCGCCTTCGCAATGGCGCAGCTCTGGCCCGGTTATGCGGCCGCATCGCGTGACAGCCTGCGTATCGAGGTGTTCGAGACCTGGCTTGAGAGGATCGGGTAATGAGCGCACACGCGGAGCCGCACGACGATCATCACGGGCACGATCAACCCCTCGCGGAGATCGTCCACTCGGGACGACCGAAAGAACGTCCTTGGAAATGGTCATAGGTTCTCCTTCGGTGCACTTGCCTATGTCGGTGTTGTCCCCGGCGGAATGCTTGGGCAACGATAATCAGTATTGATAAATATTCCGGGCGGAACCGGAGTTTCGGCGCAGGGATAGCCTAATATCCGAACTAAAGTACGCTCGAATTAAGCTCGCAAGTCGCGCTGATCCGGTGAGCTTGACGGTCCGGACGGATGTAGCTTCGTTTACCTAATAGTCTCGCCTTCCATTTGTTCAATGAAGTCGTCAACCGCCTGAGGCTTATAGCGGACTGGGGCTCGCCTACCGTTCCCGAGGCGGATGTATTTTGGCCCTCTCAACTGACTTCGCCACCAAACGACGGTCTTGGGGACGATGCCGAGACGATATGCTACCTGTTCGGTCGTGAGAAGGGAGTCAGAGGTATGTGCGGTTGCTTTGGTTTTGTTCATCTTTGCCGGCCTCGATAGGCTTGTTTCGATAAGCCGTTTGATCACGCCGGTTTGTCACAATTAGCCGAACTTAGATTCGGTATCCGTCATATCCGCCGCCTATCCGTCGGCGTCCTAATCGTCCGTCAGCAATCCTTTGCGTCGCGCATCCTCAATCTCGCGGGCGTTGCGCTCCTGCCACTCTTTGTCCGTCAGCTTTGATCGAGCCCGGTGCCGCTCAAGCTCCGCGAGGTCAGTGCGGACCGATAAGGGAAAGCGTTTCGAGTCCTCGCCGATCTTGCGCACATCAAGCTCAAGCCCGAGAGCGTGAAGCGCCCGGATGATCAGCACGAGGCCCGGCCCCTTCGCGTCTCCCGTCAGCGCCGACGACGAACGCCATTTTTCGATCGTCCGCTCGCTCAGGTCGATCTTCTCGGCGAACTCAGCCTGCGACATGCCTGCGTCGATCATGGCCGAGAATATGGCTCTCAGGATCTCGTTGGCCGCGCGGCTTTCCTTGTCGGCCGTATGCGGCAGTGGGGCGGGGGCGAGCTTCGACGCCTATCGACCATTAAGCCGTTTCTCCCTTTGCCGACGGCTCGGGATGCCCGCGCTCAAAACCGGCCGCGCTTAGCACATACGCTTCCCACTCAGCAAAAGCCGCGACCCGCTCTTTGAGCAAGGGGGCTCGATTGTAGATGCCGACGACGCCGCCGAAGCTCCCTGAAACGTGATTGATCGCTCGCTCAAGTACGGGAAGAGGCACGCCTAGTTCACCGTGAGCGTGCGTCACGAAGCTTCTTCTGAGGTCGTGTAACGTCCAATGAGGTAAAGGTTTCGCCTTCGGGTTTGTCTCGCGCCGCGCCGCCAAAATTGACTTGTCGAGGTTTTTTTTCGCCTTGTCGGCATAACCGAAGACAGTCCCGTGTCTCGTCGAGAACACAAGCCTGCTATAGCGGGGGCGCGCGGTTATGATCCGCAGACAGGTTTCGCAGAGCGGCACTTCGTGAGCGCGCTTGTTCTTAGTGCGAGCGCCGGGAAGGTTCCACATACGGCCGTCTTCGTCGATCTCCGCGTCGGTCATCTCGAAGACCTCACCGCGCCTCTGGCCGGTAAGCATGAGGAATCGCACGAGAGCGCCGAACGTATCGCCGGAAGCGACGGCGGCCCGATAAATATCGCCTAGCTCTTCGCGAGAAAGGACCCGCTCGCGGCGAGCGTCAGGTCCCGCCCGAGCCGTATCGGCAACGGGGTTCGTCTCGCATAGGCCGCTCGCCTGCGCCCACGAGAAGAGCTTCCGCACGTAAGCACGAGCAAGGTTCGAACTGCGCACTTTCCCGCGGCCCGCAATCGCCTGAAGCGCGCCCGAAATATCGGCTCGCGTGATCTCGGCGAACGCCTTGCTCTCGATCGCTCGGAACTCCTTTTCCAGCACCCTTCGGTACTCAGCCGCACTCCGCGTCCTCAGGCGGGCGTCCACGTGCTTCGTTAGGAACTCGTCTCGGACTTCGCCAAACGTCTTCGCCCGAGCACGCTCGGCCTCGGCTTGTTTCTTGGCCTTCGAGGGGTCGTCGCCGCGCGCGACCTTCCCTGCCAACTCTCGGGCGATGCGGCGCGCATCTTCGAGCCCGACCTTCCGAGCGTCAGCGATCGTGACCATCCGGGTTGGGGCCCCGCGGCTGTTCCCCGCCCGATAACGGAACACGTATCGGCGCTGCCCGGTCGGGTAGATGCGCACGCCGAAGCCGGGCGTTGCGTCTTCGTAGAGGATGTAATCTTTCGCCTCGGGCTCTAATGCGCCGATCCGCCCGATCGTGAGCTTCGCAACGTTCGTCATACCCGTCCCGCGCAGTCCCGTGCGCACGCCGTGCGCACGGTGTATCGGTCTGACCGGCTCTTGCTGGCCAAGCTTGGGCTTATCCTATAACATGTTGCGGAGCAATTTCAGCCCCTTACGCGCTAAGTGCCTGATTTTTCAGATCGCGTTCAGTCTGACTTTTAATCTGTAGGTCCTGGGTTCGAGTCCCAGCGCGCTCACCACATCCTCGATCCTCACTTTTGACATCCGGCGCGGTCGGCGCCCTGCCCACACGAAAATCGGAACCCCTGGTTGCGCTTTGGGTTGGGGTCCCAACGCAACTGCGAAGGAGTCACCGATGCGCAAGCTCGCTCTCATCTCCGCCGTCACCCTGTCCCTCGGCGCGCTCGGCGCCACCGGCGCCCAGGCGCAGGGTTATGGCTACGGCTACGGCGGCCACCACGGCTACGGCTATGGCCGCGGCTACGATCGCGGCTACGGCCACCGGCGCGATTTCGGCTACCGCCGTCACCGCGGCCTGTCGACCGGGGCCGCCATCGGTCTCGGCATCGCGGGCGCGGCCGCCGGCGCCGCCGCGGCGGGCGCCTTCGACCGGGGTCCGGGCTATTACGGCCGCGGTTACTGAGCCGCCGCGCACCTGAGGGAGCAGAGCCCCGCCGCCACCGCGGCGGGGCTCTCGCTTTCTGAAGCGGCCGGCCTCAGCGCAGCCAGCGCCGGATCCGCTCCCGGAGCGTCGGGCGGACGGCCCGCCGCGCGCGCGCCGCCGCGAAGCGATCGATGCGGATCCGGTCGTTCGGGAGCTGCCGCAGGAACCGCTCGGCGATCTCGAAGACGACGATGTCGGGCCGGACGTCCTCGACGTAGGCCCAGTCGATGTTCGCCGACCAGATCGCGTGCACCTCGGCGAAGGTCTCCGCCAGCATCGCCGTGAGCCGGGCGCCCGGGCTGTAGATGTAGGAATCGCCGAACAGCACCACGCGGCGCCGATCTGGCGCCTCCGGGTTCCTCAGGACGACGCGGGATCCGACGAACAATCCGCGCGGCCGCACCGCCCGGCCGGATTCCCGCACGGCCACCAGGGCGTTCGCGTCGATCCGAGCCGCGCGGCGCGCGAAATCGTAGGCGACGTACGCCTCGTCGACCGGCGGGACGAGCTTCTCGCCGAGGTCGAAGGTGAAGCACTCGGTCGCGCCGGTCCCCGCGAAGACGTGCGCCGCCACCGGCGCGTCCAGGGCCTCGCAAAGCGCGCGGTACGCCGTCAGGTAGCCGCGGTAGGTCCAATGCGTGTCCGTCCGCAGGTAGACGGGCTCCTCGGCCCGCGCCGCCAGCAGCGGTGCTTGCAGGTCGACCATCGGGGCCCCGCTGTCCCCGGCGACGAGCCGGGCGAGCCGAACCCCGGGCGGGTCGTCGAGCCCCGGGAAGGGGCGGCCGAGCAGGTCCGGATAGATCGCGAGCTTGTCGGGGACGACGGTGTGCACGTGCCGGATCCCGAGGTCGTCGAGGCGCCGCGCGCGCCGCCCGATGAGCCGCGTCCAGCGCTTCAGGATCCGCCGCGAGGTCGCGGTGTCGCCGTAGAAGGCTTCGACCTCGCGGGCGCGTCCGACCCAGTACAGCCAGCCATCGTGTCCGACGGCCACGCCGTTGCCGCTCGTCTTCAAAGCTTCCGGCCTCCCGCCGCCCGCCACAATCCCGTCGATGACGCTGGGCTTCCGCCTCGATGGATCCGCGCGGGATTGCAACCCCTTCGTCCCCGGGAGAGGCGGGAGCGCGCCGGCGGCTTTCCCGGCGCGCCGCCGCTTTCGCCCGCGTATCCGCGCCGCGGTGAAACTTTATGGCCGCGCCGCGGGTACTCCCGTCAGGCGCATCACACGGCGCGGCGTTGCGAAGAAGGGTCGACCCATGTCCGCGCTTGTCACGTTCGTCGGCTGCGGCCTGGTCCTGTCCGGGTTCGCGGCCGAGAAGTTCGCCGAGCGTCGCTGGCTCGCGGCGAGCCGGCCCGCACCCCTCGACACCCTCGCGGTCCTGGCGCTGGCGCTGTCGGCCGTCGGGCTCACGCTGATGGCGACGCTCGCGGTCTGAGCCCGCAGGGTCGACCTCTCACACGGCCTCGCCGCAGAACAGGACGCCGACCGTCCGCTCCTTCCGCCAGACGAGCTGGACCGCGTAGCGCATCTCGGCGCTCGCCAGCACGAGGTCGAACACGTCCTCCAGCAGCACCGCCTGCGAACCCAGGAACTCCAGCATCGCGCCGCGATCGGAGATGTTCATGACCTGGCAGGGATAGCGCGCGCCGTCCCGTTGCTGGGCGAAGGCCAGCAGGGCGGTGGGTCTCCGCTCGGTCGCCCGGCGTTCCGCGACGGCGGCAGGGGTGCTGGCGTTGCGGGACACGGCCGAAGTTCCTGCCCTGGTCGGCCGGTATGGCGCGATATCAGTAAAAATGCGCCGGATTCGCTAACATGTTATTGATGATCGACATCCGAGCGTCAGAATAGCAAGTCGCGCCCTGTCTATCGGACCGGTCTCCGGTAATCACCGCCGGTCTCGTCTCGGCGGCCCTTCGCCGGCCTTGATGAACCGGCCGATCAGGAGGCCGAGCGGGATCGACACCAGGAACCAATTGCGCAGGAATCGCAGGGCGGTCATCGGCTCGCTCCCATGGCGCGGCGGGTGCCGCATCCGCGGGCGCCCGTGGCCGGCGTCGCCGATGCGATGCTGTAACCTATCTGGTCTTGTGGGCGGGTTCTGCCAGTGCGATCCTGGGCGAGGCCGCGCCGAGAGGATATCCGGAGACGATCATGCGCATCCGCCCCGGCACCGCCCTGATGGCGTGCTTCGCGATCGGCGTTCCGACGGTCGCGGCCGCCGAGGCGCCCGGACAGCCGCCGCGCGCCGCGCCGGCGACGGATCCGGCGTCCGCACCGCAGCCGTGGCCGCCGAATTTCTCCCGCAGCGTGCAGGGTACCGGGGTGATGGGCCTCGATGGCGGCCACGTCTTCCTCTGGAACCGGCCCCAAGGCTTCGATCCGGTCTCGACGCTGCGGGTCGACCGGCACGTGCCGGAGGGGTCGGGCGAGGCCACCCACACCTACAAGGCGCTCTGGGCGCTCGGATCCACCGGCCCGCACAATGCCGGCTACGAGTGGACGATCACGGGCGAGCTGCACAACCACGCCCTCGCGAGCACCGGCGCGCAGAACGTCGCGGTCAACGGCACGATCTTCAAGGAGCCCAACGGGCTGGGGCCGGTCGGGCCCTCCTGGGCCGGCAATTTCAACTGTGTCGACATGACCGACGAGGCCGATCCGGTCGCCTCCTGCATCGGCGCCGAGATCGACGTCTCGGCGCAGTCGCCGACCACCGACCGCAACCGCCAGCGGGTCGGACTGCAGATCTCCACCGGCGGCGTTCCGGGCGCCCATACCGGCTACGGGATCCTGATGGGCAACCTCACCGGCTCCATCACCGACCGGGCGATCTCGTTCCAGGGGGAGGGGACCTACGGCATCGGCATCGACGCCGCCGCCGCGCGCTTCACCGGCGTCCCGATGCTGCTCGCGGCCGGGCAGGCGATCGGGCTCGACGGCAACCGCGAGGGCGGCTTCTCCCGCAGCCTCGGCTTCGACGGGCGCGATCTGGTCTACGGCACGGCGGCCGGGCCGGTCATGCGCGTGAGCGACAACGGGCAGATCGAGGCCGCTTCCATCCGCGAGAGCCTGCCGCGGCCGCCCGCGAGCAGCCGCGCGCCCTGCACCCCCGGCGACCACGCCTGGGACGAGGCCTACGAGTACCGCTGCGTCGCGCCCGACCGCTGGAGGCGCGCGGTGCTCAGCGACTGGTGAGCGCCGCCGCCCGCCGTCAGCGGTCGAGGATGCGAACCACCGCGCGGGTGTCGGGATCGACGACCACGATCTTGTCGCCCGGCGCCACGAAGTAGCCGAAGCGGCGCAGCCGCGGGTTCGGGGCCTCCGTGAAGGGCGCGAGCCGCACGTCGGGCGGCACGATGCTGCCGGGTCGCAGCGGGATCGATCCGACGATCGGGCCCGGACCCACCGGCCGGCGCACGATGTAGTCGCGCACCACCACGTCGTCGTCGGGGCCGAACTCGTCGGGCGTGACGATCACCGCCTGCGCGAGGGCGGAGCCGGTGAACAGCGCGGCGAAACCGAGGGCTGCGGCGAAGCTGGCGCGGGTCGACATGGCGGACTCCCGTGGGGCCCCGGCGGAGTGCCCGGGCCGCCGGAAACATCGGGGTCGGCGTTCGGGTTCCCGGACGGGCCGGTCAGCGGCCGATCTGCCCGGCCTCCGCGAGGGGAACCGGCGACCAGCGGGTCAGCTGGACGTACCCGTCGAGGGCCGCCACCACGACGTGGCGGCGGTGGCGGTGCACCACCGCTCCGGGCGTGTGCGCGTGGCGCTCCTGCCACCCCTGCGCCTCCGCCACGTAGACCCGGGCATCGCCGAGCCGCGCGATCGTCTCGACCGTGCCGAAGGCCCGCACCCGGCGCAGGACCGTCTCGACGTCCTGCCGGAAGTCGAGCGTCCGGTCGGCGTCGGTCGCGCGCGGCCAGTAGGAGCCGTCACCCTGCGGCTCGGAGCGCCGCCAGCGGTTGGGCAGGTCGCGGCCGAGGGGGCCCGCGGCGAGGCGGCGCGCCGCCATCTGGCACTTGGCGAGCAGCGTCTCGTGGCTCTCGCGGGGGCTCAGGGCGAAGATCTCCTGCGCCAGGATATCGCCGGTGTCGAACCCGTCGGCGAGCACGTGGGCGGTGACGCCCCAGGTCTCGTAGCGGTCGAGGATCGCCCGGAACAGCGGGTAGGGGCCGCGGCCCGTCGGGAGCGGGGAGGGGTGGAAGTTGAGGCCGTAGGCGGCGCGGCCCTTCCAGCCCTTGATGAGCCAGGGATAGCCCGCGACCACGAGTGCCCAGTCGCGCCCGTGCTCGGCCTGGAGCGCCTCGATGTCCCGCTCGCGGATCCGCGAGAGCTGAATCGGCAGCCGCAAGGACCGGGCGCGGGCGACGACGACCTCGTTGTGGTCGTAGACCCCGTCGCAGGGGCGCGTGAACAGTTTCACCGGCGTCCAGCCGGCGTCCAGCAGACCCTCGAAGACCCCGCCGAGGAAGTCGATGCCGGCGAACGCGAACTTCATGCTTGCCGCCTGCGACCTTGTGCACGTGGAGGGCCCGGGTCCGCCGCCTGCCCGGCCGCGTCCCCGGGCCTACCTTGATTGGGCCGGCGGCGGTGGCAAGGGGGAACGGCGTGGTTCGGGTGATCTTCGACGGCGGGACCGGAGGGTTCGGCCGCGCCGCGGATGGCGAACGCTCCGCTCCGGACTGGAAGGTCTAGGCATGGCTGGGAAACGCCGCGCCGCGCCGTCCGGAACCCTGCGCTTCGTCCTCGGCGATCAGCTGACCCGCCGGGTGTCGAGCCTCGTCGACCTCGACGCCGAGCGCGACGTCGTGCTGATCGTCGAGGTCCGCGACGAGGCGACGTATGTCCGCCACCACAAGCAGAAGATCGCCTTCCTGTTCGCCGCCATGCGCCACTTCGCGGCCGAGCTGGAGGCGGAGGGGATCACGGTCGCGTACGTGCGCCTCACCGACGCGGGCAACACCGGCAGCTTCACCGGCGAGCTGGAGCGCGCCGTGGCGCGCCACCGGCCGGAGCGGGTCGTGGTGACCGAGCCGGGCGAGTGGCGCGTCTGGGAGATGATGCAGGACTGGCGCGAGACCCTGGCGATCCCGGTCGAGATCCGTGCCGACAACCGCTTCCTGTGCCCGCGGGAGGATTTCGCCCGCTGGGCGGAGGGCCGGCATCATCTGCGGATGGAGACCTTCTACCGGGGCATGCGGCGCCGGACCGGCCTCCTGATGGACGACGGCGAGCCCGCGGGCGGCCGCTGGAACTACGACCCCGAGAACCGCAAGCGCCTGCCCAGGGGGCATCGTCCGCCGGACCGGATCGGCTTCCAGCCCGATTCCGTCACGCGCGCGGTCATCGCCCTCGTGGAGGCCGAGTTCGGCGACCATTTCGGTGATCTCACCGGCTTCTCCTGGCCGGTGACCCGGGCCGACGCCCTCGCGGCGCTCCGGCACTTCCTGGCCGACGCCCTGCCGACCTTCGGCGACTATCAGGACGCGATGAAGACCGGCGCGCCGTTCCTGTACCACGCGCTCCTGTCGCCCGCCCTCAACGCCGGGCTGCTCACCGCCGAGGAGGTGTGCTGGGCCGCCGAGCGCGCCTACCGCGACGGCGCGGCGCCGCTCCACTGCGTCGAGGGCTTCATCCGGCAGATCCTCGGCTGGCGGGAATACGTGCGCGGCCTCTACTGGGCCCGGATGCCCGCCTACCGCGACAGCAACGCCCTCGGCGCGGGCCGCGACCTGCCGTGGTTCTACTGGTCCGGCGAGACGGCGCTGAACTGCGTCGCGCAGGTCGTCGCCGAGACGCGCGCCCACGCCTACGCCCACCACATCCAGCGCCTGATGGTGACCGGCAACTTCGCCCTCATCGCCGGCCTCGACCCGGCTCAGGTTGAGGAATGGTACCTGATCGTGTTCGCGGACGCCTACGAGTGGGTCGAGCTGCCCAACGTCCACGGCATGGTGCTGTGGGCCGACGGCGGCGTCATGGGCTCCAAGCCCTACGCGGCCTCGGGCGCCTATATCGACCGGATGTCCGATTACTGCGCGTCCTGCCCGTACGACGTGAAGGTCAAGGCCGGGCCGGAGGCGTGCCCGTTCAACTATCTCTACTGGAACTTCCTCATCGAGAACGAGGACCGGCTGGCGGGCAATCAGCGGATGGCCATGCCGTACCGGACACTCCGCGGGCTGGGCGACAGGCGCCGCGCCGAGATCCGCCGCGACGCGGCCGCGTTCCTCGACGCCCTCGAAGCCCGGCCGAGCGCCGATCAGAGGGGCGACCAGACGGACAGGCTCAGGTAGGGGCAGGCGCGGCCCCGGCCGCTCTCGGACTGGAGGCCCGCCGACGCGCGGAAGCTGTACCGGCCGAGGGCGAAGTCGGTCCCGTGCAGGCCGAGGCTCCACTTCGCGTAGCCGGTCCCGTCCGTGTAGAGGGCGGCCTCGGGCCCCAGATAGGTCTCCCAGAGCCGGTAGCCCCAGGCGAGGCGCGCCCACAGGCTGTCGCGGGACGACCCCGCGACGGCGCTCGCCTGGAGCAGCGTCGCCTCGCTCGGGCGTGCCCAGACCTCGCCGTGGAGCCGGAGCCCGAAGCGCGTCGGCAGGGCGTCGAAGAGCGGCCCCGCGATCAGCATCTCCCGCGCGATCTCGGGCCCGGCAAAGGCCGCGACCGCGCCCCAGTCGAAGACCCACTGGTACCCGGCCAGGGCGGCGGCGGCGACCGTGTAGCGCGTGCGGGGGCCGTCCGGACCGGACTCCGCGCGCCGCCCGCCACCGACGCTCGCCAGCGCGGTGAACCCGTCCTGCGCGAGGGAGGTGAGGCCGGCCTTCGCCCCGACGGTCAGGAAGGTGTCGCCGCCGGCGTCGAGGCTGCCGAACAGCAGCGTGTCGATCTCGCTGCCGCCGGCGGGGTGCGAGACGGCCGCCTGTCCCGCGAGCAGAACCGCGAGAACGGGCGCGCGTCCAGCGATCTTCGGGCGAGGGCGCTGGTTCGGCACAGTCGAGCCTCCGACGTTTACGGACGAAGGTAAGAGAAAATTAACCGCGTTTCATCGCGATCCGCTCGCGATCCCCCGGAATTGTCGGATTCGCGCGCCGATCTTCGGGTCGCAGGGACGAGGTTGCTTCGGAAAGGTGCGTCGGCGCGCGCGCTGTGCTGGCCGGGACTTCGCGGGCCGTCCGCCGCGCGTCCGCCCGCGGGACGCCATCGCGCTGTCGCGAATCTGCCGTGCTTGGCGTGCCAGATGTTCTCGGCTAGAGCCCCCGCGGGAAAGCGAAGGTTGGCAGATCCTTGACCTCCGGTGCACGAACGTCGGACGTCCTCACCGTGCTGGCGAGCCAGGAGGGCGAGCGCCTCACCGTGGGCGACATCGTCGCGGTCCTGCGGGACCGTGCCTTCGCGCTGCTCGTGGTCCTGCTCGGGCTGCCGAACTGCCTGCCCATGCCGCCGCCGATC
Source organism: Methylobacterium sp. 190mf (assembly GCF_900107945.1). Lineage (NCBI taxonomy): Bacteria > Pseudomonadati > Pseudomonadota > Alphaproteobacteria > Hyphomicrobiales > Methylobacteriaceae > Methylobacterium > Methylobacterium sp. 190mf. Next base: position 88,537 of record NZ_FNVI01000021.1, on the reverse strand, counting down.
CCGCTGATCTGCGGCCTGCTCCTGCTCCTCGTGGCGATCCAGATCGCCGCCGGGATGTCGGCGCCGTGGCTGCCGCGGATGCTCCTCGGCCGCTCGATCGCCCTAACGGATGTCCGGCGCGCCGTCACCCGCGCGGTGCCGATCCTGCGCCGCCTGGAGCGCTGGTCGCGCCCCCGCGTCAGCGTGTTCGAGACCGCGCTCGGCATGCGCGGCATGGGGATCGTCCTGCTCGCCCTGGCGCTGGCGCTGATCGTGGCCGCGCCCATCGTCGGTCAGATCCCGCTGGGTCTCGCCGTCTGCCTGGTCGGGCTCGGTCTCGTCGAGCGCGACGGTCTGGTCGTGCTGGGCGGTCTCGTGATCGGGATGTTCGGCGTCGCCATCAACGCCGGCTTCGCCTACGCGGTGATCGCCGGGATCATCGGCCTGCTGAACCTCTGAGGGCGCGCCTCAGAGGCGGTAGCGGATCTGATCGGTCCAGAAGCGCTCCAGGCGGGTGAGGGCCTGGTTCAGGCGAATGAAGTCCTCCTCCGAGATCCCGCCAATCGGCGTGATCGTCCGGGCATGCTTGTCGTAGAGCCCCTGGATGATCTCGTGAACCTGGCGGCCCTTGTCGGTCAGGCTGATCCGGACGGAGCGCCGGTCGGTCTTCGAGCGGGCGTGGTGGAGATAGCCGGCCTCGACAAGCTTCTTCACGTTGTACGAGACGTTGGAGCCCAGGTAGTAGCCCTTGGTCCGCAGCTCGCTCGCGGTCAGCTCCTTGTCGCCGATGTTGTACAGGAGCAGCGCCTGGACGCTGTTGACGTCCTCGCGGCCGCGGCGCTCGAACTCGTCCTTGATCACGTCGAGCAGCCGGCGATGCAGCCGCTCCACGAGGTGCAGCGCCTCGAGGTAGGAGCCCTTGGTGGAGGCGGCTTCCTCGGGGGCCTCGACCTGCGCGACTCGGGCGTTCTGGGTCTTCATCTCTGCCTCGCCATCCGATGATCCGGCACCCGTTGGATGCGGCGCCGTTGATGATGGCTAAGCTAGGGCTCGGGAATGAAAGGCGATTTAAGCGACAGGATGAATTCGCGATTTACTCTTCGCGGTAAAGACAAACTGAATGAAGACAAGAACGGTTCGTTCACCGTGCTTCCTGCGCGGCCAGCCAGGACAGCAGGAAGTACAACGTCACAACACAGCCTCCGAATACGAGCAGCGGCACCGATAACGGCAAGAGTTGCGGTGTCAGGACAGCGAGCGTCATCGCCGACGTGACGGCGAGCAACCAGATCACGCCGCCCCAGGCGCTCGTCAGCCACAATCCGATCGCCGCCGCGGCGTCGATCACCGCGAAGTAGACGATCGCGGATTGGCGGCCGAACGGCTCGGCCTCGAAGGGGCGCACGCCCGGCAGGACGTCGAGGATGGTCGCCCAGGCGAAGACGCTCTTCAGCAGCCAGACGAGGGCCGTGAGCCGCATGAACCAGATCAGCACTGTGTCCCACGTGCCGGACGCGGGGCCCTGGGCCCGCTCGATGCGGTCGCTCGGGATGCCGCCCGGCCGCGGCGTCCTGCGCCGGATCGGAAAGTAGCTGGGCACTATCGAGCGCTCGCGGATGGTGGGGGCCGGTTCATGGCGAAGGGCCGGGATCCTGATCGATCGGGCGGGGGTCGCCGGGTTGAAGCGGTTCCGCCGTCCGGCGTCAACGGTCGGGTTTCGTTGCGCCGGCCCGGTGTGGTAGTCGATCGCCTCCGGCGCACGGGCGCCGCACGATCCGCGGCGTGGTCCGCGCGAACGGTAGCGAAGCCGCATGTCAGACACCCTGCCAGAGCCGCGCCCTCTCGCCGTGGAGGCCGCTCGCGAGGGCGCCCGCGTGGAGGGTCTGAAGATCACCCAGCGCCCGCGCCGGAACCGGAAAGCCGACTGGTCGCGCCGCCTCGTCCGCGAGCACACCCTGACGGTCGACGACCTGATCTGGCCGATGTTCGTGATCGACGGCGAGGGCCGCCGCGAGCCGGTCGCCTCGATGCCGGGCGTCGAGCGCCTCTCGGTGGACGAGATCGTCCGCGACGCGGAGCGCGCCGCGAAGCTCGGCATCCCGGCGGTGTCGTTCTTCCCCTACACGGAGGTGTCGCTGCGCGACCCGACCGGCTCGGAGGCGCTGAACGCCAACAACCTCGTCTGCCGGGCGGTCCGCGCCGTGAAGCGGGCCGTGCCCGAGATCGGGATCATGACCGACGTGGCGCTCGATCCCTACACGAGCCACGGCCACGACGGCCTGATGCGGGACGGCGCGATCCTCAACGACGAGACGGTCGCGGTCCTCGTCGAGCAGAGCCTGATCCAGGCCGAGGCCGGGACCGACATCATCGCGCCCTCCGACATGATGGACGGGCGCGTCGGCGCGATCCGCGCGGGCCTCGACAAGGCCGGCTTCCTCGACGTGCAGATCATGGCCTACGCGGCGAAATACGCCAGCGCCTTCTACGGGCCGTTCCGGGACGCGATCGGCACCAAGGCGGCGCTGGTCGGCGACAAGCGCACCTACCAGATGGATCCCGGCAACTCGGCCGAGGCCCTGCGCGAGGTCCGACTCGACCTCGACGAGGGCGCGGATTCGGTGATGGTGAAGCCGGGCCTGCCCTATCTCGACATCATCCGCCGGGTGCGGGACGAGTTCCAGGTGCCGACCTTCGCCTACCAAGTGTCGGGCGAGTACGCGATGATCGAGGCGGCCGCCCGCAACGGCTGGCTCGACGGCGACCGCGCGATGGTCGAGGCGCTCCTCGCCTTCAAGCGGGCCGGCGCCGACGGCGTCCTCACCTATCACGCGCCGCGGGTCGCGGAGCGCCTGCGCAACCATCCGTGAAGCGCGGGCACCGCTGGCTCCTCGGGGCCGCGGTCGTGGTCGGCTTCCTCGGGGGGCTCGTCGCCTGCCAGGACACCCTGCGCCGGGATCGCGTCGCCACCTGCCGCCGGGCGCTCCCGGCGGTCGCGCCGCAGGACGGGATCCGGCTCCTTCGGGCGGCGCCGGGGCCGTCGGCGAATTCGGTGCGCGTCGACTACGCCGACGGGAACCGGCAGCACTGGCTGACCTGCCGCTTCGATGCCGGCACGACCCTGGTCGCCCTCGCCACCGAGGCGAGCACCCTGTCGGGCCCGTCCCTCTACATGCTCAAGCGCTTCTACCTCGACACGCCCGACGCCGCGGCCGGAGACCCGGCCGGGCGCTGAGGCGCGCCCACGCCCGCGTCTCCTCGCGGATCCCCTTGCGGCATCAGGCGTGCGCACCCACCTTCACGTCCGCAGCCTCGCTTGCAGGACGCGACACCATGCAGAACCCACAACCCGGATACGCGCAGCGCTTCGAAGCGCCCGGCTACGCCACCGCGTTGCCGATCCCGTTCGTGCGGGCGAGCCTGGGTGGCCGGACGGTCGCCTATCTCCTCGACATCCTGTTCATCTTCGGCTTCACGGCCCTGCTGACCCTCGCGATCACCGTGATCGGGGTGGTCACCTTCGGCCTCGGCTGGACGCTGTTCGCGGTCCTTCCGGCGAGCGGCATTATCTACAGCGCGATCACGGTGGGCGGGCCGAAACAGAGCACGATCGGCCAGCGGATGATGGGCCTGCGGACCGTCGCGCCCGAGAGCGGCGCGCGGGTCGACGTCATCACGGCCGCGGTCCACGCGCTGCTGTTCTACGTGGCGATCTCGACCTTCCTGCTCTGGTGCGTCGACATCGCGTTCGGGCTCATGCGCTCCGACCGCCGCCTCGGGCACGACCTGCTCCTCGGCCTCGCCGTCGTCCACGCGCGCTGAGCCGCGATTCCGCTGATGAAAATCTGACGGTGCGACCGGCCGGGCCATTGAGCCCCGGCCGGTCGCCTGTACACTGTCACGCCGGCGCCGCGAGGATGAACCCGGCGCAGGGTCTGTGAGAAGCGTGACCAGCCACCCGCGCGACACACCGCAATTCTACCTCACCGCCCCCTCGCCGTGCCCCTACCTGCCGGGGCAGGAGGAGCGGAAGGTCTTCACCCACCTGGTCGGACGGCGCGCCCGCGACCTGAACGAGATCCTGACCCAGGGCGGTTTCCGCCGCTCGCAGACCATCGCGTACCGGCCGGCCTGCGAGACGTGCCGGGCCTGCGTCTCGGTCCGCGTGGTGGTCGACGAGTTCGAGCCGAGCGCCAGCCAGCGGCGCATCCTGGCGCGCAGCGCCGACTGGGTCGGTACGCCGGAGCCGAACCGGCCCGCCTCCGAGCAGTACGCCCTGTTCCGCCGCTACCTCGACGCCCGGCACGGCGACGGCGGCATGGTCGACATGACCGTGCTCGACTACGCCATGATGGTCGAGGACAGCCACGTCGACACGCACCTCGTGTCGTATCGCCGGCACGGGCCGGACACGGCGATCACCGGCCGCGGCTCCGGACCGCCGCTCGCGTTCTGCCTGACGGACGTCCTCTCGGACGGCCTGTCGATGGTCTACTCGTTCTACGATCCCGCGGAGGCCGCGCGCTCGCCCGGGACCTTCATGATTCTCGACCACATCCGCCGGGCTCGCGCGCTCGGGCTGCCCTACCTCTATCTCGGCTACTGGGTCGAGGGCTCGCGCAAGATGGACTACAAGTCCCGCTTCCGGCCGCAGGAACGGCTGATGGGCCAGGGCTGGGTGCGGATCGACTGAGCCCGGTGCGGCGCGCGTTTCACGTCGGTTGCCGTCCCGGCATGCCCGATGCGCATTGAGCGGCCGGCCCGGCGCATGCTACCGGCCACGCACGCAATCCGGACCGTGCCGAGGCCCCCATGATCCCCCGCTATAGCCGCCCCGCGATGACGGCGATCTGGTCGCCCGAGAGCCGCTTCCGGATCTGGTTCGAGATCGAGGCCCACGCCACCACGGCGCTCGCCGAGATCGGTGTCGTGCCGAAGGCGGCGGCCGAGACGATCTGGACCAAGGGCAAGGACGCGGTCTTCGACGTCGCCCGCATCGACGCGATCGAGGCGGTGACGAAGCACGACGTCATCGCCTTCCTGACCCACCTCGCCGAGATCGTCGGTCCCGAGGCGCGCTTCGTCCACCAGGGCATGACCTCTTCGGACGTGCTCGACACCTGCCTCAACGTGCAATTGGTGCGGGCCGCCGATATCCTGATCGCCGACGTCGACTCGCTGCTCTCCGCCCTGAAGACCCGGGCCCTGGAGCACAAGCTCACCCCGACCATCGGCCGGTCGCACGGCATCCACGCCGAGCCGGTCACCTTCGGTCTGAAGCTCGCCCAGGCCTACGCCGAGTTCGAGCGCAACCGCCGCCGCCTCGTCGCGGCCCGCGAGGAGGTCGCCACCTGCGCGATCTCGGGCGCGGTCGGCACGTTCGCCAACATCGACCCGCGGGTGGAGCAGTACGTCGCCGAGAAGATGGGCCTGACCGCCGAGCCGGTCTCGACCCAGGTGATCCCACGCGACCGGCACGCGATGTTCTTCGCGACCCTCGGCGTCGTCGCCTCGTCGCTGGAGCGGCTGGCGATCGAGATCCGGCACCTCCAGCGCACCGAGGTCCTCGAGGCGGAGGAGTTCTTCTCCGAGGGCCAGAAGGGCTCCTCGGCGATGCCGCACAAGCGCAACCCGGTCCTCACCGAGAACATCACGGGCCTCGCCCGGATGGTGCGCGGCTACGTCACCCCGGCCCTGGAGAACGTCGCCCTCTGGCACGAGCGCGACATCTCCCACTCGTCGGTGGAGCGGATGATCGGCCCCGACGCCACCGTCACCCTCGACTTCGCCCTGGCGCGGATGACCGGGGTGATGGAGAAGCTGCTGGTCTACCCGGCCAACATGCAGAAGAACCTCGACCGGCTCGGCGGCCTGATCCACTCGCAGCGCGTGCTGCTGGCGCTGACCCAGGCCGGGGTCTCCCGCGAGGATTCCTACCGGCTGGTCCAGCGCAACGCGATGCCGGTCTGGCGCGGCGAGGGCGATTTCCTGGCGCTGCTCAAGGCGGACCCGGAGGTCGCCGCGGCGCTCCCGGCCGAGCAGATCGAGGCGTGCTTCGATCTCGGCTACCACTTCAAGCACGTGGACACGATCTTCGGGCGGGTCTTCGGCGACCGCTGAGACTCCGCACGATTCCTGCTTCGACCCGCGCTCGCGGGCCCGCGTTTCCGGGCCCGCGCCGAACACAGGACAGCTCCCCGTGACCGCTCCCCGCATCGTCTACCTCAACGGCCAGTTCCTTCCCTACGAGGAGGCGCGCGTGCCGATCATGGACCGCGGCTTCCTGTTCGCCGACGGCATCTACGAGGTCTCGGCGATCATCGACGGCAAGCTCGTCGACAACGCCGCGCACCTCGCGCGCCTCGACCGCTCGCTCGGCGAGATCGGCATCCGCAACCCGCACGACGCGGCGGGCTGGGAGCGCCTGCAGACCGAGCTCGTCGCCCGCAACGGCGTCAGCGAGGGGCTCGTCTACATGCAGGTGACCCGCGGGGTGGCCGAGCGCGACTTCGCCTTCCCTAAGGCCGGCACCGAGCCCACCGTGGTGATGTTCACGCAGGCCAAGACCGTGCTCGCCAACCCGCTCGCCGAGAGCGGCGCCCGGGTGATCACCGTCGAGGACCTGCGCTGGAAGCGGCGGGACATCAAGTCGGTGGCCCTGCTGGCGCAGGTGCTCGCCAAGCAGCAGGCGGCCGAGGCCGGCGTCGCTGAGGCCTGGATGGTCGAGGACGGCGCGGTCACCGAGGGCTCCTCCTCGACCGCGTTCATCATCGGCCGCGACCGCGTGCTCGTGACCCGGCCGCTCTCCACGGCGCTCCTGCCGGGCATCACCCGGGCCTCGGTGTTGCGCCTCGCGCAGGAGGCCGACCTGCGCATCGAGGAGCGGCTGATCCCGGTGGACGAGGTCTACGCGGCCCAGGAGGCCTTCTACACCAGCGCCTCCGCCTTCGTGATGCCGGTCGTCGAGATCGACGGGCGGTCAATCGGCGAGGGGCGGCCGGGCGCGCTGACCCGGCGCCTGCGCGAGCTCTACATCGAGGCCGCCCGCCAGGGTTGAGGCCGCCGGATCCGGTCCACAGGACGGGACGTCGGACCCGATCGCGGACAGGAACGGATCCCGTCTCCGACTGTTCCTCCCCGAATTCGTGTCTCGAACCGGGGAGGCCCTCGTGCCGAACAAGACCCTGCTCGCCGCCCTCGCGACGACCTTGGCGGCGACCGTCGCGGCAGTACCCGCCGGCGCCCAGACGACCAGTCCGGCCCCGGCGCCGCCCGAGCGCGTTCGCCCGAACGCGGACGCGCCGCCGCAGGACCAGTCGCTCAGCGACAAGCTCCAGAAGAACGACGGCGTGATCAAGCCGCCGGATTCCGGCACGACCGGCACTGTGGTGAAGCCCGATCAGTCCGGCTCCATGCCGGTGATCAAGCCGCACGAACTGCCCGGTCGCGACCCCGGTACCGAGGCCAAGTAAGCCGGTCGTGACCGGCTCCGGCCGACCGCCATGCGGTCCGAACATGCGGCCCCTTGCTTGATTTCGTTGCCCGGATCGCGGAAACGGCTCACGACGTACGTTGCCTGCACCCGTGGGCGGCGCCGTCCCGGTTTCCGTCGCGGGTAAGCAGGCAGGCATGGCCAACGTCGTCGTTGTGGGCGCCCAGTGGGGCGACGAGGGCAAGGGCAAGATCGTCGACTGGCTCTCCGAGCAGGCCGACATCGTGGTCCGTTTCCAGGGCGGCCATAACGCCGGCCACACGCTCGTCATCGACGGCGTGACCTACAAGCTGGCGCTGCTGCCGTCGGGCGTCGTCCGCGGCGGCAAGCTCTCGGTCATCGGCAACGGTGTCGTGGTCGATCCCTGGCACCTGATCGACGAGATCGAGCGGATCAAGGCGCAGGGCGTGGACGTCTCGCCGTCCTCCCTGCGGATCGCCGACAACGCGACGCTGATCCTTCCCCTCCACCGCGAGCTGGATCATTTCCGCGAGACGGCCAATGCCGGACTGAAGATCGGCACGACCAAGCGCGGCATCGGGCCGGCCTACGAGGACAAGGTCGGCCGCCGCGCGATCCGGGTCGTCGACCTCGCCGACCCCGACGCGCTGCCGGCCAAGATCGAGCGCGTGCTGACCCACCACAACGCCCTTCGGCGCGGCCTCGGGATCGACGAGGTCAACGCCGAGGCGCTGCTGACCGAGCTGAAGGCGATCGCGCCGAAGATCCTGCCCTTCGCCGACACCGTGTGGTCGCTGCTCGACGAGGAGCGCCGGGCCGGCAAGCGCATCCTGTTCGAGGGCGCGCAGGGCGCGCTGCTCGACGTCGACCACGGCACTTACCCGTTCGTGACCTCCTCCAATATCGTTGCCGCGCAGGCGGCGACGGGCTCGGGCCTCGGCCCGGGCGCGATCGGCTACGTCCTGGGCATCGCCAAGGCGTACACGACCCGCGTCGGCGAGGGACCGTTCCCCACCGAGCTGTTCGACGAGATCGGCGAGACCATCGGCAGCCGCGGGCGCGAGTTCGGCGTCAATACCGGGCGCAAGCGCCGCTGCGGCTGGTTCGACGCCGTGCTGGTGCGCCAGACGGTCCGGACCTCCGGCATCCACGGCATCGCGCTGACCAAGCTCGACATCCTCGACGGCTTCGAAGAGATCCGCGTCTGCACCGGCTACCTGCTGGACGGCCAGCCGATCGACCATCTGCCGGCGAGCCAGGCCGCGCAGGCCCGGATCGAGCCGGTCTACGAGGTGATCCCGGGCTGGTCGGAGACGACCGCGGGGGCCCGGTCCTGGGCGGATCTGCCCGCGCAGGCGATCAAGTACGTGCGCCGGATCGAGGAGCTGATCGGGGCGCCGGTGGCGCTGCTGTCGACCTCGCCCGAGCGCGACGACACGATCCTCATGCACAACCCGTTCGAGGATTGACCCTTCGCGCGCTATCCCGTTGACGACGCGTGTTTTCGGCGGCCCTGCCTGTATCCAGTCCGCGCGGGCTTGATCTAGAACGGGCTGGCGGCCGGGCGGTCCGTATCGCGATCCGCCCGCCGTCTCGAAGGCAACCGGCGCGCGGGCCCTGATCCCGCGCGGCGGGATACGACAAACCGGCCGACGGCCGCGACCGGACCTGTCGGGCGGGCGCGGACCTCGGTCCCCGGCCTCCGACCGGCTTTGCCGGACGGCGGCCGAAGGGGCGGACCAGAGTATCATGGCCGATTACTACCCGCTTCTGGCGCGCGCGCTCGACGCGCTGCCGGACCGAACGCCCGCCCTGCGCAAGGCGGTCTACGACCGCGCGCGCAACGCCCTGATCAGCCAGCTGCGCTCCCTCGATCCGCCGCTGTCGGAGGCCGATATCGATCTCGAGCGTCGGGCGCTCGACGCCGCGATCGAGCGGCTCGAGGTCGATCACGGCGGCCTCCCGGCCCCCGCCAACGATGCCGCGCAGGCGCCCGGGGCGCCCGCTCCGGCCACGGTTTCGGCGCCGCCATCAGCACCGGCCGTGCCCGCACCCGCCGCGCCAGAGCCCGCCATCCCAGAGCCGATCGTCCCCGCGGCGACGGAGCCGGAGATCCCGGAGCCGTCCCCGCCGGAGCCGGGATCCGGTCCCGCGCTGGCGCCCATCCTCCCGTCGGCGAAGCTGCCGTTCGCGGTGGCGGCCCGCGACGGGGATCGGGAGGCCGCGGACGGGCCGCGCGAGGCACCGATCCCGATCGCGCCGCCCCGTCCGGGCACGCCGCAGACGGCCGCGCCCGACACGGCCCCGCTGGTCGCCGAGACGTCCGGCGCCGAGACGTCCGGCGCCGAGGTGCCCGCCGTCGAGGACCCTGACGCCGAGGCGGCCGAGGGCGCGGGCGGGCGTCAGCGTCCGCGGATCGAGGTGGTCCCCCCGCGCACCGGTCGGTCGCGCGTGCTGCGCAACGTCTTCGTGGGCGGTGTCCTGGCTGTGGTGATCGGCCTGATCGCCGTCGCGGCCTTCCTGCTGCGCGACCGGCCGCAGAACCTGCCGTCGAGCGGCACGGAGACCGCGGACACGCAGCAGCCGGAAGGCGAGACCAAGTTCGGCGACCGGGTCGGCGGCGACGCCGCCCCGGCCCCCAAGGCCCCGACGCGCGTCGAGAACGGTGCGCCGGCACGGGCCGCGGCCACGCCCGCGCCGGCCGACGCGGGCGTCGCGGTCGCGCAGAGGGCGGAACTCGTCGAGGAGGCGACGGGGGCCGAGGGCGGTCAGCCGACCGTGACGCCGGGGCGGGTGACGTGGCGGCTCGAGACCGTCAACGGGGATCAGGGGCAGCCGGTCCAGAACGCCGTCGTCGCCACCGTGACCATCCCGGATGCCGGCCTGACGCTGGTGATGACCATCCAGCGCAATCTCGACGCGACCCTGCCGGCCTCCCACACGGTGAGCTTGGCCTTCAGCCAGAGCGGCAGCAACGCCGCGTCCAGAACCGTCCAAGATGTCGGGTTGCTCCAGGCCAAGGACGAGCAGAGCGCCCGCGGCTCGCCGGTCTCGGGCCTGCCGGTTCGGGTACGCGACAACCTGTTCCTGATCGGCCTGTCGTCGCTGCAGAACGACGTCGAGCGCAACACCGACCTGCTCCTCCACCGGAACTGGTTCGACATCGCCCTGCGCTACACGTCCGGCCGCCGGGCGGTCCTGACCTTCGAGAAGGGCGCCGCCGGCGCCCAGGTGATGCAGAACGCCTTCGACGCCTGGCAGTGATCGCTCGACGGCACCCGCCGTCCGAGCCCCGACCCGAACCGGCGGGCCCGGCGCGTCGCTCGCCGGGCGCGCGGCTCAGCGGGCCTCGATGCCGGTCCGGGGCAGCTCGCGGCTCGCGATGTTGCGCTTGACCGCTTCCTGCACCTTCTCGAAGGCGCGGACCTCGATCTGCCGGACGCGTTCGCGGGACACGCCGAACTCGCCGGAGAGATCCTCCAGGGTGATCGGGTCCTCGGCGAGGCGCCGGGCCTCGAAGATGCGGCGCTCGCGCGGATTGAGCACACCGAGGGCGTCCTTGAGCGCGGAGAGGCGGTTCTGACCCTCCTGCTCCCGCGCCAGCACGGTCTCCTGGCTCGGGCTGTTGTCCACGAGCCAGTCCTGCCACTCGCCCTCGCCCTCCTCGCGCAGGGGCGCGTTGAGCGACGTGTCGCCGGACAGGCGCCGGTTCATGTCGATCACGTCCTGCTCGGGCACGCCGAGACGGGTGGCGATCTGCTTCACCTGATCGGGCTTGAGGTCACCCTCGTCGAGGGCCGAGATCTTGCCCTTCGCCTTGCGCAGGTTGAAGAACAGCTTCTTCTGGTTCGCGGTCGTGCCCATCTTCACGAGCGACCACGAGCGCAGGATGTATTCCTGGATCGCCGCCTTGATCCACCACATCGCGTAGGTGGCCAGACGGAAGCCCTTGTCGGGATCGAAGCGCTTGACCGCCTGCATGAGGCCGACATTGCCCTCCGACACGACTTCGCCGATCGGCAGGCCGTAGCCGCGGTAGCCCATGGCGATCTTGGCGACCAGGCGCAGGTGCGACGTCACGAGCCGGTGCGCGGCCTCGCGGTCGCCGGCGTCGCGCCAGGCCTTCGCCAGCGTGAACTCTTCCGACGGCTCCAGCATCGGGAACTTGCGAATCTCGTCGAGGTAGCGCGAGAGGCCACCTTCGTTGGCGAGCACGGGCAGCGTACCGGCCATGGCATTCTCCTGGACCTTATGTCCCCCTGTCGGGCGGACGCGACGGACAACAGTGCCGTCCACTCGGGCCGCTCTTGAGCCGACCCTGCCGGCCCCCCATCTCGTACGGGACGCCGGGGAGCCGGTCGCGGTCGATGACACCCACGTCGTCAACAACGCGCCACCGGCGATTTTGGTCGTACCATGTCACGATGTGACGCGGTACGGCGTGATCTTTCGCACGCCGCGACGCGGCGGTTACGGGCGCGGCGGCCCGTCCTCTTCCGCCCTCAGCGCCTGCACCAGCGCGGCCATATCGGGCGGTAGCGGGCTCTCGAACCGCAGCGTCGCGCCGGTCCGCGGGTGGCTGAAGCCGAGCAGTTCCGCGTGGAGTGCCTGGCGCCCGAGCGCCGCGAGGGCGGCGCGGGCCTCCGGCGTCAGGCGGGCCGCCTTGGTCCGGAAGGCGCCGCCGTAGACCGTGTCCCCGAGCAGGGGGTGTCCGCGATGGGCGAGATGCACGCGAATCTGGTGGGTGCGGCCCGTCTCCAGGCGGCACCTTACGAGGGCGGCCTCGCGATACGCCTCGGCTACGGCGTAGTGGGTGACGGCGTGGCGCCCGCTCGCGTCCGAGACGACGGCGATCTTCTCCCGGTGGAAGCGCGACCGCGCGAGGCTTGCCTGGATCGTCCCGGCCCGCGGCTGGGGCAGGCCCCAGACCACGGCGGCGTAGGCGCGTTCCAGCGGTCCGGACCGGCCGTGATCGGCGAACTGGGCGGTGAGGCCCTGGTGGGCCACGTCGTTCTTGGCGACGACGATCAGGCCGCTCGTGTCCTTGTCGAGGCGGTGGACGATGCCGGGCCGGCGGACGCCGCCGATGCCCGACAGGCTGGCCCCGCAATGGGCGATCAGGGCGTTGACCAGCGTGCCGCTCTCGTGGCCCGGGGCGGGATGGACCACGAGGCCGGCGGGCTTGTCGATGACGATCAGGTCGTCGTCCTCGTGGACGATCGGCAGATCCGCGGCCTCGGCCACCGGCTCCGCCGGGGCTGCCGGGGGCACCGTGAGCACGATGCGCGCGCCCGCGGCGACCTTGGCGGCCGGGTCGAGCGCCGGGAGACCGTCCCGCTGAACCCTGCCGGTGCGGATCAGATCCTGCAGCCGAGCCCGGGATAGATCCGGGAACAGCGCGACCAGCGCCCGGTCGAGCCGCACGCCTCCCTCGGCCACGATCCCGGCCCGCTCGTCCTGCACGTTGTCCACCACGACCGCTATTCGCCCCCGATCTGACCCGCCGCGGCGGATTTCCTGACGAAGGCACTTGCTCCCCCGCCGAGTGGTGGCTATAGCAGCCCCGCGCCGCCGGAAAGCTCCCATCGTCTAGCGGTCTAGGACGTCGCCCTCTCACGGCGAAAACAGGGGTTCGATTCCCCTTGGGAGCGCCACCGGCGCATTTTTATTCATCTCTGCCAGTGGTTTACCGGAAGTGGGACCTTCACCCGCCTCCGCGGTGGGACCACGACGCCCCGCGGCGAAGCGCTTCCAGGCACTGTCGGCGAGCCCCGCACGCTGGGCCTCGCGAGTGTACCGCTCCACCTCTTCCAGCGTCTGATGGCCCGTGACCGCCATGATCTCGTGCGGCGTGCACCCGCGCTCGGCGAGTCGCGCCGCTGTCGCTTTTCGCAGGCCGTGTGCCGAGCAGTGCGGGAGCCCGGCCTGATCGCACCACTCGCGGAAGCGGTTGCCGAATCCCGCCACCGAGAACGGCTTGCCGTAGTCCGTGACTAGGAAGGTCAGGTGCGAGGAGGGCAGGGCGGCGATCGCCTCGGCCAGATCGGGAAACACCGGCACGTCGACCGAGATGGGCTTGCGGTGCTCGTTCTTGGCCTGGATGTAGCGCAGGCGGCCATCGCGGATGTGCTGAGGGCCAAGGCGCGTCGCGTCCTCGCGCCGGCAGGCCGTGTAGAGCAGTAGCGCGAAGGCTAGCCGTGGCTTCGAGCCGAGCGGGTGCCGACGCTCAAACTGGTCGACCTCGTCCAGTGTCCAGGTGTGGTGCCCTTTGGTGACGTACTGAGCGCGCTTCACATCCCGCGTTGGATCTGCGTCAACGATGTCCTCCTCCATGGCCCATTGGAACATGGCCCGGAGCGCCTTGAGCATCGTGTTGGCGGCGGCCGGTGTCTCGGCCTTCTCGTCGCGCAGGCGCCGCACATGGCGCGGCTGCATCAGCGCGACCGATGCCGTGCCCTTGTCGCTGGCGGCGATCTCGTTCAGTGCGCGCTTCTGCCAGCCCTGTGTCGAGGCATCGAGCTTCTTGAAGGTCGGGCTTGCGATGTAGCGCTGCGACACGTCGATGAACGAGCCAGCGGCCGGGCGGCCGCCCTTCGCCGGCGTGACCTCAGACGCCCGGTCGCGAGCTGCCTCGTAGGCCTTCTGGAACTCGGCGGAGCCGGGCTTGCCATGGAGGCGCACCTTCTTCTCAGGCCGTCTGCGGAAGTAGTACCGGACGTTGCCGTGTCGATCGGTGTCGGCGACGACGAACGGCAGATCGATGCTGACCACGGAGTTCAGTCCCACGGGTTGTGGCCTGCATCATCGCCGCCGAGAGCGTCCCACGCCAAGTCGAGACGCCGGAGGTCCCAGACCACGCACCCGTCGATCCGTTTCGGCTTCGGCATTCGGCCGTCCCGGACCATCTCGTCGAATTTCGAGGGGCTGACGCCGACGTAGCGGGCCGATTCTTCGCGGCGCAGGCCGCGCCGGGGGCTGATCTCGAACCGAGCCGCCGGTAGAGGTGTCGCGTCATCCTGGCGGCCGCGTAGGCTCATCGCTTCGCACCCATCGCCACCGCCCATTCTGGGTTCTGGCCGGCTGAGCCGAACAGGACCGGCAGCACGTCCTCAATGACAGTGTGCAGCTCGGTCAGCCGGTGGCAGGAAGCATCGCTCGCCTCGCCGCGGATCGTCTGCGCCCGCTTGCTACGGCCCGGCACCGGCTGATCCTTCGGGCCGAAGGCGTCGCCGGACACGAAGGCTTGAAACACCATATCGGTGGCGACGACGCCGATCCGGTCTTGGGTCTCGTCCGACAGACCGCGCCAGGGTGATCCGCCCCCACTGGAGTGGTCTGCCCTGAAGTATGGCCTTCGGGCCAGTTTGCCGGGTTAGGGGCAGCCGGTTTCGACCCCGAGCGGACGGCCCGCATGCGACCCAACTGGGCCAGTGGGACTGCCGTCGGAGCTTCTCCAAAGCGGCCGTCAAACGCCGATGTCACCGATGGCCAGCTTACGATCTCGCTCTGCCATTTCGCCATCGTCGCCGGGAAATAGCATCTGTATGCTGTCGATCGCGGCCCGTTCTTGTACTTGCTCAACGAACGGCCGTAGCCCTTCCTCATAATCCTGAAATGCGGCGGCATGGTTGTCCGGATGCCGCGCCAGGGCGTCGGCCAGCCTTCCCGCGCCGATGATGGCCATCGAGCCACCGAGGCCTGCGAACGGGGACACGCAATAGCCTGCGTCGCCGACAAGAACGATGCGCCCG
Source organism: Methylobacterium sp. 190mf (assembly GCF_900107945.1). Classification (NCBI taxonomy): domain Bacteria; kingdom Pseudomonadati; phylum Pseudomonadota; class Alphaproteobacteria; order Hyphomicrobiales; family Methylobacteriaceae; genus Methylobacterium; species Methylobacterium sp. 190mf. The sequence continues at coordinate 73,354 of NZ_FNVI01000021.1, read as the reverse complement.
TGAGACCACGTCGGCATCCTGATCTGGCTGATACGATCAAAATAGAAGTCGTTGTCCTCGCCCATACGAGCGAGCATATCCGGTACTTTCCACTTCAGACCGGAAAAATTTTTCCTGATCAGGCGACGTTGCTGATCCTTGTTCCGGTAGTCGTATTCGATCTCGCCGGCTGTGCGAAACCCGAAGCCAATATCCGTGCGATCGTCATAGCCGGTCAGCATCGCCATCCGCCCAGGAACGGCAAAAAGCTCCGAGCTGTTCGGTTCGAGCAGTCCGGTGTCTGGCACGACTTTGAGGTAGAAATATCCGCCCATGAAATGGGCGAACTGCTCACCGTCGCCGAACACCAGTCTGCGCGTATTGGAGCGGTTTCCATCGCAACCACATATCAGTGCGAATTCGTGCTGACTGCCGTCGCTGAACGTCGCCGACACCGCCTCCGGACGCTCTTCAATCGCCACGATCGAACGGTTGAACCGCAGTTCCACATCCCCCTCGATCGCGCCGCACAGAACATCCAACAGGTCGTCGCGGTGGATCTCGTAGCGCGGCCCCCCCCTCATCGTCTGGGTGGTGGGCCATATCGCCCAGCGTTGCGTTTTCCGCATCCTTGAAGGCGAAGCGTCGAGGGGGAAGCGTTCGAGCGCTAACAGCGTCCATCAAGCCCATGCGTGTCAGGATTGCGATTGTCTCGCCCTCGATGTCGACGGGCGTCCCGCCGCGCCGCAGACCCGGTGCGACCTCAACTACCGTGACGCGGTATCCAAGCTGGTTCAGCCAGAATGCTGTGGCCAAGCCGGCGAAGCTCGCGCCGCTGACGAGTGCGGCTTGCGTTTCGGTGGAGGACGCACCGGATATCACGGTTGACGCTGGCATGCCGCCACCTCAGAATGATCTCGATATGAAAATATACTGAGTATATATAGACGTGCAGGATCAGGCAAGCCCCATGCTGGACAGGCGCACCCGGAAGCGGCTGGCGACGCGCCAAGCCATCTCCGATGCAGCCACGCGTCTGTTCATGGAGCACGGCTTCGACCGGGTGACGGTCGACGAGATCGCGGAGGCCGCCGATGTCGGCCGCATGACTGTATTCAATCACTTCCCTCGCAAGGAGGACATGTTCTTCGATCGTGAGGATGAGGTACGCGGAATGGTGGCCGCGGCCATCCACGGGCGGGATGAGGGAGCAAGCCCGGTCACGGCACTGCGCTTGCTCGCTCATCGTTGTATCGAGGACCGGAACCCTCTCCTCCCGCTTTTCGGTGCGTCGCTGAGCTTCGTGGCGACGGCACTGGCCAGCGAGGCGCTGAAGGCGCGCGCCCGCCAGATGTGCAGCGAGTTCACGCGCGTTTTGGCAGAGATGATGGCAGAGGCGGTTGATCGACCCGCGGACGATCCCGACGCGCATCTGGTGGCGGGCTTGCTCGTGGCGACGTGGAGCGTCGCCTTCTTCGAAGGGTACAAGGTGGCTGAAACGCCCGGCGACGCCGCGGCTGCCGGACGCGTCTTTCTTCGTCTGATCGATCGTGGTTTCCAAGCCGCCGCGGGCGCGGCAGCGGGAACTCCCTATGCCGAAGCGGGATGAGAATATTTGAAGGCGCAATGACTGGCAGCAGATATTGTGGGGGGTTGCTCAGGGCTGTGCGCGGTTTCCGCGATTATATTCGCTACAACGAATCCGTTGCCCTGAAGCCGATCTGACAAATAAGTGGACGGCCGGCTATCGACCCACCATCGCCAAAGGGACGGCACAACAGCCTTCTTAAAAGCGGTCGCTTGAACCTGTGGATGCAGGCCCTTCTACAGTCCCGAAATCGAGATGCTTGAACGGCAAGCGGTTCGCTCGATTGCATCGGCAATGGTCCGGTACAGGAATGGCGGCAGATCGTGCCCCATCCCGGGGATCAACATCATCTCCGCATTCGGGATCGCGGCCGCGGTGTCCTCGCCGCAGGCAGGCGGGAACAGAGGATCCTCTGTCCCATGAACAACAAGGGTGGGCGCCGTGATCGCGGCGAGCCCTGACCGGCGGTCGCCAGCTAACCCAACCGCTGCGATCTGGCGTCCGAACCCACCCGGCGCACGTCCTCGCCGAACTTCTTCCCAGAGGAGAGCACGGTGGGCCTCTTCGTCGAATGGATGTGCCGTACCCGCAATGCGCCGCGCGAAGGCAACGCCGTGATCGAGGAAACCAGCCTCGTCCAAGGCGGGATCGGGGGCGGGGCGCATCAACATCGTCATGACGTCAGGCCCTGCCGACGGCAGGTCAGGATTTCCCGTGGTCGACATGATTGAGGCGACCGAGAGCACACGAGACGGGTGCTCGCGCGCCAGGATCTGGGCGATCATGCCGCCCATCGAGCGGCCGACAATGTGGGCTCGGCGGATGGACAGGGCATCGAGCAGACCGAGCGCGTCCGAGGCCATGTCGTCGAGCGTGTAGGCGAGTTCCGGCCGCCGTCCCTCAGTGAGCGCCGAGGCCAAGGTCGCAAAGTCCATCGCGCCATGCTCAGCGAAGTGGGTTGAGCGTCCCGTGTCCCGGTTGTCGAACCGCACGACGCGGAAGCCGCGCGTCACCAACTCAAGGCAGAAGGCGTCCGTCCAGCGGATCATCTGCGTACCGAGCCCAGCGATCAGGAGGATCGTCTCAGCCGCCCCGTCGCCGAAGCTGTCGTAGGCCAGGGTGATGCCGTTGGCCGCCACATGGGCTGACCTAAGTTCCGAGCTCATATCCGGACGGCCCGGAGTTGCTCCGCCCACTGGATAAGGCGCTCCCTCATCACCCGGTCACGGACGTACGCGATCTCTTCAGCGTCCAACCGCTCGACGATCTCGAAGCTGAACGCCTCGGCTCCATGCGCATTCCACGCGGTCTGGAGCGAACGGTGCGTGTTCGTGCCCTGCCGGAGCGTGAACCAGAGGCGGTTCTGGATCTTGGACAGGTCGGGCGCGCCGCCGACCCAAACCTCACCGGAGGCCATGCAGTGGACAGCGTAGATGCCGCTGTCGACGTCTCGCTTCTTGTAGGCGCTCACGGCCGCCTTTCGGTCTTCCATTCTCATCATGTGCCCTCACAGCTTGGCGGCGACGCTATCGAAGGCACCCCGGTGACGCAATATCACCCGGGTAAAATTGACATCAAGTGGTCGATCCGGCTAAGGTGGAGAGGATGGAGGCGCCATGCCTGAAGACCCAATCAGGACGTTCACCGCGTTCGCGGGTGTGAAGCGGCTCGCCAGCGGTCGCTTGATCGACGTGGCTCTCGCCGTGAAAGCGCGGGCGGCGGAACAAGGCGATCCGATCCTGACCTTCGACGACAGGTCGGGCTCCGTCATCGACCTCGATCTGCGCGGAACAGAGGCGGACATCACCGCACGGTTCGCCGAACTCGCGAATGCGGGAGACGCTACGAGCACCGTTGAGGGCCGAACGGATCCTGATGGTGCGCCAAGAAGCCGAGGTCGCCCGAAACTCGGGGTCATCGCCCGCGAGGTGACGCTGCTTCCCCGTCAGTGGGAGTGGCTTGCATCCCAGCCAGGAGGTGCATCGCAAGCGTTGCGGCGCCTCGTTGATGAAGCGCGGCGGGCAGATGGTAGGCAGACCCTGATGAAGGCCGCGAGAGAGGCCGCCTACCGCTTCCTTTCGGCGTTGGCTGGCGATCTGCCCGGGTTTGAGGAGGTGATCCGGGCGCTTTTCGCCGGGGATGCCAACGGCTTTGCCGCGCGCATGACGGCATGGCCACCGGACATCCGAGACCATGCGCTGAAGCTCGCAGCCCTCACCTGAGCCAGCGAACGACGGCCGATGGCTGAGGTCCGCCCCGTGCAGCGGCAGCTTTTCCAGATCCGCGTCAGAAAGCTGACATTCCGGAAACCACCCACCTCGGCCACTCTGCGGCTCTCACCAACTCCTTGAACCGGCGGCTTGCCGCGCAAGACTCAGGTCGGCCTCCACCACTATGTCATTGAAGGTTTACCGGGGGATCGTGCGCATCGGAGCGAGATCCGCGAAGACACCCGCGAAGCCGCCTTCCGGGGCATCGCTGTCGGTGAGGGCGTCCAATTCTCGGCCAAACCCCCTGAAGCTGGCGGCATCGACCTCGCAAAGGTGGATCTGGTTCCGCCCCGTTCTGAGGGCGGGGTCCTGAAACAGCACGACAGCCGTCTCCATGGCCCGGAACGTTCTGAACCGGCCGGACGCGACGAGCCTGCCGGCGGCGGGTCCGATATGGCGCCTCATGACGTCCCGGTAGCCGGCCAGATCTCCCGGCCGAACGTCTATGAATCCAAGCGAAGCCTGCCGGTTGGACTGACCTGACCGGCTGGCTTTGGACCGGCCTGATTGAGAGGATCAGTTGGGACCGAGGGAGTTGAACATGGGGCGAGGCCAGAAGACGAGTGCGGAGCAGGTGGTGCTGAAGCTGCGCCAGATCGAGGTGCAGACGACCCAGGGCAAGAGCTTGGCGCTGGCGTGCAAGGAGGCGGAGATCTCCGAGCAGAGCTATTACCGCTGGCGCAAGGAGTACGGCGGTCTCCAAGTCGATCAGGCCAGGAAGATGAAGAGCCTGGAGCGCGAGAACGCGCGGCTGCGGCGGCTGGTAGCCGATCTATCCTTGGAGGATCAGGTGCTGGCGGACGTCGCCTCGGGAAACTTGTAGCCCCCGAGCGACGCCGGCAGGCGGTGGACGGGATCCGGGAGAAGTACGGTCTCTTCCGAACGTCACGCCTGCCGGATCGTCGGTCAGCACCGCGGCACGCAACGCTACGTGCCGACCTTGTTGGCGGACGAGGATGAGCTGACCCGCGCCATCATCGCCCTGGCGTCCGAGTACGGGCGCTATGGCTATCGCCGCGTCACCGCGCTGCTGCAGGCGGCAGGGTGGCAGGTGGGCAAGGACCGGGTTCATCCTTCGAGAACCTCAGGATGAGGGCATCTGGCGTCGCGAGGGGCTGAAGGTCCCGCAGAAGCATCGGCCGCGCGGCCGGCTTTGGCTGAACGACGGCTCGGGCAAACGGCTGCGCCCGCTCCGCCGCAACCACGTCTGGAGCTTCGACTTCGTGCAGGCCCAGACGCACGACGGCCGGACCTTGCCCATCCTGACGCTGATCGACGAGCACAGCCGGGCGTGCCTCGCGCTGAAGGTGGCGCGGCGGATCAACAGCCTCGGTGTGATCGAGGCACTGGCCGACGCCATGTGCCTGCACGGCATCCCGGAGCACATCCGCTGCGATAGCGGCCCCGAGATGATCTCGAAGGCGCTGCGCCAGTGGGTCGCCAAAGCTGGCTCGCAGATCCAGTACATCGCACCGGGATCGCCGTGGGAGAACGTCTACTGTGAGAGCTTCAACGGTAGGCTGCGCGACGAGTGCCTACGCCAAGAGATCTTCGACTCGCTGAAGGAGGCGCAGGTCGTGATTGGTCTGTGGCAATCCACCTACAACCGCGTCCGACCGCGCTCGTCGCTTGGCTATCGGCCACCTGCGCCTGTCAGCTTCCCAGATCTGGCCTTCCGGCTACCCATGGCCGCTACCATGCAGTAGCCTCCCACTCGGCCCGGGCCAAAATACCGGCCAAGTCAGGTGAGGGTCGTCGTCCCGGCAGCGTGGCAGTTCGCGTGCGCTCGGACAACGCGGAAGCGAGCGTTGATTCGGCTGACGGTGGTACGCTGGTGGTACGCTCGCCTGTCAGCGTACCACGGTCCCCTACGAAGTGCTTATGAGGATTGGAGCGGGCGATCGGGATCGAACCGACGACATTCAGCTTGGGAAGCTGACGTTCTACCACTGAACTACGCCCGCCGACATGGTCGGCACGGATAAGGTCTGTCGCGGAGCGCGAACTCCGAACGGCGCCGTGCGCTCATGTACGGCCATGGTCTAGCAGTTCCACGGCGATGGCGTCAAACGGGTCCGGCATCTCATGGTCGTGATCCCTGGGCGGCCCCGCGTGAGCCCGGCGCAGCGTCCCGGCCGGGTCGGCGGAACGCCGCGGCGCGCGAGCCGTTTCGCTCCAAGAAGCGCGCGTGGCGCCGGACCGAGACCCTGCTGACACCATGTGCGGAATCTGCGGCGAGATCTGCTTCGACCGGCCGGCGGACCCCGCCGCCGTCGACGCGATGATGGGATCTCTGCGGCCGCGCGGGCCCGACGCAGCGGGGCTCTTCGGTTCCGGCCGGGTCGTTTTCGGCCATCGCAGGCTCAAGATCATCGACCTGTCCGAGGCCGGGCAGCAGCCCATGATCGATCCCGCCCTCGGGCTCGCGATCGTGTTCAACGGCTGCATCTACAATTTCCGCGCGCTGCGCGCCGAACTCGAGGCGAAGGGCTACGCGTTCTTCTCGACGAGCGACACCGAAGTGGTGCTCAAGGCCTTCCACGCCTGGGGAACTGCCTGCGTCGAGCGCTTCGCCGGCATGTTCGCATTTGCGATCCTGGAGCGGGATTCCGGGCGAGTCGTGCTGGCGCGCGACCGGCTCGGCGTGAAGCCGCTCTATTACAGCGAGACGAAGGGCCGCTTCCGCTTCGCCTCGTCGCTCCCGGCCCTGCTCGCCGCCGGAGACGTCGATACCGCGGTCGATCCGGTCGCGCTCCACCACTACATGAGCTGGCATGCGGGCGTCCCGGCCCCGCTCACCATCCTTAAGGGCGTGCGCAAGCTGCCACCGGCGACGATCCTGACGATCGAGCGGGACGGGACGCGGCACGCGTCGACCTACTGGACCCTGGCGATCGGCCCCCGCGCGGCCGACCGTGGCCGGACCGAGGCGGACTGGCGCGAGGCCGTCCTCGAGGCCCTCGGCACCGCCGTCGAGCGCCGTCAGGTCGCCGACGTCCCGACGGGTGTCCTTCTCTCGGGCGGCCTGGACAGCTCGCTGCTCGTTGCCCTGCTGGCGCGCGGCGGGCAGCGCGGACTGAAGACCTTCTCGGTGGGCTTCGACGCGGTGAACGGCGTGGAGGGCGACGAGTTCAGGTACTCCGACATCATCGCCGAGACCTTCGCCACCGACCACACGAAGCTCGCGGTCGACGGCACCCGGACGCTGGAGGCACTGCCCGCGGCCATCGCGGCGATGTCGGAGCCGCAGATGAGCCACGACGCGGTGGCCTTCCTCCTGCTCTCGCAGGAGGTCGCCAAGCACGTGACGGTGATCCAGAGCGGGCAGGGCGCCGACGAAGTGTTCGGCGGCTATCACTGGTATCCGAAGCTGATGGGCTCGACGGACCCGGTCGCCGACTACGCGAAAGCGTATTTCGACCGCGACCATGCCGAGATGCGGGAGGCCCTGACGCCCGACATGGTCGGCGGCGACCACAGCACCGACTACATCGCGACCTTCTTCGCGAACTCGCGGAGCGACAGCGCCATCGACAAGACTCTGCAACTCGACCAAGAGGTCATGATGGTCGACGATCCGGTCAAGCGGGTCGACAACATGACGATGGCCTGCGGCCTCGAGGCGCGGGTGCCGTTCCTCGACCATGACCTCGTCGAGCTGGCGGCCCGCATCCCGGCGGAGCTCAAGGTCCGGGACGGCGGCAAGTACATCCTCAAGGAGGCCGCGCGGACGATCGTCCCGGCCGAGGTGATCGACCGCGAGAAGGGGTATTTCCCCGTTCCGGCGCTGAAGCACATCCGCGGCACGTTCCTCGACTACGTCCGCGACGTGCTGGACCGGCCCGAGGCGCGCGCGCGTGGCATCTTCAACCGCGCCTACGTCGATCATCTGCTCGCCGATCCCGACGGCACGCTGACGCCCAAGGGCAACTCGAAGCTCTGGCAGGTGGCCCTCCTGGAGAGCTGGCTCCAGACGCACGGCGTCTGAGACGGGCCGCGGCACGCCTTTCGCGACGGATCGTGATCGACCGCGCGCTCAAGGTGCCGCGCTTTGTCCACGATCGTCCCGGATCAGCCGGTCGACAGACACCCGGAGAAGCCCGTCGATGTGCCGCTGGATCGCCTATGCGGGACGCACCATCCCGCTGGAGCACTACGTCACCGAGCCGTCCCACAGCCTCGTCTCGCAGAGCATCGCGGCGCTCGAATCGACCGCGGCGACCAACGGCGACGGGTTCGGGCTCGGCTGGTACGGCGATCACCCGGAGCCCGGCCGGTACCGCGAGGTCCAGCCCGCCTGGTCGGACGACAACCTGCGCTACCTGTGCCGGCACTTGCACTCGCACCTGTTCTTCGCGCACGTGCGCGCCGCGACCGGCACGCCGATCACCCGGCCGAACTGCCATCCCTTCGCCTGCGGCCCGTGGCTGTTCATGCACAACGGCTATATCGGCGACTGGAGCCGCCTGCGGCGCCCGGTCGAGGCGCTGATCCCGGACGAGCTGTACCCGTCGCGCGCGGGGACCACCGATTCCGAAGCGATCTTCCTCGGGCTTCTGGGCTGCGGCCTGATGGGACCGGGGCCGCGCCGCGATCCTGTCGAGGCGACGGCGCGCGCGCTCGCGCGCCTCACGGATCTCGCCGGGCCGCATCCGTTCCGGTTCACCGCGGCGCTGGCCGACGGGCGCGATCTCTACGCGTTCCGCTACGCCGCGAACGACAAGGCGAACTCGCTCTACTACCGCGCTTCGGAGGGCGGCGTGGTCGTCGCCTCGGAGCCGCTCGACCGGGATCACGGCACTTGGACGACGGTCGCCGAGAACAGCGTGCTCGTCGCGCGGCGGGACGCGCCGGTGGAGATCCTGCCGCTGGCGCAGTTCGGCCTGGCCGCGCCGCCGGTCGATGACTCGGTCCGCCGGCTGCGCGCCTGAGCGACTCCGCTCAGGCGACGCGGGAGAGGCTGCCGCTCTGCGAACCCTGCGTGCTGCGGGCGGAATCGTAGGCGCGATTGCGCAGGGCGGTCTCGCTCGGGAGCTGGTCGATCACGTTGCCGGACGACGGATCGACCACCTGGAACACGATCGAGCTGGTGTCCGGATCCTGGATGTACCGCGCCTTGCCGCCGTTCGTGCCGATGTCGAGCTTCACCGCGGGCTCGAGCGGCTTGGCGGACGTCTCGGGCTCGGGCGCCTGCTGGGTCACGGCGGCGGCGGCCGTCGCTCCGAGCGCGTCGAGGCCCTGCGGCCCCGGCGTCGTGGATGTCAGCGTTCGGATCTCCATCGCCGGTCTCCTGCGATCCTGTGATCGAAGGATTGAGGCGCGGTCCTGCCTAATCGTTCCTTAATGGCGACCGCCGGTCCACCGGATGATGTGGCGGAATCGGAGATGCGATGAACATCGCGTTACCTGCGCGACACAAATCCGTGCTGAATTTTCTCCTGGGTCGACTCGGCGCCCAGCCGGTTCGTCTTCCCGCGACGGGACTGCGGCCCACCCCGCGCAGCGTGGAGCACGCGATGTACAGGATCTCGGCGATGCTCGTCTTGGCGACCAGTCCCGCGCTCGCCGCGCCGGCCGCGGCTGGCGATCCGGGTACGCGCGCGCCGTTCATCCGCGAGCACCGCTGCGCCGTCGTGGAGCGTCTCGACGCCATCCACAGGCGCGGGCCGGTCGACGTCTCGCGCGACCGCTTCATCGTCGTCGCGCCGCACGGACAGGCGCAGCGCTACGTCCAGTGCATCTTCCAGGATCGGGATACGCGGATGTTCTGCGAGGCCGCGTCGGGCGCCTACGGGCCACCCGGCCGAAGGCGCCTGCGGCTGGATGCGACGGCACGGCAGGCTCTGGCGGCGCTCGGATACGTCCAGGCGGACCCGGCGGAGAACTTCGCGCGCCTCGTGGAGCTGGGATCGCCGCCCGACACGGGCATCGCCGCGGATCTGATGCTCGCGGCGCTGCACGATGCCTACGGCGCCCGCCCAGGCGACATTCTCGATATCGAGGCCCCGCACGGCGGAACGCCGGGGCGGGGCTGCGGCGCGCCCGAATCCTGAGCGGACCGGGCGCGCGCCCGTCTCACTCGGCGGCGTCGACGTAGAGCTTGCCGCCCTCGGCCAGGAACTCCTGCGACTTCGCCCGCATGCCGGCCTCGGCCTCGGCCTTCGACATCGCGGGCGCCGCGCCCACGACTTCGCCGGCCTCCTCCATCGCCAGCACCTCGGCGCGCAGGTCCTGCGTGATCTTCATCGAGCAGAATTTCGGCCCGCACATCGAGCAGAAATGCGCGACCTTGTGGGCGTCCTTCGGCAGGGTCTCGTCGTGGAAGCGCCGGGCGGTATCCGGATCGAGGCCCAGGTTGAACTGGTCCTCCCAGCGGAAGTCGAACCGGGCGCGGCTGAGCGCGTCGTCCCGGAGCTGCGCGGCGGGATGCCCCTTGGCGAGGTCGGCGGCGTGGGCGGCGATCTTGTAGGTGATGACGCCGGTCTTCACGTCGTCCCGGTCCGGCAGGCCGAGATGCTCCTTCGGGGTGACGTAGCAGAGCATCGCGGTGCCGAACCAGCCGATCATGGCGGCGCCGATGCCCGAGGTGATGTGGTCGTAGCCCGGGGCGATGTCGGTGGTCAGCGGGCCGAGGGTGTAGAACGGCGCCTCGCCGCACTCCTTCAGCTGCTTCTCCATGTTGACCTTGATCTTGTGCATCGGCACGTGGCCGGGGCCTTCGATCATCACCTGGCAGCCCTTGTCCCAGGCGACCTTGGTCAGCTCGCCGAGCGTCTCCAGCTCGCCGAACTGCGCGGCGTCGTTGGCGTCGGCGATCGAGCCCGGGCGCAGGCCGTCGCCCAGCGAGAACGAGACGTCGTAGGCCCGCATGATGTCGCAGATCTCGTCGAACCGCTCGTAGAGGAACGATTCCCGGTGCCCGGCCAGGCACCAGCGCGCCATGATCGAGCCTCCGCGGGAGACGATGCCGGTGACGCGCCGGGCGGTCAGCGGCACGTGGGCGAGCCGCACGCCGGCATGGATCGTGAAGTAGTCGATGCCCTGCTCGGCCTGCTCGATCAGCGTGTCCTTGAAGACCTCCCAGTCGAGCTTGAGCGGGTCGCCGCCGACCTTCTCCAGCGCCTGGTAGATCGGCACCGTGCCGATCGGGACCGGGCTGTTGCGGATGATCCACGAGCGGATGTTGTGGATGTTGCGGCCGGTGGACAGGTCCATGACCGTGTCGGCGCCCCAGCGGATCGACCAGACGAGCTTCTCGACCTCGTCGGCGGCCGAGGAGGTCACGGCGGAGTTGCCGATGTTGGCGTTGATCTTGACCAGGAAGTTCCGGCCGATCGCCATCGGCTCCAGCTCGGTGTGGTTGATGTTGGCCGGGATGATCGCCCGGCCGCGGGCGATCTCGTCGCGGACGAATTCCGGGGTGATGAAGGGCGGGACCGAGGCCCCGAAGCTCTGGCCGTCCGCGAGCGCGGCCTCGGCGCCCGCGAGCATGGCCTCCCGGCAGACGTTCTCGCGGTGGGCGACGTAGATCATCTCCTCGGTGATGATCCCCGCGCGGGCGAACTCGTACTGGGTCACCATCTGGCCCGGGGCCGCCTTGCGGATGGTCCGCTCGGCGGGGCAGGGGGCCACGAGCTTGTCGCCCGCGAATCCGTTATCCTCGGGCTTCACCGCGCGCGGCGCGACGGCCGCGTAGCCGCGGGCGGCGACCCAGGGCTCGCGCACGCCGGGGAGGCCGGCATTGAGGTCGATGCGGGCATCGGTCTCGGTGTAGGGGCCCGACGGGTCGTAGACCCGCACCGCTTCCTCCTTCGGATCGGAGAGGACGATCTCGCGATAGGGGACGCGGATGTCCGGCCGCCCGGCCGGGTTCGCGTACGCCTTGCGCGATCCGGTGACCGGACCCGTGGTCACGGTCTCGGGGCTGCCTTTCACGTCCTTCGGGAGAACGGGTGCGTTCATCGTGGGCCTCTCCTCGTGCTGGAGCGGTCCGGTCCACGCGATGGCCGAGATGAGATGAGGTCGCGCGAGATGCGACCGCAGGTTCCCGTCCCTCCGCCGGTATGAGCCGGATCAGGTTCAAGGGTCAGGGCAGCGTGCCCAATCTCAGCCCTCTTCAGGGCCCCCCTCGGAACGGTTCCAGACTCGGGCCCGCGGACGGCTTTGTCAATGCTGACCGGCCGCCCTAGAAAACACATCCCCGAAACCGTTCGTCCGAACGCACGCGTTCTCCCCCGCCGCAATCGCACCGCAATGCGCCTCATCGCCGGCCTCCTGCTCGCCGCGCTCCTCCTCTGCGGGCTGGCCTGCGCCGCGCTCGCGCTCGGGCAGCGCCGGTTCCTCTATCCGGGCGCCTTCGGGCCGCAGAACCCGTGGACGATCCCGCCGGGCCTCGCGACGATCACGGTCGCGACCCCCGACGGCGAGACCCTGCACGGCCTGTGGCGGCCTCCGCGGCCGGGCTGCGGCGTCGTCGTGAGCTTCCACGGCAACGGGTCCCGCCCCGAGCCGCACGCGGCCCGCTTCGCCGCGGAGCCCTGGCGGGCGCGCGGCTGGGGCGTGCTCACTGTGGCCTATCGCGGCTATCCCGGCTCCACCGGCAGCCCCAGCGAGGACGGGCTGATCCGCGACGGGCTGGCGGCCGTCGAGGCCGCGCGGGCGCGGGCGCCCGACGCGCCGATCCTCCTCCACGGACACTCCCTCGGGGCCGCCGTGGCCGTGGCCGTCGCCGAACGGGTGCCGACGATCGGCCTGTACCTGGAGGCGCCGTTCGACTCGATGACCCACACCGTGCGGCTGCATGTCCCGCTAGCCCCGATCTGGCTCCTGCGCGACACGTACCGCTCGGACCTGCGCATCCGCGACGGGTCGGCGCCCGTGCTGATCGTGCAGGGCCGCGACGACACGGTGGTGCCGGCCAAGCTGGCGCGGAACCTCGCCGAGGCGGCCGGCCCGCGGGCGCGGATCGACGTGATCCCGGGGGACCACGTCTCCATCCTGGGGAGCCGGGATCGCGAGGCCGAAGCGCTGTTCGGACAGGGCGTCGGTCCGGCTTGCCCGCAGCCGGTGGACCAGCAGGGGTAGGAGAGGGAGGCTCGCGTGGTCGGACGGCGCTCGCAGCGCTGGAGCGCCGAGGATCCGGACGCGCCGGGCGTCCCGGGCCCGCCGGACCCGGTCTGCCCCCTCTGCGAGCGCCCGATCCCGCGCCGCGCCCGCTCCAGCCTCCATCACCTCACGCCGAAGCTGAAGGGCGGGACCCATCGCGGCACGGTCCGGCTGCACCAGATCTGCCACTCGGCGATCCACGCCCGCTACAGCGAGGCGGAGATCGCCAAGCGCCTCGCCGACGTCGAGGCCCTGCGCGCCGATCCGGAGATCGCGCGCTTCCTCGTCTGGGTCCGCGGCAAGCCCGACGATTTCCACGCCGCCACGCGCATGACCCGCGAGCGGAAGTCGGCGCGCCGCAAGATCTGACACCTGCCCGGCCGGCGTTTACCGGGCGTTCGTCACATCCGCAGGTGGCCGCCGCCCCGTTCCTTGCCGTCAACCCGAACCGGTCCAGGATCGCCCCGATCGCGAGGGTTCGGACGATGGCCGGGGTCGGGGATACGGGGGATCGACTCGCCTGGGTCGATATCGCCAAGGGGATCTGCATCCTCCTGGTCGTCATGATGCATTCGGTCATCGGCACCGGCGAGGCCATGGGCGGCGAGGGCTTCCTCCACCCGATCGTCGCCTTCGCGAAGCCGTTCCGCATCCCGGACTTCTTCCTGCTCTCCGGACTGTTCGTCGGGCGGGTGATCGACCGCGACTGGCGCCTGTTCTCCGACCGCCGGGTCGTCCACTTCGCCTATTTCTACCTGCTCTGGCTGGTGATCCAGTCGGTCGCCAAGTACGGCAAGATCGTCGGCGATGCCGGTCCCGCGGCCTTCGCGGCGCATCTCGCCCACGCGCTGATCGAGCCCTATTCCAGCCTCTGGTTCATCTACCTGCTGGCGGTGTTCTCGGTGGTCACCAAGGCCCTGCGCCGCGTGCCCGGCGGCGTGCTCCTCGCCGGCGCCGCCCTGCTGCAGATCGCCGACATCCGCAGCGAGTCGACCCTGATCGAGGAGTTCTGCGCCCGCTACGTCTACTTCGTCGCGGGCTACCTGTTCGCCGGGCGGATCTTCGCGCTCGCCGACGCGGCGCGCCGCCGCGTCCCGCTCGCCCTCTGCGGCCTCGGCGCCTGGGCGGTCCTGGAAGGCTGGCTCGCGCTGACCCCGTCGGGCCTGCCGGATCATCCGACCCTCGCCAGCCTGCCGCTGGTGAGCCTCGCCCTCGGCGGGGCCGGTGCCCTCGCGATCGTGGTGGCGGCGGCTCTCATCGGCCGCGCCGGCGGTCCGGTCGCCGAGGCGGTCCGGACCTGCGGCCAGCGCTCGATCGTGATCTACCTCGCCTTCTCGATGCCGATGGCGGCGACCCGGGAGATCCTCGTGCGCACCGGCGCGATCGCCGATATCGGCCTCGCCAGCCTGACCGTCATGGCGATGGCGGTGGTCCTGCCGCTCATGCTGGAGCGGCTGGTCCGCGGAACGGCGCTCGACCTGCTGTTCGTCCGGCCGCGCCGGTTCCGGCTGGCCGGGTCCGGGCCTAAGCCGAGCCCGGCCCTGCAGGCGACCTGAGGGACCTCAGCCGTCGAAGGCGATACCGATCCGCCGGCTGCGCCGCCACGCCACGGTGGCCGGGCGCGGTTCGGTGCCCGTGCTGACACGAAGCGCGAAGCGGTCCGGCACGGCCTGATCGTCCTCGACCTCGATCTGCGCGCCGACGTCGGTGGCGTCCCAGACCAGGCAGCTCACCTCGCCGCCGTCGAGCAGCACGGCGCCGAACGTGAAGGCGTTCTTCCGGAAGGTGCCGCGGCGATTCTCCGTCATCAGCTCCTCCGTCCCGTCTCGTGGCTCCGCGGAGCCGGACGATGCCGGATCGCGGTTAACAGGGCAAATACGTTCCCGTGCCTGCCCTGCTCGACCGAGATCAGTACTCGTCGGGATCACCCCGGTAGCGGCGTGGCCCCGGCCCGTAATCGTCGTCGTAGGAGCGGCGCGGCGGCGGGCGGTCGTAGTCGCGGCGGTCGCGGTAGGCGTCGCGCCGGTCGTCGTAGCCGTCATTCCGGTAGCCGCCCCCGCCGCCGTAGGCACCCCCGCCGCCACCGCCGTAGCCGCCGCCGTAGCCCCCACCGCCGCCCGCGTTGATCCGCGGAGCGTACCAGCAGCTCTTCGCCTGGCCCGGCGCCGGATCGCCGAAGGTCTGGGTGTTGCAGGGCACGACGCCGCCCTGCGGGAACGGCCGGCCGTTCGTCCGGCCGGGCACGCCGTAATAGACGTTGGTGGGATAGGGCATCCGGCAGACGCCGCCCTCCTGCGCGCAGCCGACCAGGTTCACCGTGTCGAGCTGGTAGGCCTGGGCCGGGGCGGGTGCCAGCGCGCCGCCTCCCAGCGTGATGGCCCCGAAGGCCAGAGCGATCCGAATCTGCACGTCCCCGATTCCCCCGTGGTTCGCGGTGCGGGTGCCGAATAATCCGGTCGGCGGCTTCCGGCCAGCGGCCGCGCTCGCTATGGCGTCGCACAAGGATGCGCGCGGGCCGGTCCGCGGCCGGCGCGACGGTGATCGGGCGGAACGCCCCGTCGTCGGACGGGAGACGGCGCCCCGGGAGGCCTTGATGAGGGATGCGTCCGCGCAGGAGCTTCTGCTGCTCAGCGCACTCCAGGAATGCCGGATCCAGCTCGACGCGGCGCGCAAGGACGAGGCGGCCCGCGCCGCCGTCCGGGAGGAGCTCGAAGCCGCGCTCCGGCGCGAGGCCGCTCTCGCGGCGGCGATCGTGGAGGAGCGCGAGCGGACCGAGGCGGTCCGCCTCGTGCTTCAGGCGCTGTTGATGAGCGTCCGCCGGTTCGGTCTGCGCCGGCGCCTGTTCGGGGCGCGCATCGCCCGGCTCGGCCGCGAGACGCCGGATTCCGGTCCGCAGGCGGCCCGCCATCCCGTGCTGCTCGCCGAGGCGCGACGGGTGCTGGGTAAGCCATCGCCCGAACCGCCGGCCGAGCGGTGACGGCGGTCGCCGCCCGAGCGCCGCGCGGCGCGGCTCCTCACGGCCCGGCGCCGGCGTCTCCTGGCGCCGCGGCCAGGACGATCAGGGCCGTCAGAACGCCGAGCGGCAGGACGATGCTGCCGAAGGCGAGATGGGCGATCCCGAAGGCGCCGAACAGCGCGCCCGCGGCGAAGGCCGCGATCGCCGGAAGCACGCGCAGGAACCTCTCCCGGGTCTGATCGCGCTGTGGGCCGCGTCCCAGGACGAGGTCGGTCGCGTCGATGACGGCCTGGCTGACGCTCACCGTCATGACCGTGGTGGGGGCGAGATGGCCGAGAGACAGGCGGCCGATGGCGTTCTGTAACCCCATGGCCGCGACCGCGAGCATGCCGACGGCGATGGAAGCGGCACTGTCCGCTCCGCCGAGGGGCGACCACACGGTGCCACACAGCCCGAATCCCGCGAGCAGGGTCACCTCCACGGCGAGGAGCCAGGGCAGGGGGTCGAAAGCCCGCCGCTCCAGCGCCAGGGCCAGGACCCGCGCCCCCGCCACCGCTCCGACGAAGACGGGCAGCGCCAGGAGCTTGGCCACCACGCCGCTGGAGCTCGCGACCAGCTCGGCGCCGATCAGGACGAAGTTGCCGGTGACATGAGCGGTGAAGAGGCCGGTCAGGGCGATGAAGGCCGCAGCGTCGACGAAGCCGGCGACGAACGCCAGGGCGGCGCCGGCGAAGGGATCGCTCCCCGGTCTCCGAGCTCGCGCGGGACGACTCATCGTCTCAGTCGGCGAAGGGCGTCGCCGTCAGGCCGACCGGCATCCGCGGATTGGCGAAGTAGTCGGGCCAGCGATCGCAGAGATACAGGATCGCGACCAGCACGGTGGCGATCGCCAGCAGGGAGGCGAGCACCTCTGTGACCTGCGTCGCCCATTTCCCGAGCGTCGGGATCGCCATGAGGCCGCCGACGAACAGCGTGGTCACGATAACGGGTGCGGACATCGGGCAAGGCTTCGCGGCGCGGCTCTGGGACGGGGTTGTCCCGAACCCTAACGCTGCGCGGCGCCCGCAGGTTACCGATATCGGTTATCGTGACTCATGATAGGCAACCCGAACATCGAGCTGCTGCGCTCGTTCCTGGCCGTCGTCGAGAGCCGCAGCTTCACCGCCGCGGCGCAGGCTCTCGGTCTGCGGCAATCCACGGTGAGCGGGCACATCGCCCGGCTAGAGCAGGCGCTCGGTCGCGCGCTCCTGACGCGGGACACCCACCGGGTCGCGCCCACGCCGGACGGTCAGGCCATGATCGGCTTCGCCCGCGACGTGGTGGACGCGCAGGACCGGCTGCGCGCCTTCTTCTCGCCGGAAGGCCTGCGCGGCCGCATCCGGCTCGGCGTCTCCGAGGACTACACCCTGTCGACCCTGGCACAGGTCCTGGCCCGCTTCGCCGATCGGCACGACGCGGTCGATCTGCAGATCACGGTCGGGCTGAGCCGCGCCCTCTACCAGGGCTACGATGCGGGCGAGCTCGACGTGATCTTCTGCAAGCGGCGGCGCGGCGACCCGCGCGGGACCTTGGCCTGGGCGGAGGATCTGATCTGGACGGGCCGGCCCGGCCTCGTGCCGGATCCGGCCAAGCCCTTGCCCCTCGTGCTCTACCCGCCACCGTCGATGACCCGCACCTTGGCGCTCGACGCCCTCGAGGCAGTGGGCCGGTCCTGGCGGGTGGCCTGCACCAGCGGAAGCCTGATGGGGCTGCGGGCCGCCGTCGAGGCGGGCCTGGGCATCGCGCCGCATTCGGCCAAGATCCTGCCGCCGGGCCTCGCCGCGATCTCCGAGGCGGCCGGCCTGCCGCCGCTCGGCGCGGTCGAGTTCGTCGTGCTCGGCCCGGGTCGCCACCACGCGGCGGCGACCGCGCTGCAGGAGACGATCCTGGCGAGCACGGGCGAGCTTCAGGGCGCCGCGCGCTAGGGCAGCGTCGTCCCAACACGCGGTGGCCGGGCTCGATCCCGACCGTCCGGCGCGGTCCTTAACGGATTGGCCAGCCTTTTTCCGCACCGTACCGCGAAGCGGTCACAAACGGTTTCGACAAGGATCGCCGGCGGTGCCGGCCCCGGTGTCGTTGCCGGACGGGGCGCGAAACCGCCGCATTTGGCGTGCGGAAACCGTCCTGCGGCGTGCCTGACGGTCGCGCATCGCGGCGGAACATTCGAGAACGGGATGCATGGCCAAGGGTCGGGGCAGGATTGAGCCGAACTTCGACGTGCCCGAAGGGCGCGCGCGGGATCGCGGCGAACTCGACCTGCGCCTGACCCGTGAGGACCGCCCCGGGGCAGGAGACGGCGTGGCGAAGCGATCGGGCGGCGGAGCGCGGCAGCCGAGCAAGGCGCCGGCGCGGACAACGGGGCGGGCGAAGGCCTCGGGTCGCGGCCGACGCCGGCGTTCCTGGCTCGGCCGCATCGTCTACGGCTGCGTCGTCCTCGGCCTCTGGGGGGTGATCGGGCTCGCGGGGCTCATCGCTTACCACGCCTCGCAGCTGCCACCGATCGACCAGCTCGCGGTGCCGAAGCGTCCGCCCAACATCGCGATCCTGGCGAGCGACGGCTCCCTGCTCGCCAACCGCGGCGAGACCGGCGGCCGCGTCGTGTCGATCAAGGAGCTGCCGCCTTACCTGCCGCGCGCCTTCGTGGCGATCGAGGATCGGCGCTTCTACCAGCATTTCGGCGTCGACCCGGTCGGTATCATGCGGGCCATCGGCCAGAACCTGACCCGGCGCGGCGTGGCGCAGGGCGGCTCGACCCTCACCCAGCAGCTCGCCAAGAACCTGTTCCTGACCCCGGAGCGCTCGGCCTCGCGCAAGATCCAGGAGGCGATCCTCGCGCTCTGGCTCGAGCACAAGTACACGAAGGACGAGATCCTCGAACTCTACCTGAACCGCGTCTATTTCGGCGCCGGCGCCTACGGCGTCGAGGCGGCGGCGCAGCGCTATTTCGGCAAGCCTGCCAAGGAGGTGAGCCTCGCGCAGGCCGCGATGCTCGGCGGCCTCGTGCAGGCGCCCTCGCGCCTTGCCCCGAACCGCAACCTCCCGGCCGCCCAGGCCCGCGCCGCGCAGGTGCTCGCCGCCATGCAGGAGCTGGGCTTCGCGTCGGCGCAGGACGTCAAGGTGGCGCTCGCCCAGCCGGCGAAGCCCGCCAACGCCCGCGGCGGCGGGTCGGCCAACTACGTCGCCGACCTCGTGATGGACGTGCTCGACGATTACGTCGGCAAGTTCGACACCGACATCACGGTCCAGACCACGGTCGATCCGAGCCTCCAGGCGGCGGCCGAGAAGGCGCTCACCGACGAGCTCAACGCCAAGGGCACGCGCTACAACGTCAGCCAGGGGGCGCTGGTCTCGATGCGGCCGGACGGCGCCATCCGCGCCCTGATCGGCGGCCGCGACTACGCGCAGAGCCAGTTCAACCGGGCCACGACCGCCAAGCGTCAGCCCGGCTCCTCGTTCAAGCCCTTCGTGTACCTCGCGGCCGTGGAGCACGGCGCCACGCCCGACACGGTCCGGGAGGACGCGCCGATCCGGATCGGCAACTGGGCGCCGGAGAACTACTCCCACCGCTACGAGGGTCCCGTCACCCTGCGGACGGCGCTCGCCCAGTCGCTCAACACCGTCGCGGTGCGCCTCGGCCAGGAGGTCGGGCCGAAGACCGTGGTCCAGACCGCCCAGCGGCTCGGCATCACCTCGTCGCTCCAGGCCAACGGCTCCATCGCCCTCGGCACGTCCGAGGTCACGCTCTTGGAGATGGTCGGCGCCTACGGGGCCTTCGCCAACGGTGGCATCGGCGTGATCCCCTACGTGGTCACCGCCGTGAAGAGCCAGGACGGGAAGGTCCTCTACAAGCGGTCCGACAACGGTCTGGGCCGGGTCATCGACGCCAACGCCGACGGCATGATGAACGCCATGATGCACGAGACCTTCGTCAGCGGCACCGGCAAGAAGGCCGACATTCCCGGCTGGGACCTCGCGGGCAAGAGCGGCACCACCCAGGATTACCGCGACGCGTGGTTCATGGGTTTCTCGGGCAGCCTCGTGACCGGCGTCTGGCTCGGCAACGACGACGGCGAGCTCACCAAGAAGGTCACCGGCGGCAACCTGCCGGCGGAGATCTGGAAGACCTATATGACCCAAGCCCTGAAGGGGCAGACGCCGGTCCCGCTCCCGGGCCTCAACCGCTGGCGCCGCCAGCCGGAGACGACCGCCTCGGTGGCGAGTGCCGCCCCGGCGGGCCCGGGCGGGCTCCTGGGCCAGATCCTCGGCGAGCCGGAGGCCCCGGCGCCGCGCCAGGCCGCACCGTCGCGGCGCGCACCGAAGGACGACCGCAACTTCATCGAGAAGCTGTTCGGCATCGGTGACTGACGCTCCGTGGTTTCCGCGTTCGTCGGGACCAGGCGGCGGCGCGCGTTGCGGGCGAGAGGCGGCCCGCGGCGCGCGCCTTCGTGCATCTGCGCGATCACACCCGGGCTCCGGCCCACGGTGAACGCGTCGAGGCGGGACTGACAGCCGCGGCGGCCTGTATTTGTATTAGCGGTGATTCAGCGCTTCTTAGTGCCGCCAATAACCGCTTTTTCAATCTTCGTGGACGTAAGATCGGGTGAACAGTAAGCCCGTCAACCGCAATGGCGCGGTTCGTGGCAGCCCGATCGAGCCAATGCTCCTGCGCGCGACCGCTACAGCGATCAGAGCTCACCTGGACGATCGCGCCTCGCGCCTGATCGCGGCGGCCGGCACATGCCTACTGCTCTGCCTCGCGCTGCTCGGCGTCTATCTCTGCCTGGATCTGCGGGACGTCGCTTGGCACAACGCCCGCCGCAACGCCGGGAATCTCCTGGCGGTGATCGAGGAGGGCGTCGGCCATAGCCTGCGGGTCTACGACCTCTCGCTGCGGAACTCCGCACGGCTCGCGAGTCGCGCCGACATCGCGGCCTTGGACCCGGATATTCGGCGCCTGGCGCTGTTCGACACGGCTGTGGCGGGCTCCGGCCTCGGTCCGATCGCTGTCACGGACGCGGCCGGCGACGTCCGGCTGACGAGCGATCCCGGCGTGCGGACCCGGCCCAACATGCGCACGCTGCCGGAATTCGAGTTCCATCGGTCGAATCCCGAAGGCGGCCTGATCCTGTCCGGGCCGACCGTATCTCTCATGACCGGTGAGCCCATCATCCGCATGACCCGGCGGATCTGGACGCCCGACGGCTCATTCGCCGGGATCGTGTCGGGATCGATCAGGCTCGCGCATTTTCAGGCGCTGTTCGAGCGCCTGCATTTCGACGACGGCATCGCTCTGAACGTCTTCCACCGGGACGGGACGCTGCTGATCCGGGCGCCGGCACGGCCGGAGGCGCTCGGCCAGAACATCAGCGCGAGCCCCGGCTACAAGATGTACCGGGCCAAGGCGCGCGGCGAGTTCCAGGGGCGCTCGTTCCTCGACGGCGTCGAGCGGGTCTACAGCTTCGCCGACCTCGACGACCTGCCGCTGATCGTGACCGTGGCGACGGACGTCGACAGCATCCGCAGCGGCTGGATCTACAAGGCGGCGATCGTCGCCGTCCTGATCCTGTGCCTCTGCCTCCTCGCCTTCGGCCTGACGATCCTGCTGCACCGGGAGGTCGGGCGCCACGTGGCCGCGGAAGCCTCCAGCCGCGAGGCCAACGCCGCGCTCGCCGTGCTCGCGCGGACCGACGGCCTGACGGGCCTGCCGAACCGGCGCAGCTACGACGAGCACTTCGCCGTGGAGTGGAAGCGGGCCGCACAGCTGCGGACGCCCCTGGCGCTGTTGATCGTCGATGCTGACCACTTCAAGCAGTTCAACGACCGCTTCGGTCACCAGCGCGGCGACGAGGCGCTGAAAGCGGTGGCGGAGTGCCTGCAACGCACCCTCGATACCGCCGGCCTGAGCTTCCGGATCGGCGGCGAGGAGTTCGTCGCCCTGTTACCGAGCGTCGACGCGACGGCCGCCAGCGTCGCGGCGGAGCGCGTCCGCCGGGCCGTGGTGAACCTCCGCATCCCCCACGCCCCGGAGGTCGGTGGCATCGCGACGGTGAGCATCGGCGTCGCCTGTGCCGATCCGGCCGGCGGCGATCCGCCCGAAGGGCTGTTCACGGCGGCCGACGCCGCCCTCTACGCGGCCAAGAAGGCCGGGCGCAACCGCGTCCGCGCCGCCGCGCCGGCGGATCCCGTGGCCCTGGCGCTGCGGGCCTGAGCGGGCCCGCGGCTCACAGCATCGGCAGCATCCGGGGCCGCGGTCCGCGGGGGAAATGCGCGTCGATCAGGGCGATCTCGGCCGCGCCGAGGTGCAGGTCCGCCGCGCCGGCATTCTCGACGGCCCGGTCCGGGCGACCGGTCTTGGGGATCGTGAACGTGCCCGGCAGCCGGGTCAGGTAGGCGAGGGCCACCGCGTAGGGCGTCGTGCCGTGGTTCTGCGCGATGCCCGCCAGGACGCGGCCGCCCGCGCTGGCCGGATCGGGGAAGTCGCCGCTGCCGAAGGGCGAGTAGCCCACCATGGCGACGCCGTGCTTCTCGCACCAGGGCAGCACGGCGTGCTCGATGGCCCGCTCGTTCAGGTGGTAGAGGACCTGATTGCAGGCGATCCGGTCCGGCCCCGCGATGGCCCGGACGCGATCGAGATCCTCGACGTCGAAGTTGCTGACGCCCCAGGACAGGATCTTGCCGGCCCGGCGCAGATCCTCGAAGCCCGCGATCGTCTCCTCGAGCGGGTGCTGACCCGGCCAGTGCAGCAGGTAGCAGTCCAGCCGGTCCGTCCGCAGACGCTGGAGCGACGCCTCACAGGCCCGCGCGACGCCCCGGCGCGTAGCGTTGCCCGGCACCACCTTGGAGACGAGGAACACCTCCTCGCGGCAATCCGCGACGGCGGCGGCGACGATCGCCTCCGCGTCCCCGTACATCTCCGCGGTGTCGATATGGGTCATGCCGGCGTCGATCCCGGCCCGCAGCGCCCGGACCGCGTCCGTCCGGTCCGAACTGTCGATGTGCCACGTGCCCTGGCCGATCACCGGCACAGAGACGCGCGTCGCGCCGAAGCTCCTGGCGTACATGGCAGCGCTCCCTCTTCGCTGTCACAGGGGGTTGCTGGCGGCGGTCCGGTCGAGTCCCGGGCCGCCGGCGTATCACGGCTCGGCCGCGCAACAACCCGGCACGCCTTACTCGCGCCATCTTGGGGCGTTGAGCAATGGCATGCGGCCTCCCGCGGCGCTAAACTTTAGGCCCATGCCCGAAGTCCGGCGGCGCGGGCTCGCCGAGTCTGCGCCGCCGCGCGCAGCGCCGCCGCGCAGGGCCAAGCGACGCCCGGACCCGCGCACGGTCCGTCGGCTGGCCATGCTGGAGATGCCTCGATGCTGCCGGCCCACCGGATATTCTGGGGTCTGATCCTGCTGGCGGCGGCCGGCGCGGGGTTGCTCTACAACATCATCTTCGCGGCCGGCGCCTCGCCCCTCGCCGGCTTCACGTACGGCCTCTGCATGGGCGCCACGGTGCTGGCCTTCGACCGCGGGCTGATCCTGGCCGGCCTGCAGGCGAAGATCCGGCGGCTGCCGGCCTGGCTCTACGTGCTGGCCGCGGAACTCGCCTATGTCCTGATGATCATGGCGGGCAACGCCCTGGGCGGCCTGCTCGTCTGGGCGTTCGCCCTGACACCGGACGACCTCACGACCGCGACCCGCATGACCGCGCGGGTGCTCGCCTACGCCCTCGCCGTGTCGGGCCTGCTGGTCTTCGTCATACGGATGCGCGACCTGATCGGCGGCGAGGTGTTCGTGAACTTCATGATCGGCCGCTACCACAAGCCGGTGGCGGAGGAGCGGGTCTTCCTGTTCCTCGACGTGGTCGGCTCCACGGCCTTCGCGGAGACCCACGGCGACCTGCGCGCGCAGGAATATCTCAGCGCCGTGTTCGCCACGCTCGCCGAGCCGGTGCGGCGCAACGGCGGCTCGGTGGACGACTATATCGGTGATCTCGCCATGGTGACGTGGCCGATGGCCCGCGGCCTCAAGGACGCGCGCTGCGTGACCTGCGTGTTCGAGGTGCTCGACCGGATCGAGGCCGACGCCGCGGCCTGGACCGCCCGGTTCGGGACGGTCCCGCGGCTCCGGGCGGCGCTGCACGGCGGCTCGGTGGTCACGGCCGAAGTCGGGGTCGACCGCCACAAGATCGCGTATTTCGGCGACGCCGTGAACGTGACGTCGCGGATCGAGGCCCTGTGCCGCCCGCTGGGCGTCGGCATCCTGATCTCGCAGGATCTGCTCAACCGCCTCCCGCGCCTTCCGGCCGGCGTCCGGGCACGGTCCCTCGGCGCCCACGCGCTCCGCGGCCGCGGCGCGCCGCTGTCGGTGGCGACGCTCGAGCGCGGCCCCGCCGAGACCGCGCCCGTGGCGGATCTCGCGCCGCGCCGCGCCGCGGTCGCCCGCTGATGGCCGGGGCGAGCACCGCGCGGGCGAACACCCTGATCGCCGTGAAGATGGCGCTGCGCTTCGGGCTGCCGCTGATCGGGCTCGCGGTCTTCGGCCGCGCCGTCGTTCTGTCGGTGGGCGGCGATATCGAGCACGGCCAGTTCGCCCTGGGCGTGCTCCTGATCCTGGCGGGTTTCACCTCGAAGCTGGTGCCCCGGCCATGAGCGACGCGCCGGCGCGCCCGCCGATCTACCTCGACGCCGATGCCTGCCCGGTCAAAGACGAGACCTACCGGGTCGCCGAGCGCTACGGCCTGACCGTCCACGTCGTCGCCAACAGCGTGCTGAACCTACCGCGCGAGCCCTGGATCGAGCGCGTGGTCGTCGGCCCGGAACTCGACGCCGCCGACGACTGGATCGCCGCGCGGGCCGGACCCGGGAGCATCGTCCTCACCGCCGACGTTCCGCTGGCCGCGCGCTGCGTGAAGGCCGGCGCCACGGTCCTGGCGTTCACTGGGAAGCCGTTCAGCGAGGCCGGGATCGGTCTCGCCCTCGCGACGCGCGACTTGATGCAATCGTTGCGCGAGGCCGGGACCATCACGGGCGGGCCGAAACCGTTCTCGCGCGCCGACCGGTCGGCCTTTCTGTCCGCCCTCGACCGGGCGGTGAACCGGATCCTGCGCGAGCGGCCGAAGCCGGTCTGAGCACCGGTCCCAGGCGCGACGGCGTTCCCCGCGCGGGAGGTCTCAGGCCTCGGCCGCCGGTACGAGGGCCTTGAGCGCGTCGTTGATGCGGTCCTGCCAGCCCGGGCCGTCTTTCTGGAAATGCGCGAGCACGGCGCTGTCGAGGCGCAGGCTCACCACTTCCCGGGAGCCCGGGACCGTCGCCGGCCGCGGCGCGGCCTGCGGCGGCGGAGCGGCCGTCTTCGGGCTCGTGGCGGCCCGGAATGCCGCCTCGGCTGCCGCGCGCGGGTCGGTGAAGCGGCGGCGGTTGCGGTCTTCGGCCATCGACCCCTAGCCCTTCGCGGTCGTCTTCTTCGGCGCGGCCTTCTTCGCGCTGCCCTTGGCGGCCGCCTTGGCTCCCTTCTCGGCCGCCTTGGCCTGCGCGTCCGCGGCCTCCTTGGCGAGCCGGAGCGAGCGCAGCCGCACCGTCCGCTCGTCCATCGCCTTGATGGCCGCGTGGTGCTCCGCCATCGCCTGGGCGCCCTCGCGAGCCATGCGCTCCGCCCGTTCCGCGCGCTCGGCGCGGTTCTCCGCCCGGGTCTTGGCTTCCGCCTCCGCGTCGCGGGTGGCATTCACCTCGTCGAGGTCGTACTCAGTGTCGTCGTTCATCCTGTCCCTTTCACCCCGGCTCGACGGGTCCGACCCGGCGCAGCCTGCGCGGGACGGGGTCTGAGCGGGTCCGGCCTGTTCGAGGGGCGGGGGGCAAGGCCGGATCGGCGCCCTCCCGCATCGCCGTCAGGCGCGCGGGGAAGGCAGGTTCACGAAGGCTTTAGCATGCCCGCGCGGCCGATGGCGAATCCGGATCGCCGCGTGGGACTGACGGCGCACACCATTCGTACGCGTCCGCCGGACGATCCGGATCGGGCTCGCGGTCGGCCGGGCGGGATCCGGCCCGGATCGTCCTCCGATCAGCGCACGCGGAAGTTGAGCGGAATGGAGACCGACAGGCTGGACTGCGTCACGCCAGGGGGCGCCGCCGGCATCGAGCCGCGCACCGCCGCGAGGGCGGCGCTGTCGATCTGGCCGACGCCGCTGGACCGGGCCACGCCGGCGCCCGTCACCTGACCCGAGCGCATCACGGTGAAGCGCACCACCGCGGTCCCGCCGCCTGTGCCGACGGCCGCGTTCACGTTCATCCGGCTGTGGATCGCCGCGCTGATGGCGCCCTGCCACTGGCGCATGGCGCTCGGATCGTTGCCCGCGGCGGCCCGGCCGGCCGCGTTAGCCCGCGAGGCCGACGCCGAACTCCGCTCGGCGCCAGCCCGCGCCTTGGCCTCGCGCGCCTTCGCCTCGCGCGCAGCCTTGGCCTTCGCCTCGCGGATCTCCTCCAGGCGCTCCTGCCGCGCCTCCTCGCGCTTCTGCTCGCGGAGTTTCTCCTCCCGGATCTTGCGCAGCTTGGCCTCGCGCTCCGCCTTCAGCTTCGCCGGATCGGGCGTCGGCTTGGGCGGCTCCTCGGACTTGGCAACCTCGGTGGGCGGCGGCGCCAGCGGCTCGGCGGCCTCGGACGCGGAGGTGATCACCTGGCTCTGCGCCTCCACGGGTTGAGCCTCTTGCGGCATCTCGATTGCCTGGGTGTCCTCCGGCTTCACCTCGGTCATCTCGGTCGGCGGCGGCGGCTGGACGGCCTCGTCGGGCGGCGTGTCCACCGGCTTCGCCTCCGGCGGGGCTTCCTGGCTCATCTGCTGCTCCGCCGGGGCCTCGGTGGCCGCGTCGGTCATGAGCGGCGCGAGGTCGACGGTGATCTGCTGCTCGCCGGGCGGTGCGGGCGGGGAGAGCCGCAGGAACATCACGGCGGCGAGCACGCAGGCGTGCAGCCCGAGGGCGACCAGGAAAGCGGCGAGCAGCCCGGACGGGCGGCGCTCGCCGAGACCGGCCGGCATATCCGTCGACGTGTAGGTGCTCATCGGCTCAGCGCGCGGTCCCTGCGGGGGCGGCGGGGGCGGCCGGGGCGGCGCCAGGCGAGGCCGGAGCGGCGCCGCCGGGCGACTGCGCGATCAGCGACACCTTGGTGAAGCCGGCCTGCCCGACGAGGCCCATGACCTCCATGACCTTGCCGTAGGGCACGTCGCGGTCGCCGCGCACGAGGATCACCTGATCCTTGTCGGCCGCCGCCATCTCGCGCAGGCGCGGCACGATGCTCTCCATCGTGAACACCTCCTTGGCGATGGACGGGTTGCCGTCCTTGTCCACCGTCACCTCGGCGGGCTTCTTCGACTGCGCGACCTTGGGCGCCGCGGTCTTCGGCAGCTGGACCGGCACGCCGGTGGTCATCAGCGGCGCGGCGACCATGAAGATGATCAGCAGCACGAGCATCACGTCGACCATCGGGGTGACGTTGATGTCGGACATCGGCACGTCGTCGAGGTCGTCGTCGTCGTTCGCGCGAATGGATCCCATCGCCATGGGGCGTCTCCGGTACCTTTACGTTCGGCTCTCTGGGGGCTGGCGCCGGCCGCGCTACTCGGCGGCCGCGCGGTGGGCGCCGGCGCGGTCGCGCGCGAGGCGGTTGCCCAGGACCGAGATATAGGACGAGAAGGTGCTCTGGATGCCGCTCACGTCGCTCGAGAGCTTGTTGTAGGCCATCACCGCCGGGATCGCGACGACGAGACCGATCGCCGTGGCGAAAAGCGCCTCCGCGATGCCCGGCGCCACGACGGCGAGGGAGGTGTCCTGGCTCCGGGCGATGGACGAGAACGAGTTCATGATGCCCCAGACGGTGCCGAACAGGCCGACGAACGGGGCCGTGGAGCCGGAGGTCGCCAGCAGCGACAGGCCGGTGCGCAGGCGCTTCACCTCGATGGCGAGGGCGCCCTTCATCGCCCGCTCGATGCGGTCGCGGCGCTCGGCCCGGGTCTCGGAGGAATCCTGATCGCGCCACGCGTCGATCGCCGCCTTCACCACGTGGCCGGCGATGCCGCGATGCTCGCCGTCGAGGCTGCCCCCGGAGCGGACCAGATTCGCGAAGGCCTTGGCCTGGCGCCGCGCGGCGGCGAGCCGGATGACCTTCTCGAACACCACCGTCCAGCAGGCGATCGAGGCGATCACCAGCAGGATCATCACGCCCTTCACGATCGGGTCGGCCTGCAGGAACAGGCCGAGGAACGAGAAGTCGTGGGCCGCCTCGATCGGGGCTTGTGTCGGGTCCATCGCGGGCTCCTGGCGTCCTGGTCTCACGCGGCGTCGCGCCGCCATCGTCTCGGGGTGCGGCGAAAGCCGCAGGCCGCCCGGCGGCTCTCGCCGCCGGGCGGTTTGGTCTCGTCAGCCGTCACACCATCCGCATCAGCGGTCGAACGGCAGGCCGGCCTTGCTGTCGGTCTCGGTCCGCTCGAGGCAGGCCTCGCGGCCCGGATCGCCGCCGTCGCAGGTCAGGACGTCGTTCAGGAGGACGCGACCGACCTTGTTGCAGGCGATGCCGGGGAAATCGAAGATCTTCACGGTGGTCTTCTTCGGCGGCAGCGGCCCGAGTTCGACCGCCACGCGCTTCTGCGCGACGCCCTCGGGGTCGAAGGCGAAGAGATCCACCTTGTAGGACTTGAGGCCCGAACCCTTGTTGTCGATCACCATGGTGATCCGGCAGGCCTCGCCCGCGGTCTCGACCTTGTTGAGCTGCAACTTGATCGGCGCCTTCTCGGACGCGTCCTGCGCCAGGGCCGACACGACGAGCAGCGCCGAGAGCGCGAAGCAGGCCGCCGTGTCGAGGGCGACACGCCCGATCCGACGGCGGTACAGGGGAGCGCGCAGGGCAAGCACCGTGACAAAGTCCTCTTCGAGTTCGCGCCGGCCGGCGGCTCGGGCCGCGCGGTCCGGGGTGACGGGGAGCCGAATCAGTGCAGCACCGTTCCGGCGGGGCAGGAGGCCGGGGCGAGGCGCTCGGCCGCCGCGTCGAGCGGCCCGACCGCGGCGCGGACCGCCGCCACGAGGCGCGGCGCCGCGTCCTGGCCGGTGATCTCGGCCGCGGCGGCCTCGAGATCCGCCCAGAGGCGCTGCCGGCCCCGGTTGATCAGCTTCACCAGCGCGCATTCGTGACCGGTCACGCGGCAGCAGCTCGCCGGCATGAACGACCAGTCGCCGTCGCGTTCCGCGCGGAGCGCCCGGATGATCGCGACCACGCAGGCGACGAAGCGGCACCCTTCCGTCGGCCCGAGCAACTGCTCGGCCCCGTCGAAGGCCGCGTTCCAGCAGGCGACGTCGCTGGTCATGTAGCCGGCCGCCACGAAGCGGGCCACCGACAGGGCCAGGATGTCGGCCTCGTCGCCGCACACGTCTGCGACGCGCCGCATCGCCGCGTGGTCCGACGGGGTCATGGGCGTGCTCACGGCTCCGGCGCCTCGCGGAAATGGATCGCGGCGATCGAGCTCGGGAGCCGGATCGTCGCCTGCCGCGGCAGTATCCAGGCCCGCCGCCCGGATCAAGGCCCGGCGAGAAAATCAGAGCAGTTCCAAACTGTTAGAAGAAAGCGTGGCCGTTGCAGGCTTTGCCTATCGATCCCGCTTAAATTTGCCGAAACTTCCCGGAAATGCGCGACCACGGGTCGCCGTCGATTCCGGTCCCCTCCCTTGATGGCCCGGAAGGCCTTGGCCATATCTCCGAGTCGCCGGCGTCGTCGCGTCCGGCGGAGCGCTGCCCCGGGCGGGCTCCTGTCGACGAGGTGCTCGGGCATCCCGGGATTGCGGCAGATCCCGGGGTCGGAGGCTTCGCTTTCTGGATGATGGCCGCGATGACTCGATCCTCGCCCTTCGGGCACCCGTTCCTGCTCGGCTTCGACGAGATCGAGCAGGCCCTCGACCGGGTCTCCAAGGCCGCCAACGACGGCTACCCCCCCTACAACATCGAGCGCCTGCCCCGCACCGAGAGCGAGCCCGAGCGCCTGCGGATCACCCTGGCGGTGGCCGGCTTCACCCGCGATCAGCTGGACGTGATGCTGGAGGAGAGCCAGCTCGTCGTGCGCGGCCGGCAGGTCGACGAGCGCGAGCGCCACTTCCTGCACCGCGGCATCGCGGCGCGGCAGTTCCAGCGGGCCTTCCTGCTCGCGGACGGCATGGAGGTGCTCGGCGCCGACCTCGCCAACGGCCTCCTGTCGATCGATCTGGTCCGGCCGGAGCCGGACCGCATCGTGCGCAAGATCGATATCGGCGCCCGCGGCTGACGCCGACCGATTGATTGGCCGGCGCGGATCCCCACATCAGGGTGGAGCCGCCGATGCCTTCAGGATCGGCGGTGGACGCTCTGCCACCCCAGGAGGGCTTTATGACCGATCTGAATCCGTCTCCTCTGACCCCCGCCGATCTCGATCCGGCCGATTTCCAGCCGGCCGATCTCGCGGCGCTGGGCGAGGGGCACATCGCCTACGTCCGGCCGATCCGGTCCGACGAGGTCCGCCGCTTCTTCCCGCAGGCCCCCGAGCTGACGCCCGGCCTCGACCTGTTCGCCCTGCTCTCGGCGAGCGGCGCGCCGATCATGCTCGCCGATTCGCGGGACGTCGTGCTGGCCAACGCCGCCGCGCACGACCTGCAGCCCGTCAGCCTGCATTGACCCTGCACCCGACCCGCTGAGAGGCCTGGCCGGGAGACCGGTCAGGCGATCTCGGCCACCGCCGCCACGAGCCGCGCGATGTCCTGCGGCCGCGACAGGCGGTGGTCGCCGTCGGCGATCAGTGTCAGCACCGTCCCTTCGGCCGGCAGGCGGTCGAGGATTCGCAGGGCGTGCGTGTAGGGGACGTCGGTGTCCCGCATGCCCTGGAGGATGTGCACCGGGCAGCCCGGATCGACTTGGCCGCCCAGCATGCAGTGTCGGCGGCCGTCGTCGATCAGGGCCCGCGTGATCGGGTCCGGCTCCGGCGCGTAGTCGCTGGGCTTCCGGAGGACGCCGTCGCGGATTAGCATGGCGCGCGCCGCCTCGCTGAGGCGGTTCCAGATCAGCTCCTCGGTGAAGTCGAGGGCCGGCGCGATGAGCACCAGCCCCGCCGTGGCCTTCCCGCGCGCGGCCCGGTCGCGGGCCCCCAGGCAGGCGATCCAGCCGCCCATCGACGAGCCGACGAGCACCGGCGCCTCCGTCACGTAGGCCGCCAGGACCGCCTGCG
Organism: Methylobacterium sp. 190mf; assembly: GCF_900107945.1. Taxonomy (NCBI): domain Bacteria; kingdom Pseudomonadati; phylum Pseudomonadota; class Alphaproteobacteria; order Hyphomicrobiales; family Methylobacteriaceae; genus Methylobacterium; species Methylobacterium sp. 190mf. The sequence goes on along the minus strand of NZ_FNVI01000021.1, from coordinate 42,206 downwards.
CGTCCTCGAGCCACGACGAGATGGTGCAGTCCGTGAACGTGCCGCCCGAGGCACCGTGCGCGGCGTAGTCGAACCGCACGAGCGCCCGGCCCGTCCGTTCGGCCCAGGCATCGAGCGCCGTCGCCTTGGTCGCGGTCATGTCGGAGCGAAAGCCGCCGAGCCAGACCACCGGCGGCCCGCCGCCCGCGCGCACCCGCACGGCGATGCGGCGGGCCTCGTCGCCGATGCCGACGGTCAGGAACTCGGGGGCCGTATCCGTCATCGTTCTCTCCGGTATCCCTGTCTCGACATGGAAGAAGTCCGGTCCTGAACGGTTCGGCTTCAACTCTCGTTTACCGGACCGTAAAGCCCGGCGGCGATGCTGGATCAATGGCAGCGAGCATTTGGCAGATACCGGCCGGGGGCCTGCGCGTCCTCGCCGAGGGCCCGCGAACGGGCGACGGCCCCCACGCCCTGTCGGGGTTCCCGGCGGAGGTCGGGGCGCTGGCCGGCGCCCGCATCCTGCAGATCATCCCCGAACTCGATGCGGGCGGCGCCGAGCGTACCACCGTCGACGTCGCGGGCGGCCTCGCGGCCGTGGGCGCCCGCGCCCTGGTGGCGACCGAGGGCGGACGGCTCGTCGGCGAGTTGCAGGCCAAGGGCGGGCACTGGCTCCGATTCCCGGCCGCGTCGAAGAACCCGGCCTCGATGGCGGTGAACGTCCTGCGGCTGATGGCGCTCTGCCGCCGCGAGAAGGTGCAGATCATCCACGCCCGCTCCCGCGCGCCCGCCTGGGTCGCCCTCGGGGCGGCGCGCCGGCTCGGGCTCCCGTTCGTGACCACCTATCACGGCAGCTATTCCGGCCGGACCGGCGTGAAGGTCCTCTACAACTCGATCATGGCCCGCGGCGACGTGGTGATCGCCAACTCGCACTACACCGCGGACCTGATCCACCGGTTGCACGCCGAGCAGGCCGGCGACCGCGTGCGGGTCATCCACCGCGGCACCGACCTCGCGGTGTTCAACCCGGTGGCGGTCGGGGCCGCCCGGGTCGAGGCGCTGCGCCGGAGCTGGAACGTGGCGCCGCACGAGCGGGTGATCCTGCTGGCCGCCCGCCTCACGGCATGGAAGGGCCACCGCGTGCTGATCGAGGCCGCCGCGCGGATGCGCGATCGCGGCGTCCCGGACCTGGCCGTGGTCCTCGCGGGGGACCCGCAGGGCCGCGCCGCCTACGAGCGCGAGCTCGACGCGCTGATCGCCGCGCGCGGGCTCGAGGGCATCGTCCGCAGGGTCGGGCACTGCACCGACATGCCGGCGGCCTTCCGCGCCGCATCGGTGGTGGCGGTGCCGTCCGTGGAGCCCGAGGCCTTCGGCCGCTCGGCCGTCGAGGCGCAGGCGCTCGGCGCACCCGTGGTCGTCTCGGATCTCGGAGCGGTGCCGGAGACGGTGCTGGCACCGCCCGAGACCCCCGCCGGCCAGCGCACCGGATGGCGCGTGCCGCCCGGCGACCCGGCCGCGCTCGCCGCCGCTCTGACCGAGGCCCTCTCTCTCGGCGCGAGCGCCCGCGACGCCCTCGGTCGGCGCAGCCGCGCGCATGTCGAGGCGCACTTCTCCCTGGAGCGGATGGTCGGCGACACGCTGGCGGTCTACGCCGAGCTGCTCGGCCGTTCGACCTGAGGGCATCGGACTCGAATCGCGACGCGGCGGCCGATTATTTCCGGCGTCGCGATGGTAGCCGGTTGACTCTGGCCGCGGTTCCACCAACGTTGTATGTCCGGATGAGACCGGAGCGGCTGGCGGTCAGGAGATCTTCCTGAAGATCCGCCGTTTCGCCGTTGCAGCAGGAGACCTAAGCCATTCGTAGACCGATGAGAGCCATGCCGGCCCCGCAGAAGGACGGGCCGCGCGCCAACCGCGACATTCGCGGTGTGCGGGAAGTGCAGCTGATCGACGACACCGGGCAGAACCGCGGCGTCGTTCCCTTCTTCGACGCCCTCAATCTGGCCGAGGAGGCCGGTCTCGATCTCGTGGAGATCGCGCCGAACTCCGTGCCGCCCGTCTGCAAGCTGCTCGATTACGGGCGCTTCCGCTTCAACGAGCAGAAGAAGCAGAACGAGGCCCGCAAGCGGCAGAAGACCGTCGAGGTGAAGGAGATCAAGCTCCGCCCCGGCATCGACAAGCACGACTACGACACCAAGATGAAGTCGGTGCACCGCTTCTTCGAGGAGGGCGACAAGGTCAAGGTGACCCTGCGCTTCCGCGGTCGTGAGATGGCTCACCAGGACATCGGTCTGCGCCTCCTGGAGCGCGTGAAGAGCGAGACCGCCGAGATCGCCAAGGTCGAGAGCGAGCCGATGCTCGAAGGCCGGCAGATGATCATGATCCTCGCGCCGCGCTGAGCGGCCCGGATCCAGAGACGCGAGACCCGCGCCGCCTCCTCACCGGGGCGGCGTTTCGCGTACCGAGCCCTCGAACAGCGGATCTTGAGGGGGGCTAAATCGCTTCCTGCTGATCACCGCACCACCGTCTCTGCGAGCGGAGCGAAGCCACCCAGTGTTGCGCTGCGCTGAGAGACGTCCCGCTGACCTGGGTCGCTTCGCTACGCTCGCGATGACGAGGTCGAAGCGTCGGCCGAGATTCCGACGAGCCTTCGAGACGCGCCCGATCCTTCCATGCGCGGCCACGGCAGTCTATGGGCAGGCCATGGCTCTCGCTCCCGATGAGATCGAACGCTACGCCCGCCACCTCGTCCTCGCGGAGGTCGGCGGTCCCGGTCAGGCCCGGCTCAAGGCCGCCCGGATCCTCGTCGTCGGGGCGGGCGGCCTCGGCGCGCCGCTGATCCAGTACCTCGCCGCCGCGGGGATCGGCACGATCGGCCTCGTCGACGACGACACGGTCTCCCTGTCGAACCTGCAGCGGCAGGTGATCCACGGGACGTCGGATCTCGGTCGGCTGAAGGTCGAGAGCGCGGCCGACGCGGTGGCGCGCCTCAACCCGCACGTGTCGGTGGTCCCGCACCCGTTCCGGATCGACGCGGACAACGCCGTCGACCTGATCGCCGGCTATGACCTCGTGGCGGATGGGTCCGACAATTTCGCCACGCGCTACGCGGTGTCGGACGCCTGCTTCCGGGCGCGTCGGCCGCTGGTGACCGCGGCTCTGGGCCGCTTCGACGGCACGCTGACCACGATCCGGGCCCACGAGACGGGGCCCGACGGGACGCCGAACCCGACCTATCGCTGCCTCTTCCCGAACCCGCCGCCGCCCGGCAGTGTGCCCGCCTGCGCGGAGGCCGGCGTGCTCGGCGCGCTCGCCGGCGTCATGGGCTCGCTGATGGCCATGGAGGTGATCCGGGCCGTGGCGGGCTTCGGCGAGCCCCTCGTCGGGCGCCTCCTCATGGTCGACGCCCGCGCCATGCGGTTCGAGACCCTGAGCTACGGCTGGGATCCCGAGAACCCGCTCAGCGGCAGCGGCGCCTCAGCGGCCTAGGGGTTCCGGCGGCATCCAAGGCCCCTCCGCCTCCGCCTTGCCGAGGCAGCACTTCTTGAACTTCTTGCCCGAGCCGCAGGGGCAGGGATCGTTGCGGCCGACATCCTTGAACGGGTTGCGCTGCGGCTCGCCCGCGCCCTCCTCGGCCCAGTCGAGAGCCTCGACCGGATCGTCGAGGTAGCCGTACTGGTAGGGCCCGAGCCGGTCCCGGTCGTCCGGCTTGGTCTCGGCCTTGCGCAGGGCCTCCTTGAACCAGTCGGCGTCGCTGATCTCGTCGGTGAGCCGTCCGTCGGCGCGGGCCGCGGCCGCGCGCGGCGCGAGGTCCCGGAAGCCGAGATGCGCGATCGTCTCCTCCCAGCCGACCCAGGCCGGCCCGTCCTCCACGGCGGCCTGCGCGTCGTCGAAACGGACCAGCAGGTCGTGCATCGCGGCCCGGTCGATCCGTCCCTCCAGGGTCAGGAAGGTGCAGGCGCACATCAGCGCCATGCGCGCGTGATCGTCGACCGTGCTGTCCAGGATCAGGCGGAACAGCGGCTGCGGATCGCCGTCGAACAGGCTCGCCACGACCTTGGCCAGCGTCGCCGTGACGGCGTCCCCCAGCACCGCGTCGAGGGTCTCCTCATCGTGCCGGAGCAGCCTGAGGAGCGGCGCGAGGGCGCGCGTGTCCCGGGCATGGGCCATGACGTGCAGGCCCCAGAACAGGAGGTTCGTCTCCTCCGCTGCCAGCTCGCGCCCGTCGGCGGCCGCCTCCAGCAGCGGCAGCGTCGCCTCCGCGACGGCGGCGGGGTGGTTCAGGGCCTCCCGCAACGCCGCCTTCGGCCGGTACTCGGCCGCCGCGAGGTCGTCGATGAGCAGGGCGATCCGGTCCATGGCGGCGCCTCAGGCCCGGAGCGTCGCGCCCGTCTTGCGGGTGACCTCGGCGACGATCCTGGCGCTCACTGCCTCGATCTCCGCGTCGGTCAGGGTCCGCTCGACGGGCTGGAGACGCACCGCGATCGCCACCGACTTCGCGCCGTCCGGCACGCCCGGCCCCTCGTAGAGGTCGAACACATCGACACCCGTCACCAGCTTGCGCTCGGCGTTCTGGGCGGCCTTGACGATGTCACCCGCCGGCACGTCGCGGCCGACCACGAAGGCGAAGTCCCGCGACAGCGGCTGGAATTCCGACAGTGCCAGGGCGGCTTTGGCCTTGGTCGGCTTGAGCTTGGGCAGGGGCAGGGCGTCGAGGACGATCTCGAAGGCCACGAGCGTTCCCTTCAGGTCGAGGGCCTGTAGCGTTCGCGGATGCACCTCCCCGAACCAGCCGATCTCCGTCTTCGGACCGAAACGCAGCGTGCCGGAGCGGCCGGGATGCAGCCAGGACGGGCCGCCGGGCGTGATCTGGAGGCCGCCGGTCGGCACGACCAGGCTGCCGAGCAACGCGATGGCGTCCGCCTTGGCGTCGAACGCGTCGACGGTCGCCGCCGTGCCGTCCCAGTGCCGCCCGGCGCCGGCCAGGGTCGCGCCGCCGCGGCGGACCGCCGCCGCGCGGACGGTCTGGCCTTCCGGTACGTCCGAGGCGAAGCACTGGCCGACCTCGAACAGGGCGGCGTCCGGGTAGCCGCGGTCGGCATTGCGTTGCGCCGCGCGCAGGAGGCCCGGCACCAGGCTCGGCCGCATGTCGGACAGCTCCGAGGCGATCGGGTTGGCCAGCACCAGGTCGGCCCCGCCGCCGCCGAACAGGACGGCGTCGTCGTGCGGCACGAACGACCACGTGACCGCCTCCATGAGGCCGCGGCTCGCCAGGGCGCGCTTGGCGAGGCGGGTCCGCTTCTGCATCACGGTGAGCAGCGGGCGGCCGATCCCGGCGAGCGGCGGCAGGGGCTCGGCCGCGATCCGGTCGAGCCCGGCGATGCGGACGACCTCCTCGACGAGGTCGGCCTTGCCCTCGACGTCGGGCCGCCAGGACGGGGGCAGCACCGTCACCCGGTCCCCGGTGCCGGAGACGTGGAAGCCCAGCGTCTCGAGGATCTGCTGCATCTCGGTGCGTGGCACGTCCAGTCCGGCGAGGCGGCGGACCTCGGTCCAAGGGAAGTCGATGCTGCGCCGGGATTCGGGCGGCGCGCCGGCGACGTGCGCCTCGGTCGGCGTTCCGCCGCAGAGATCGACCACCAGCCGCGTCGCGAGGTCGAGGCCGGGAACCGTGAAGGCCGGGTCGACGCCCCGCTCGAAGCGGTAGCGCGCGTCGGTGATGATGCCGAGCCGTCGGCCCGACTGGGCGATGTTGGTCGGGTCCCACAGGGCCGACTCGATCAGCACGTCCACGGTGCCGGCGTCGCAGCCCGACGCCTCGCCGCCCATGATGCCGGCGATGGATTCGACGCCGTTCGCGTCGGCGATCACCACGGTGTCGTCGGTCAGCGTGTGGGTCCGGCCGTCGAGGGCGCGCAGGCTCTCGCCCGCCCGCGCCCGCCGCACGGTCAGCGTGCCGGCGACTTTGGCAGCGTCGAAGACGTGCAGTGGCCGCCCGCGGTCGAAGGTGACGTAGTTGGTGATGTCGACGAGACTGTTGATCGGCCGCAGGCCGATGGCGCGCAGCCGGGCCTGCATCCAGGCCGGCGACGGGCCGTTCCGGACGCCGCGCACGAGCCGCAGGGCGAACATCGGGGCGAGGTGCCGGTCGGCCGGATCGAGGGCGAGCTCGACCGCGACCGCGACCGGGCAGGGACCCTCGCCGCGCAGGCCCGGCAGCGTCTCGCCCTTGAGCGTGCCGAGGCCGGCCGCCGCGAGGTCGCGGGCGATGCCGTGGACGGAGGTGCAGTCCGGACGGTTCGGCGTCAGGTTGATCTCGATGACCGGATCGTCGAGCCCGGCGTAGAGCGCGTAGGCCTGGCCGACCGGCGCGTCGGTCGGGAGTTCCAGGATGCCGTCGTGGTCGTCGCCGAGGCCGAGCTCGGCGCCCGAGCACAGCATGCCGTGGCTCTCGACGCCGCGGATCGTGCCCACCGACAGGGTGATGTTCTTGCCCGGGACGTAGGTGCCGGGCGGCGCGAAGACCGAGACGAGGTCGGCCCGGGCGTTCGGGGCGCCGCACACCACCTGCACGGGGGTGCCCGTGCCGGTGTCGACCGTGCAGACCCGGAGCCGGTCGGCGTTCGGGTGCTGCTCGGCCGTCAGGATCCGGGCGATCACGTAGGGCCTGAGCGCGGCGGCCTTGTCCTCGACGCCCTCCACCTCAAGGCCGATCCGCGTGAGCGTCTCGGCGACGGTGTCGAGGGAGGCCTCGGTGTCGAGGTGGTCCTTGAGCCAGGAGAGGGTGAATTTCATGATGGACCTTCGAGAGCCCGGTATCGGCTCGACCGTCGGAGGAACAGGATCGCGGGGCCGGGGCGGCTCAGCTCGTGAGGCCGCCCACGAGGCTCGGCACGTCGAGCGGGCGGAAGCCGTAATGGTCGAGCCAGCGGACGTCGGCCTCGAAGAACGGGCGCAGGTCCGGCATGCCGTATTTCAGCATGGCGATGCGGTCGATGCCGACACCGAAGGCGAAGCCCTGCACGGCGTCCGGGTCGAGCCCGCAATTGCGCAGCACGTTCGGGTGGACCATCCCGCAGCCCAGGATCTCCAGCCAGTCGTCCCCCTCGCCGAAGCGGATCTCGCCGCCCTTGCGCGAGCACTGGATGTCGACCTCGGCGGAGGGCTCGGTGAAGGGGAAGAAGGACGGGCGGAAGCGCATCTTCACGCCGTCGACCTCGAAGAACGCCTTGCAGAACTCCTCCAGCACCCATTTCAGGTTGGCGATGTTGGCCGCCTTGTCGATCACCAGCCCCTCGACTTGGTGAAACATCGGCGTGTGGGTCTGGTCGGAATCGTGCCGGTAGGTCCGCCCCGGGATGATCACGCGGATCGGTGGCGTCTGCGCCCGCATGGTCCGGACCTGTACAGGCGAGGTGTGGGTGCGCAGCACCTTGCGCTGCCCGTCGCGGTCGGGCGCCAGGAAGAAGGTGTCGTGCATCTCGCGGGCCGGGTGGCCGGGCGGGAAGTTGAGCGCCGTGAAGTTCAGCTCGTCCGTCTCGATGTCCGGACCCTCGGCGACCGCGAAGCCCATGTCGGCGAAGATCGCGGTGATCTCGTCGATCACCTGGGAGATCGGGTGGATCCGGCCGCGCACCTCGGGGGCCTCGCGGACCGGCAGGGTCACGTCGACCCGCTCGGAGGCGAGGCGGGCCTCCAGGGCGGCCTCGGCGAGTTCGGTCTTGCGGGCGGTGACGGCGCCCTGGACCCGGTCGCGCAGCCCGTTGATCAGGGGCCCGCGCTCCTTGCGCTCGTCCGGCGTCATCGACCCGAGCGTCTTCAGCAGATCCGAGACGCTGCCCTTCTTGCCGAGCGCGGCGACGCGGACCGCGTCGAGGGTGGCCTCGTCGGAGGCCGCGCTCACCTGGGCCAGGAGGTCGCGTTCCAGGGTGTCGAGATCGGTCATCGCTGTCTTCGAGCAGGGTTGGCGGAGTCGGCCGTCGGGCCGTGCTCTCGCGCGTTGCGGGCGCCGGCGCAAGCGCGAGGCGCGGGACCTCGTAAACGACGAAGGCGCGGCTCCCTGGGGAACCGCGCCTTCCGTCCGTCTCGCCTCAGGCCTGGATCAGGCGGCCTTGGCGGTGTTCTGCGGCAGCGCGGCCTTCGCCTTCTCGACGACGGCGGCGAAGCTCGCCGGCTCGTGGATCGCCAGCTCCGACAGGGCCTTGCGGTCGACGACGATGCCCGACTTCGCCAGGCCGTCGATGAAGCGCGAGTATGTCAGGCCGTGCTCGCGGACCGCCGCGTTGAGGCGCTGGATCCAGAGGGCGCGGAACGTGCGCTTCTTGTTCTTGCGGTCGCGGTAGGCATACTGCATGCCCTTCTCGACCGCCTGCTTGGCGATGCGGATCGTATTTTTGCGCCGGCCGTAATAGCCCTTGGCGGCCTTCAGAACCTTCTTGTGCTTCGCGTGACTGGTCACGCCGCGCTTGACGCGGGCCATCGGTTATCTCCTGGATTCGACGAAAGACAGTGGCAACGGGTGTTGAAGGACTTACCGCGCGTTCGGCAGGAAGTACTTCTTCACGTTGGCGGCATCGCCCTCGAACAGGGTCGTGGTGCCGCGCAGGTTGCGGATCTGCTTGGTCGTCCGCTTGATCATCCCGTGGCGCTTGCCGGCCTGGGCGTACATCACCTTGCCGGTGCCGGTGATCTTGAAGCGCTTCTTCGCGCCCGATTTCGTCTTCAACTTGGGCATTTGGCTCTCCGTTGCGCGAAATGATCCCGGACCGACCCGGGAGGATCGGATGGGGTTCGCGCGCTGATGCTTCTGGTGGAGCAGCACGAGCCGCCACGGCAGCCCTATCGGCCGGGCGGTTCGACGCGGGGCGGCTTATGACAGAAAGCTGACGCGGCGGCAACGCCCGCGGATCGGAGCACGAGATCGAGATCCGGGGGAACGCGTCGCCGGGCTCCGGCGTATCGAGCCCTGGGACCGGGCCCCTCTGCACACACCCGCGCCGGCGAGCCGGCAACGGCGGGGCAGCGGCCGTTTCGCCCGTGCTGATTCGGAGGAATTCGGGGACGGCTTGCGCGCCGCACAAAACGGCGAGGGACAGCGGGTGCGCCAGGAACCATAACCTTAGCCGTCGGTTTCATTCATGTCCCGCTCAGGCCGGCAGGGTTAGACCCCCCGTCAAATTGGCCAACCAGGAGACACTTCGTGCGCATTGCCCAGATCGCTCCGTTGTCGGAGGCCGTCCCTCCGAAGTTCTACGGCGGCACCGAGCGCGTCGTCAGCTGGATTACAGAGGAACTGGTTCGCCAGGGCCACGAAGTCACGCTGTTCGCGAGCGGTGACTCCGAGACGACTGCCAAGCTCGCGGCCTGCACGCCCGAAGGCCTCCGCCTGCTCGGCTACCGGGATCACACGGCCAGCCACCTGGCGATGCTGCATCAGGTGCACCGCCGCGCGCACGAGTTCGACATCCTGCACTTCCACATCGACCTGCTTCAGTACCCGATGTTCGAGGATCTGAACCATAAGTGCATCACCACGATGCACGGTCGCCTGGACGTGCCGGACTTCATGCCGGTCTACCGCACCTTCACGGGCATGCCGCTGGTCTCGATCTCGGACAACCAGCGCCTGCCCATGCCGCCGACCTCGAACTGGCTGGCGACGATCCATCACGGCCTGCCGGCCGAGAACTGCCCGTACTACCCGGACGCCAAGGGCGGCTACCTAGCCTTCCTCGGCCGGATCTCGCCCGAGAAGCGGCCCGACCGCGCGATCGAGATGGCGATCCGTTCCGGCACGCCCCTTAAGATCGCCGCCAAGGTCGACAAGGCCGACCAGGATTACTGGGACGAAGTCATCGAGCCGATGATCCATCACCCGCTGATCGAGTACATCGGCGAGATCAACGAGGAGCAGAAGAAGGACTTTCTCGGCAATGCCCTGGCGCTCGCCTTCCCGATCGATTGGCCCGAGCCCTTCGGCCTCGTGATGATCGAGGCGATGTCGGCCGGCACCCCGGTGATCGCGTTCCGGAACGGCTCCGTGCCGGAGGTCATCAAGGACGGCGTGGGCGGCGTTCTCTGCGAGAACATGGACGACGCCGTGGCCGCGGTCGCCAAGGTCAAGACCATGAGCCGCGCCGGCGTGCGCCGCCACTTCGAGAGCGCCTTCACCGCCGAGTGCATGGTGAAGAAGTACGTCGCCGCCTACGAGGACCTGCTCGCCCGCGGCGCCGACGTGATCAAGCTGCCGAAGTCCGGCTTCATGCCGCAGTACGGCGAGGTCAACGGCTCCGCGCGTCCGGCGATCCCGGTCGCCGCCATGCCGGCCTGAAAGCCGGCACCGGGCTTGCGAGGCGGGGCCGGCTCGGCCTAGCGTCTTAAAGGCGACTCATCCGTAGGGTGAACAAGGGCTGCTGCATCGAAGGGATGCAGCAGCCCTCTCGATTCGCACCCCTCACTTGCACCCGGAGATGCCCTGCATGGCGGCGGACAACACGGCAGCGGCCCACGATGCGAAGGCCCGGACCGCGGCGAGCGCCGGAAGCGTGGCGCACGGATTCCAGGACGCGGACGACGTCCTCCCGACCTATCACATCGAGGCGCAGACCTCCCTGGTCGAGCGGCCGCTGCGCTCGCTGAAGTTCGGCGAGGCCTTCGGCGTCCTCGATTCCTACGGCGACATCGGCGTCCAGCCCGGGCCGGAAGGCCTCTATTTCCAGGACACGCGCTACCTCTCGCGCCTGGAGGTGACGGTCGAGGGCCAGCGCCCGCTGATGCTCTCCTCGGTGATGCAGGACGATAACGGCGCCCTCAGCGTCGACATGACGACGCCCGACATCCGCATCGACGCCCACGACGAGACCTCGATCCCCCGCGAGACGATCGCGATCGAGCGCACCAAGTTCCTGTTCCGCGGCGCCTGCTACGACCGGATCGGCCTCCGCTCCTACGATTCGAAGCACCGGCGCCTGCGCATCGCCGTCACCTTCGACGCGGATTTCCGCGACCTCTTCGAGGTTCGCGGGACAGATCGACAGGAGCGCGGCAAGCGCGGCGTGCTCGTGGCGAGCGACCGCGAGGTGCAGTTCCGCTACGTCGGCCTGGACGAGATCGTCCGGACGACCTCCCTGCATTTCGGCCCGAAGCCCGATTCGATCGAGCCCGGCAAGGTCGTGTTCGACGTGTCGCTCCCGCCGGAGGGCCGGACCTCCCTGTTCATCCGCGTCACCTTCGAGGCGCACCGGGCCTTCACCAAGCCCCCGACCGACACGATGGTCGGCGAGGACGCGGCCGCCAAGCTGACGCTCGCCGCCAATGCCGGCGGTGCCCGGCGCGAGCCGAAGGATCTCGGCGAGGGGACGATCTTCGCCCGCGCCTACCGCGATTCGCGGCGCGACCTGCGGGCGCTGACGGCGGGCATCACCACGATCATCTCGTCGAACGACCAGTTCAACGAGGGGCTGTGCCGGGCGACCGCCGACCTCTACATGCTCGCGAGCCGAACCCCGGAGGGCATCTACCCCTTCGCCGGCATCCCCTGGTACTCCACGGTGTTCGGGCGCGACGGCATCATCACCGCGATGATGGCGCTCTGGATCGACCCGAAATTCGCCCGGGGCGTGCTGCGCTACCTCGCCTCGACCCAGGCCAAGGCGGTCGATCCGGCCGCCGACGCGCAGCCCGGCAAGGTCCTCCACGAGACCCGGCGCGGCGAGATGGCGATGCTCGGCGAGGTGCCGTTCCGGCACTATTACGGCACCATCGACGGCACGCCGCTCTTCGTGATGCTGGCCTGGGAGTACTACGCCGTCACGGGCGACCTCGAGACCGTGCGGGCGATCTGGCCGGCCCTCGAACTCGCGCTCGAATGGATGGACCGCTACGGCGACCGCGACGGCGACGGCTTCGTCGAGTACGCCCGCGACACCGACAAGGGTCTCGAGAATCAGGGCTGGAAGGACAGCCACGACTCGATCTTCCACACCGACGGTCACCTGGCCAAGGGCCCGATCGCCCTCTGCGAGGTGCAGGGCTACGTCTACGCCGCCAAGAACGGCATGGCGAAGCTCGCGGCGCTCCTCGGCCACGACCCGATGGCGGAGCGCCTCACCCAGGAGGCGGCGAGCCTGCGCGAGCGGTTCGACGCGGCGTTCTGGAACGAGGAGATCGGCACCTACGCGCTGGCGCTCGACGGCGCCAAGAAGCAGTGCGCGGTGCGCTCCTCCAATGCCGGCCACGCCCTGTTCACCGGCATCGCCAAGCCGGAGCGGGCGGCGCGGGTCGCCGAGACGCTGCTGTGCAAGGACGGCTTCAACGGCTGGGGTGTGCGCACGATCGCCAAGGGCGAGGCGCGCTACAACCCGATGTCCTACCACAACGGCTCGATCTGGCCGCACGACAACGCGCTGATCGCGATGGGTCTGGCGCGCTACGACCGCAAGCACGAGGCCGCGCGCATCTTCCAGGGGATGTTCGACACCTCGCTCTACCAGGACCAGAAGCGGCTGCCAGAGCTGTTCTGCGGCTTCATGCGCCGCAAGCAGCGCGGCCCCGTCTCGTACCCGGTCGCCTGCAGCCCGCAGGCCTGGGCGGCGGCGGCGCCGTTCGCGTTCCTGGCGGCCTGCCTAGGCCTCGAACTGGACCACGAGCGCAACCGTGTCCGGCTCAAGAACCCGATCCTGCCGGGCTTCCTCGACGGGGTGACGCTCTACAACGTCAAGCTCGGCGGCTCGCGCCTGGACATCCGGTTCCAGCGCTATGACGACGACGTCACCGTGTCGGTGCAGCGCCGCCACGGCGACGTGCAGGTCGTGGTGACCAAGTAGGGCCCGGGACGGGAGTTCCGGGGCGGCCCGCTTCGGGTTAAGCGGGCCGCGCGGCACGTCGCGCCGCCGAGGACGGGTTCATGCCGGCAGATCATCACGCCCCCGACGCGGCCCTGCGCCTCGCGCAGGACCTGATCCGGTGCCGGTCCGTGACGCCGGAGGATCGGGGCGCCCTCGACGTCGTCGCCGACGCGCTCCGGCCGGCCGGCTTCGCGGTCGAGCGGCCGGTCTTCTCGGAGCCCGGCTACCCCGACACACCGAACCTCTACGCCCGCGTCGGGCGGGACGGTCCGTGCCTCGTCTTCGCCGGTCACACCGACGTCGTGCCGGAGGGCGAGGGCGCGTGGCGCCACGATCCCTTCGCGGGCGCCGTGGCCGACGGGATGCTGTACGGGCGGGGAGCGGCCGATATGAAGGGCGGCGTCGCCTGCATGCTCGCGGCGACCCTCGCCTTCCTCGACCGGCGCGGCGCCGATTTCGGCGGCTCCATCGCGTTCCTGATCACCGGCGACGAGGAGGGACCGGCGGTCAACGGCACCGTGAAGCTCCTCGACTGGGCGCGGCGCCGGGGCGAGCGGTTCGACCACTGTGTCCTCGGGGAGCCGACCAATCCGGGCCGGCTCGGCGAGATGATCAAGATCGGCCGGCGCGGGTCGCTGACCGGCAAGCTCACCGTTCTCGGCCGGCAGGGCCACGTCGCCTACCCGCACAAGGCCGAGAACCCGATCCCGGGCCTGCTGCGCCTCGCCTCGGCGCTGGTCGCCGAGCCGCTGGATCGCGGGACGGGGCATTTCGACGCCTCGAACCTCGAATTCACCACGATCGACGTCGGCAACCCGGCCACCAACGTGATCCCGGCGACCGCCCGGGCGACCTTCAACGTCCGCTTCAATGACGACTGGACGGCCGAGAGCCTGGGCGAAGAGATCCGTCGGCGCCTGGAGCAGGCGGCCGGGAACGCGGTGCGCTTCAGCCTGGATCTGCAGCCCTCGAACGCGCCGGCCTTCCTGACGCGGCCGGACGCCTTCGTGACGCTGGTCGCGGAGGCGATCCGGGCCGAGACCGGCCTGACCCCGACGCTCTCCACGACGGGCGGCACGTCGGATGCCCGCTTCATCAAGGATGCCTGCCCGGTGATCGAGTTCGGCCTCGTCGGCGAGACCATGCACCAGACCGACGAGTGCGTGGCGGTCGCCGACCTAGAGCGGCTGACGGCGATCTACGGGCGCGTGCTCGACGCCTACTTCCCCGGTTCGTAGTCGACGCCCACGAAGGTCAGCCCGGCGGCCGGGGCCAGCGGCCCGCACCGGCGCTTGTCGCCCGAGGCCAGGATAGCGGCGACCGCGTCCGCCGAGAGGCGGCGGCAGCCGGCGAGCATCAGCGTGCCGACCATCGCCCGCACCTGATGGTGCAGGAACGAGCGCGCCGACGTCGCGACAACGATCTCGTCGTGGAGCGCCATCGGCGTGCGGCCCACGTCGAGCTGCTCCAGCGTGCGGATCGGGCTGTTCGCCTGGCACTCGGCGGCCCGGAAGGCCGAGAAGTCGTGGCGGCCGACGAGGCGCTGGGCGGCTTCGTGCATGAGTGCCGCGTCGAGGGGCCACGGCACGTGCCAGACATGGGCGCGCGTCAGCGCCGCGGGGCTGCGCCGATTGAGGATGCGGTAGCGGTAGTGCCGGCGGATCGCCGAGTGGCGGGCGTCGAAGCTCTCCGGCACGGTCTCGGCGGACAGGATCGCCACCGGCTGCGGCCGCAGATGGGCGTTCAGGGCGTCCCGCACCGTGTCGGTCCGCCAGTCCTTGGCGAGGTCGAGATGGGCGACCTGATGGATCGCGTGCACGCCGGCATCGGTCCGGCCCGCGCAGGTGAGCCGGGCCTCCTCGCCGGAGAAGCGCGTGACCGCCGCCTCGATCGCGCCCTGGACCGTGGGATCGTCCGCCTGCCGCTGCCAGCCGCAGAACGGACCGCCGTCGTACTCGATGACGAGCTTGTAGCGGGGCATCAGCCGGCCCCCTCAAGGTCTCTCGATAGCGCTCCGATGTTCGATCTCGCGATACGGCACAGAGCTTCGGAAAGCTGCGCGCGCGATCGTTTCTGCGAGCGTGCCGAAGCGATCCGGCGTCGCGCCGAGCCTCGCCAGGGTGCGCTGCCCTGGGTCGCTTCGCTGCGCTCGCGATGACGGGTCGGGCCGCGCGCCGAATGCCGTGAACGGGCGACGCGCATCAGCCGAGGCGGGCGCCGGGCGTCAGGCGGGCGCCGCGGACGAACTCGGCCCCGCTGGCGCTGCCGCCCTTCCCGGCGCGGCGCAGCTCCAGGAGCCGGACGGCGCCGTCCCCGCAGGCGACGGTGCCTTCGGAATCGCGCAGCGTGCCCGGCGCGCCCGAACCCTCCGCCGGGGCGGCGCGGAGCACCTTCACGCGCTCGGAGCCCTTGCCGAGATCGACCTCGAAGAAGGCACCGGGGAACGGCGACAGCCCGTTGATCCGGTTGGCGACCTCGGCCGCCGGGCGGAACCAGTCGATCCGCGCCTCGTCGTTGGTGATCTTATGGGCGTAGACGATTCCGTCCTCCGGCTGCGGCGCGAAGGTCAGCGTGCCCGCGTCCAGCGCCGCGAGGGCCCGCGCCATCAGGTCGGCGCCGAGGGGCATGAGCGCGTCGTGCAGGGCGCCCGCCGTCATGCCCGGGGTGATCGGCAACCGCGCCTCGAGGGCGACCGGGCCTGTGTCGAGACCGGCCTCCATCCGCATGACGCCGACGCCGCTCTCGGCGTCGCCCGCCATCACGGCGCGCTGGATCGGCGCCGCGCCGCGCCAGCGCGGCAGCAGGGATCCGTGCAGGTTGAGACAGCCGTACCGCGGCGCGTCGAGGATCGCCTGCGGCAGCAGCATCCCGTAGGCCACGACGACCGCGACGTCCGCCCGGTGCGCCGCGAAGGTCTCGGCGGCTTCGGGCGTGCGGAGCGTCGCGGGCGTCAGGACCGGCGCGCCGAGCGTGTCGGCGAGCGCGTGGACCGGGGAGGGGCGCAGGCTCATGCCGCGGCCGGCCCTGGCGGGCGCGCGGGTGTAGACCGCCGCGATGTCGTGCCCGTCCTGCGCGAGCCGCGCGAGCGTCGGCACCGCGAAGTCCGGCGTGCCCATGAAGACGACGCGCATGGCCGGCTCAGGCCGCGTCGCGCTTGGCCGCCTTGGTGAACTTCTTGATCACCCGGTCGCGCTTCAGCTTCGACAGGTGATCGATGAACAGCACGCCGTTCAGGTGGTCGATCTCGTGCTGGATGCAGGTCGAGAGCAGGCCGTCGGCCTCGATCTCCTGCTCCTTGCCGTCGAGGTCTCGGAACTTCACGCGCACCCGGTCCGGGCGCTCGACCTCGGCGTAGTAGTCCGGGATCGACAGGCAGCCCTCGTCGTAGACCCGCTTCTCCTCGGACGACCAGACGATCTCGGGATTGATGAAGACTCGCGCGTCGCGGACGCCTTCCTCCTTCGACGTGTCGATCGTCACGACGCGCTTCGCCACGCCGATCTGGATCGCCGCCAGCCCGACGCCAGGAGCGTCGTACATCGTCTCGAACATGTCGGCGACGAGGGTCCGGATCTCGGCGGTAATCGGCCCGACCGGTTCGGAGCCCAGGCGCAGGACGGGATCGGGAAGGATGACGAGCGGGCGGATGGTCATGGCGGGAACCGGCAGGGAAGGCGCCGGCACGGGTCCGGGCTCACCGTCGAATAGGATGCGGCCGAGGACCGGTCAAATACCGGTTCGCGACCTGTCGCCGGCCCTCAGAACACCGTCCGGCTGCGGATCGCCGCCGAGAGCGTGCCCTCGTCGAGGTAGTCGAGCTCGCCGCCGACCGGCACGCCGTGGGCGAGGCGCGTGACCTTCACGTCGCAGTGCCGGATCGACTCCGTGACGTAGTGGGCGGTGGTCTGGCCGTCGACGGTGGCGTTGAGCGCCAGGATGACCTCGGTCACCTCGGGCCGGGCCACGCGCTCCACGAGGCTCGCGAGGTTCAGGTGCTCCGGACGGACGCCGTCGAGCGCCGAGAGGACGCCGCCGAGCACGTGGTAGCGCGCCTTCACGGCCCCGGACCGCTCCAGCGCCCAGAGGTCGGACACGTCCTCCACCACCACGAGCGTCGTCGGATCCCGCTCGGCGTCGCGGCAGATCGTGCACGGGTCGGAGGTGTCGACGTTCCCGCAGCTCGTGCATACGATGATGCGGTCGGCCGCCACCCGCATCGCGTCGGCGAGGGGCCCGAGCAGCGTGTCGCGCTTCTTGATGAGCTGCAGGGCAGCCCGCCGCGCCGAGCGCGGTCCGAGGCCCGGCATGCGGGCGAGGAGCTGGATCAGGCGCTCGATCTCGGGGCCGGCGACGGCTTGGGGCATCGTGCCTCTGGGGCGAGGAAGGGGCTGCGGATCGGGACGGGCATAGACGGCGCCGGGCGCCGCGCAAGGGTCCGCGCGCCGATGCGGTCCATCGTATGTGGTATATGGGTATTCCGACGCCGCTTCGCCGGTGGCATTATGCTGCACGACGAACGGAACTGCTTACAGACCTGGGTTCCTGAGTCCACGACTGTGGTCTAACCTGTTTGTACACGTTGCGGGCTCCCGGCGGAGCCCATTATGACAGCGAAGCTTCGCCGCCTACGCGTGAGTGGGATGGCGAGCGGCCGGGAACGGAGAACCTGCGTGCGGCGGTCCTGTACGACCGCACGGACGTCTCCCGGGCAAACCCGGACGGCGGTGCCGTCCGGCTCAGTCGCGTCGACGGTCGAACAGGGGCCCGGGAGATACGATCATGACCAACATCGGTGATCACAACGCGGCCCACGGCGCCGAGGCGGCGGGCTTCCGCGACCTCAAGGCCGTCCACTGGAATTTCGAGGCCCCGCGCCTCTACGAGGAGGCCCTGTCCCGCAAGGAGGCGCAGCTCGCCCGCGGCGGCGCCCTCGTCGCCACCACCGGCAGCCATACCGGCCGCTCGCCCAAGGACAAGTTCGTGGTGCGCGACGCCGGCACCGAGAACGAGGTCTGGTGGGACAACAACGGCGCCATCACGCCCGAGCAATTCGAGACCCTGCGCCAGGACTTCCTGAAGCACGCCGAGGGCAAGGAGCTGTTCGCCCAGGACCTCTACGGCGGCGCCGATCCGGCCTACCGGGTCAAGGCCCGGGTCTTCACCGAGTTCGCGTGGCACTCGCTGTTCATCCGCAACCTGCTGATCCGTCCGGACCGCTCCGAGATCGCGTCCTACGTGCCGGACATGACGATCATCGACCTGCCGAGCTTCCAGGCCGATCCCGCCCGGCACGGCTGCCGGTCGAAGACCGTGATCGCCATCGACTTCTCGAAGAAGCTCGTGCTGATCGGCGGCTCCGCCTACGCGGGCGAGATGAAGAAGTCGGTCTTCACCTACCTGAACTACATCCTGCCCGGCCAGGGCGTGATGCCGATGCACTGCTCCGCCAACGCGGCGCTCGATGCCGAGGGCGGCTCGGCGATCTTCTTCGGCCTCTCGGGCACCGGCAAGACGACGCTGTCGAACGACAGCTCCCGCCAGCTGCTGGGCGACGACGAGCATGGCTGGTCGAACGAGGGCATCTTCAACTTCGAGGGCGGCTGCTACGCCAAGACCATCCGCCTCTCGCGCAACGCCGAGCCGGAGATCTACGCCACCACCGAGCGCTTCGGCACGGTGATGGAGAACGTGATCATCGATCCGGTCACCCGCGCACCGGATTTCGACGACGCGTCGCTCACCGAGAACACCCGCTGTGCCTACCCGCTGGACTTCATCGCCAACGCCAGCGCCTCCGGCCGGGCCGGGCATCCGAAGAACATCGTCATGCTGACCTGCGACGCCTTCGGGGTGATGCCGCCGATCGCCAAGCTCACCGGCGCCGAGGCGATGTACCACTTCCTCTCGGGCTACACCGCCAAGGTGGCCGGCACCGAGCGCGGCCTGACCGGGCCCGAGGCGACCTTCTCGACCTGCTTCGGCGCGCCGTTCATGCCGCGGCATCCGAGCACCTACGGCAACCTGCTGCGCGACCTCATCGCCAAGCACAGCGTCGATTGCTGGCTGGTCAACACGGGCTGGACCGGCGGCGGCGTCGGCACCGGCCGGCGGATGCCGATCCGCGTGACGCGCCGCCTGCTGAGCGCCGCCCTCGACGGCTCGCTGGCGCAGGCCGAGTTCCGCCGCGACCCGTATTTCGGCTTCGCGGTGCCGGTCTCGGTTCCGGGCGTCGAGCCGCACATCCTGACCCCGGTGAAGACCTGGGCCAACAAGGGCGCCTTCGTGGAGACGGCGGCGCGGCTCGTGAAGATGTTCGACGACAACTTCAAGCGGTTCGAGGCCCATGTCGACGCCGACGTGCGCGCCGCCGGGCCGACCGCGCAGGCGATCGCGGCGTAAACCGAGAGCGGGCGGCCCGCGGGGCCGCCCGTCCCGTTCGTCTTAGCGAGCGCAGGGAAGCTATCCAGGGCAGCGCGACATCTGCGAGCGTAGCGCGACCGGGTTGCTTCGCTGCGCTCGCGAAGACGGTTCGGACGTCCTGTCCGGGATGCGTCCTAGAACGGCAGCTTCATGCCCGGCGGCAGGGGCAGGCCCTTGGTCAGCTCGGCCATGCGCTCCTGCATGGTCGCCTCGGCCTTCCCGCGGGCGTCGTTGCAGGCCGCGACGATCAGGTCCTCAAGAATCTCGCGCTCGTCCGCCACCATCAGCGAGGGGTCGATGCTGACTCCCTTCATCTGGCCCTTGGCGCTCATGGTGACCCGGACGGAGCCGCCGCCGGAGGCGCCGGTCACCTCGATCT
This sequence comes from Methylobacterium sp. 190mf, assembly GCF_900107945.1. NCBI lineage: Bacteria > Pseudomonadati > Pseudomonadota > Alphaproteobacteria > Hyphomicrobiales > Methylobacteriaceae > Methylobacterium > Methylobacterium sp. 190mf. The sequence continues at coordinate 22,583 of NZ_FNVI01000021.1, read as the reverse complement.
CGTCCATCTCGGACTGCAGGTTGGCCATCTTCTCCTGCATGGCCTGAGCCTGCTTCATGATGCCCATCAGGTCGCGCATGCGGCTCTCTTTCCGTTTCCTCGTCTGATCTGGGTATGGAGCGGCCCGGGCGCCACCGTGCGTCAGGCGTCGTCGTCCTCGACCTCGCCGACCCGCGCGGCGTCACCTTCCCCGAGGATCTCCTGCTCGGCGGAGGGGAGGGCCTCGGAGATTGTCTCGCGCACGTCGACGATCTCGGCCCCGGGGAAGCGCGTCAGAACCTCGCGCACGAACGGGTCGGCGGCGGCGTTCTCCCGGCGTGTCTCGGTCGCGGCACGGGCGGCCGCGTCGAGGGTCGGGGCGCCCTCGTCCTTCGACAGGGCCACCACCCAGCGCCGCCCGGTCCAGCGCTCGATGGCGGCGGCGATGTCGTTGGCGAGGCTCGACCGGCCGCCGGAGGCGAGGCGGAACTCGATCCGGCCCTCCTCGAAGCGCACTAGGTGGACGTCGCGCTCCAGCGCGGTCCGCAGCAGGATGTCCCGGTTGGCGTCGGCCAGCGCGATCAGGTCCTCGAACCGACCGAGGCGCGGCGTCGGCGGTGCCGCGGGCGCCGGCCTCGGCGCCGCCGCACCGACGGGCGCACTTGCGGGCGCGCTGATCGGGACGCTCGCCGGCGCGTTCACCGCGACGGGCGCGGCCAGGGGCGCCGCGACCGGGGCGGGCTCCGGAGCGACCGTGCGGGGTGCCGCGGCGAGCGCTGCGGAACCGCCGCCGCGCAGGTCGGGAATCGGCGGGAGGGGCGGCCGGACCGACGCGACCGGGGCCTCGTCCGCGGGCGCGGCGGCGGCCTCGGCCCGGAGCTGGCGCAGGGCCTCGTCGGGTGTGGGCAGGTCGGCCGCGTAGGCGAGGCGCACGATCGCCATCTCGGCGGCCGCGAGGGGCCGGGGCGCCGCCTGGACCTCGGGAATCGCCTTCAGCAGGATCTGCCACGCCCGCGACAGGGCGCGGATTGAGAGCTTCTCGGCGAACGCGGCACCGCGGACGCGCTCGGTCTCGCTGAGCGTCGGGTCGGCGGCGGCTTCCGGCACCACCTTGAGCCGGGTGACGAGGTGCGTGAAGGCCGCGAGATCCGAGAGCACGACCGACGGGTCCGCGCCGGAATCGTACTGCGCCCGCAGCTCCGCGAAGGCGGCCGGCACCGCGCCGCGCATCACCGCCTCGAACAGGTCGAGGATTCGGGCGCGGTCAGCGAGGCCCAGCATGTCGCGCACGCTCTGCGCCGTGATCGTGCCGGCGCCGTGGGCGATCGCCTGGTCGAGCAGCGAGAGCGCGTCGCGCACCGACCCTTCCGCGGCGCGCACGATGGCGCCCAGAGCCTCGTCCTCGACCGATACGCCCTCGGCCGCGCAGACCTTCGCGAGATGCGCGTGCAGGGTCGGCGCCTCGACCCGGCGCAGGTCGAATCGCTGGCAGCGGGACAGGATCGTCACCGGGACCTTGCGGATCTCCGTGGTGGCGAACACGAATTTCGCGTGCGGTGGCGGCTCCTCCAGCGTCTTCAGGAAGGCGTTGAACGCCTTCTCGGAGAGCATGTGGACCTCGTCCACGATGTAGACCTTGTAGCGCGCCGAGACTGGCCCGTAGCGGATGCCGTCGATGATCGCCCGGACGTCGTCGATGCCGGTATGCGAGGCGGCGTCCATCTCCAGCACGTCCATGTGCCGGGATTCCATGATCGCCGCGCAGTGCAGGCCGAGTTCCGGCATCGACACGGTCGGGCCGGTGTCGGGCTGTCCGGCGCGGGCGTAGTTGAGGCCGCGCGCCAGGATGCGGGCCGTCGTGGTCTTGCCGACTCCGCGGACGCCGGTGAGCATCCAGGCCTGCGGAATGCGGTTGGCCGCGAACCCGTTGGCGAGGGTCCGCACCATCGCGTCCTGGCCGATCAGGTCGCCGAAATTGGTGGGGCGGTACTTGCGCGCGAGCACCCGGTAGGGCGTCGCCGCGGCGGGGGGCGCTGGAAACCCGGGCAGGCCCGGCTCGTCGTCAGGCGTGCCGGTCGTAGCGTCCATGCCGTATCTGGGTCCGGCTGCCGCGCGCCGTGGGATGAGGTGGGAGGCTGGACGAAGACCCGCTCGGTCTCGTTAGGGCTGCTTCCTTCCGGACCTGACCCGGTTGGCGAGTGAAACGTCCCTCGCCAACCCCCCGCCGGCTATATGGCCGGGCCTCGGCCCGAACGCAAGCGCTGCTGAAGCCGAGTCGAAGCGCAGCCGAAGCGCTGCCTCACTCGGCCTTGCGCTTCACGATGGCCAGGGTCTTCGGATCGAGCTTCAGGTCGAACTGCTTGCCGCTCGCGTCGATCGCGTCGTCGACCTCGATCATGCCGTCGTCGAGCTCGATCTCCTTCCACTTGGTGAAGCCCTCCTGCTTGAGCATGGCCTCGACCTTGGCCTGCTGATCGGGCGGAAGCTTCTCGTCGGCGCGGGCGGCGAGGCCGGTGCCCGCGATCAAGGTCAGGGCGAGAAGGGACGTGGTCAGGCGCATGGCTGTCTCCGATCCGGCAATTGTTTCCGGCTGTGAACAGGCGTGCCGCGGCGGAGTTCCATGGCGACGATCCCCTTGAGCCGCCACCGAATCTGCCGCACATCTTGGCCGTACCGGAACGCGGCGGCGAGGACACTGCACGAATGGTCACCCGCGTCGCCACCGTGGCCTTCGAGGGCATCGAGGCGCGGGCGGTGGACGTGCAGGTCCAGATCGTGCCGGGCTCGGTGGTGTTCACCGTCGTCGGTCTGCCCGACAAGGCGGTGGCGGAATCGCGCGAGCGGGTCCGCGGAGCGCTGATCGCCTCGGGGCTGGCGCTGCCGGCCAAGCGCATCACGGTGAACCTCGCCCCGGCGGATCTTCCCAAGGAAGGCTCGCATTTCGACCTGCCGATCGCTCTGGGCGTCATGGCGGCCATCGGCGCGATCCCGGCGGACGCGCTCGCCGGCTACTGCGTCCTGGGCGAGCTCGCCCTCGACGGCAGCATCACGGCGGTGAGCGGCGTGCTGCCGGCCGCGATGGCGGCGGCCGATCGGGGGCTCGGGCTCATCTGCCCGGCGCCCACCGGGCCGGAGGCGGCCTGGGCGGGGGGCGACCTCGACGTGCTCGCGCCGCGCTCGCTGATCCAGCTCGCCAACCACTTCAAGGGCAGCCAGGTGATGGCGCGGCCGGAGCCCGCCGTCGCCGCGCCGGCCGGGCCGCTCCCGGACCTCGCCGACATCAAGGGGCAGGAGGGCGCCAAGCGCGCCCTGGAGATCGCGGCCGCCGGGGGCCACAACCTGTTCATGTTGTACCCTGTTTCAGCTAGTCCACGGCGACGGCCGTTCGGCAGCGGGACTTCGGAGAAGCGCCCGGTCGCAGCCATGAGACGCGGGACCCCGCAGTTGCGGGTCATGACCAGTCGAGAACGAAGATGCCGATCTATCGACCTGACCCGTCCTCATGTCGCCGGCTCGGATGAAGGCACGACAAAGGAACGACAGGCGTTCATCCGAAGGTACGGAACGCGGAGGCTCGATCGTCATGGGTCGGCCTTCCGCGTTATCGACTTTCCTACGGCCTTAGCAGCGTACCGCCTCGGGCCCTTGGTCTGCCGTCAAGCTCGATAACGTCGCTCTGTCGCAGCTGCGCCGGAGATCGTGCCGCTGCCTGGGGCGATCGGCAGGGAGTGGCCGATGGGTGGAGGGCCTCCGCAGCAAAACGCATGATCCCCAAGCAATAACAGCCAACAATTTCGAAACGATTGGAATGACTTGGCGCGGCGCCTTGCAGATTAGATTGACTCTTCGCCCTCGGCATAGGTGCCGGTCAGGTCAGATGTCGCCGTGGTGGAGGCGGAGCCAGTCGCGCTGGATGTAGTGGGAGCACCAGACGCCCTGGACGCCGCCTCCGGCGAGCGGCTCCGGGACGCGGGCGACGGCGAACATCACGTCCCAGGCAAGGCGCACGTTGATCTTTTCGTGTTTGCCGCGCACGAGGAAGCGGCGTCGGCCGCTGAAGCGCGCGAAGATGGCGCGGGCCCAATCAACCGGGCAGCGATGGCAGACGTCGCCGAGGTGCCAGAGGATGTCGCCCGGTCCGACTGCGGCGTTCCGGCGGGCGATCAGCGCCTCGTCGTGCTCCTCGATGGTGGGGTAGGGGCGGTTCAGCCCGAGGCGGCCGCCGTCTGTGGCTCGGTGAGACCGGTGATTTTCCGGAGTGAACAGGATTCGAGGCGGCATGCCGGTCTCGCGCGCGTTGCAGTGGCTCCTAGTCTCGCGGATGGGCGCTCCGGAGCGTTTCATGGCGTGTCCCTGGGAGGGCCGTGGCAACTCGGAGGAGCAGGTCGTGGGTTAGCGCTACCGCGCGACCGTCACCCGAAAAGGCATCCGATCTTAACCGGCGTGGCGCAGGATCCTGTGGATCGGGAAGGTCGGGATGGCGTCGCGGCACGAGGTCTTCGAGGTGGCGGAGGCCGAGGCGGCCCAACTGCGGGAGCGGCTGGCGCGGTTCGTGGGCGCGTCCGTCGCGTGATGGGCCACCTGGGCGGATGTGTCGCCTCGCTCCGCGGGATTGCTGGCGGTCGCGGACGGACCGCTTCGCAATCGGGTGCCACGGCACGGGGCATTCGCCTCGCGGCGTCATTCGGAGACGGCGGCCGGCGGACGATGATCACGGATCCGGAGGGATGTGCGGCAGGGCGTCCCTGAAGCCATCGCGATCATCCGACCCGCCGGAGGATGCATGTGCATCGAGGGCCTCGATGTAGCGCACCAGGACGGCTGCCGTGAACGCTTCCGCTTGTCCCCTCTCGCTTCTCAGGTGCTCGTCGAGGGCAAGGATCGATCCGTGCGCGATTTTGGACCGGTATCCGTAGAGGTGGCCGACGAACTGTTTGAGCGTCGTCCCATCACTGATCAGCCGGTGTGATCGCGGGATCCGCATCAGCCTCGCCGAAAGCTCCAGAATTCCGGGTTCCTCCTTCGCGCCCGAGAGGACATCGAGCGCGATCGCCAAGTCGACGAGAGCCTCGAAGTCGGCATCCTCGGTGCAGCCGCGGCCATACCAGTGGAGCGCGTTGAGAAGCCGGTCGGAGAGCGTCGGGCACGCGACGGCGGCGGGATCCACGCTGAGCGTGAGCCTGATGCGACGTCCCGCGGCCTCCAGGAACGCGGCATGGGGACCGATGATGTTCGCCGCCATACCGGGTGCGCCGGACAGGCCCGACCGATGCAAGGACCCGCCGTGCGATAGGTCGAAGCCGTCCCGCTGGTTCAACCGGTCGACGATCCCGGGCGGCCCATGGTCCGCGGCGGCGTGGATGCGGGCATTTTCGGGAGAGGCGACCAGGAGCCTCAGGACGTTGAGGGCGGCGCGGGTCGCGACGAGTGACCGCCGGTAGGACTCGGCGCCCTCGAACCCTTCGATCGTCACGCAAGCGACCCATTGGTCCGGATGTACCGATCGCGCTACCGATCGCACCTCGACAGTGGTGTCGCGATCGGCCTTCGCGCCGTTCCAGATGGCGAGGACGCCATCCATCCAGGTCGACCTTTGCCCCCGGCGGCGCTCGACCTCGTCGATCCAGGATGTTGGCGAACGGAAAGCCACGGGCCCGACGTCGAAGTCCGATACCTGCTGCCTGATGAACAGCCAGACCGGGAAGTAGTGGGTGATGCGGGACCTCCCGCGGTTGAGCCGTTCGAGGTACCGGGCCTTGAAGGCGGTCCAGTTGGCGTCGGGGTCGTTTGCCGCCGCGAGCTGATTGAGCAACTCGCCGAGTGTTGTCGCGGCTTCGCGTCGAGCCGTATCGACTGCAACCGTGCGTCGGAGGGATGCGTCGTTCGCCATGATCCGGTCGGCGATCTCCGCAAGGGCGCTCATGGCCTTCGTGCTGGTCTGGTACGATCCTCTTTCGTCTCCCGCGGCGATGCTGGGACCGAAGGGGGCACCCGGCGTCTCCCTGTGCCACGCCTCGATCGGTCCGTGATGCATCGACCATGTCTCGCGAAGAGCCTCGTCGAGAAGGTCCTTCAGCTTGGGCACAGTCTTCTCCCTGCTCTACCGCCAGAAGCGGCATATGGTGTTCCCGCGCATCGTCCGTCCCAGCGGCGCTCGCGCGGGGCCGCCTCGTAGCCGAAGTCCGACGTCGATGGGACGTCGCCCGGCTACGCATCCCAGGTCGGCTGGAGGGTGTCGTCACTCGTCTCATCCACCTCGTCCCCGGCCTGCGCGACGTCGGCGCTCGCAGCGTCGCGATCGTCGCGGCCGGGCTCGGGGTCGGCCCCGCAGGTGGCTGCCATCTCGGGCGGTAGCTGCGAGAGCGCCCGCATCGCCTTCCATCGCCACGAGAGCGCCCGCTCGCAGAGCTCCAGCCACAGGTCGCGGAGGTCGTCCGGCGCGTCGCTGGCCACGCGCATCTGCGAGACGATGAGCTTGTGGAGGGCGTATCGGGTCGGATCCGGCACGTTGATGGGGATGCCAGCACCCTGCAGGGCAACGCTGTTGACCTCATAGTATAGCAGGAAATCGAGGTAGCCCAGGAATTGCGCGTCCGAGCGGATCGCGGGGAGGGAACCGATCCGGGGTAACTCGGGGCTTTGCATGGGACTGAGGATGTCGACGGAGAAGATCTCGTCCTGCCACCAACGGATCGAGTACCGCATCGTCCGCCACCCGTCGAGCGCGTTTGGTATCGCCGTGAAGCGGTCGTCCACCTTCCTGAGCACGGTCTCCAGGTCGGACGCCAATCGGTCCTCCACGGCGACGGCAATGGACTGGGATTGTCCGACGTCGAGGTCGTCGGTACGGCTCAAGGCGGCCGGCATCCACATCTCGAGGAGGTCGGGATAGGTCTGGAAGGCGACTGAGCCAACCACCACCGCCCTGATAGGAACACGGCGGACGATCGTCAGCACCTAAACGACAAGGATGGCGCGACGGTGCCGCCCTTCCTGGGCGGAACCGATGGGCAGCCGTCCGATATTGCGAAGATTCTCTCGAACCACGCCGTGCTCGGCGAGTACCAGGCATTCGGCCGTGACGAGAAGGGGTGCGCCGCTCCGTCGGCGTTCCGTTCCGGGACTACTATCCCCGGATCGTCGGCGAGGGTGAATTCCACCTTGCTAACCAGGCACGGAAGTCCCAGGCCCTGGCGCCCGGCTCGCGCAATAAGATGGTCACAAACCTTTTTTTGGGTTGGCGAAGTGTGCCGGCTGCGGAGCCCCGATGGTCGTGCGAAACCGCGGCGCCAAAAACGGCGGGCGGGCCCTTGTCTGCGTCGACGCCGTTCGGGGGCGGACTGCGACAACCGCCGTAATTGGAGCTTGGCCAAGCTTTAGGCCGCCGTACTGCAGGAGATGCGCCGCGCCGACCTGCCATCTCCGACCCAGGAGAAGCGGACTTGCGGGGATGAGGTGGTCGCCCTCGAAGGGTGTATCGAGGACGTGCGCAGCCAGCGTGAACGGCTTGCGCATTCCACATCAAAACCCGAAGTGCCGCAAAATCCGCCGCTATCGAACGCAAGCGACCTCGCCGCTGAATCGCGCTCGTCATCACCAGGGATGAGCTTGTGATCGTCGCCCTGTCCGGATCAGGATCAATTCGATGTCCTCGCTGGTGAGAGACCTTCGTTCCAGCAGGGCCTCAGCCAAGCGTTCTAGATCACGTCGCCTTGCCGCCAACAGTCGAAGTGCGGCCGAGGATGCGCTGCGAAGTGCCCGCTCGATCCGAAGATCGATCATGGGAGCCGTGTCAGCTGCATCTTGCACGGCCAAAACGTCACAGAGTCCCCAGCGAAGGTGCATGTCGCGTGCAAACTTCGAGGCGAGTGCCAGGTCAGTCGACGCGCCTGCCGATGGTGAATCGAAGGCTATGATTTCAGCGGCGCGTCCGGCCATGAGCACGGCGAGAACGTTTTCCATCGTCTTCCGGGTTACGACCTTCGGCATCCGGAAACCCATGTAGCCGTCTCCTCCATGCCCAGGGGAGCGCAAAACGAGATCCCCAACTGGAAGGCCGAGAACTCGCGCCACCACTGCATGACCTGCCTCGTGGATTGCAACTCGCTGGTCTTCTTCGATAGAAAGCTCGCCGGTTGCTCCCGCGATTTCACGCATCAGATCGGCTTCCTTCAGTGCCTGACCGGCCCGGCGTGCTCGTCCACGAGCCCGCCTGACCCAGGCGGCGCAATCCGCACCGGTCCCGCCGAGGCCTCTTCTTGCGATTCCAAGCAAGTCGATTCCAGGAAGCTCCTGCCCCAAATGGTATCGAAGAATCGCGGCGAGATCGGAAAGCGAGGGAGCTTCGATCGCGATCTGCCGGTCGAACCGGCCTGATCGCAGGATCGCGGGATCAATCCATCCCGGGTTGTTGGTTGCGCCGACCAGTAGCACTCCCTCGCGGCCACCGTCGCCATCGAGGCACTCGAGGAAGCCGTTGATGACCTGGACGCCATAGTGATGGTTATGGCTTTCGAGCTTGCGCCTATCACCGAAAGAGTCGAGCTCGTCGACGAGCGCGACACATGGCGCGACCTTCTTGGCGTTTCCGAAGAAGGTGCGCATTGCTTTGAGCGTCGTCCCGAGATGCGCCTCGCCTTCAGCCTGCCATTGGGCGAGCGATCCGACCAGGAATGGGACGTTCGCCTCCCTCGCGATTGCTGCCGCGAGCAAAGTCTTGCCTACGCCAGGTACCCCAGTGAGGAGCGCTCCCTGCTCGCAGGACGACCAATGTTGTCCGCAGCCGTAAGCTACTAGATCGGCTGCCGCAGCGAGTCCCCACTCGGCGGCGGCTCCGTAGCCGTGAAGTTCGGATAGTCGCGGTATCTTGCTTGCCGGCGGGAGCGTGCGTCGCCGCTCCAGTACCAATCTCAAACGTTCGAGTGCGCCTTCCGGTCCGCGCGCCGGATGCAGTGCTATGCGCAGGTCCATCGGGCCGACTTCCGCGGCGAGCTCGGGGCAAAGGGTCGTTGACGGAACCGACCCGACGATCTGCCGCACGACGAGCGTCAAATCGAAGGGCTCGAGGGTGCCCAGGACGATTCGCCCTTCGCAGGCGCGCTCAAGCTCTTCCGGAAGTCGAATCGCGCCGGGAGCGACGATCCCAATCAGAGGCAGGTAGCCACGGAGGGCTCGCGCAGCCTGTGTACTTTCGTTTGGATGCGCGCAGGATCGTCCGGCGCGAGCCTTGATGACGATGGCGCCACGCCGCTCATCTCGCGTGTCTGTCGGGGGCGAAGGCAGCTTCTTGCTCGGCCGTGATCCGAAACAGCGCATGAGAGCGTGGGCGGTCGGTTCGATCCAAGCTTCGCTTGAGCATTCCACGACCAGAACCGGCGCTTCGTCCACAATGCGCCTTGATGCGTCCGGGTCTTTTGCAAGCGTCCGACCGATCAGTACGGCCGCCGCGACTGGGGCTGGATCGTCGGACGAATGGACGGCGTCGTTTATGCGCGGCGCATACTCGTCGCGTGACACGTCCTCGTCGGACTGCAATCGCTCGGAACGATCTTGTCGGCCGAAACGCGCCAGCATAGCTTCGGGGTCGATGCGATGGCGAGCCGCGTCTTCGGACCCCTCGCGCTTCGAGGGCTTCTGCTCCATCGAATCTCCAGGCATCGGGTGTTGCGCCCGGCGGACGTCGTCGCCCCCGATCATCGCTTCTCTCCGAGGACACGGATCAAACCCGGAAACGCCATCTCGATCAGGACGAGGTGACGGTACGCCAGTCTATTCCGCTCTTTGGGCGTCTCGGAAACGCATGACGAAGACTGCCGAGGTTGCACACGAAAGCCGCTCCGACGGAGGCCGTCCCGGACGCCGGCGACGATCGTCGCGCGGCGTCGTCCCGAATCCGGCAGCCCGCCGACGACGAGCACATGTCGCTCGGCGGCGCGATCCGTGCCCGCTGTCCGACTCGCAAGCTCGATCCGCCAGTTGCGCGGGAGGCGGACGATGATCGAAGGCGGCGATTGCCCTTCCAGGCCCGGAAGGATGCAGAACGGCATACCGCCCATCGGGCACACCTCGGACAGGAGATCGAGGGTGGCGAACGTCGCGCACGCGACCCAGGCACCACTCGTCCGCTCCTCGATCCGAAAGGCGAAGCGTCCGAACAAGTCGCCGGCCAGCTTGAGATGATGGCTGTACGTGAGCGCCTGCGGAGTGCCGACCGATCCGTAGCGCGGTTGGCCGACCTCGTGGGCATGGCGCATCGCGAGTCTCGCCGCCGATGCCGGGGATAAAACGCGTTCTTCGGCGAGCGATGTCAGCAGATCGACGGTCGCATCCGAGACTCCGGTCAGATCGTCGAGGGCGAGGGTCAGAGGAGGGCGTTTCCTCGCGTTTGGGCGGGGGCCGCCCCGAGAGGCGATCCGCTTGACCAGCGCAGCGACCGTCTGACACCTCGTCAGCGGCCGGACTAACAGTCGCCCTGATGGGAATTCGACGATGTTCTCGTTTCGCATGGCGGCACCTCGCAGTGTGGGGCGGATAAGCTCGGGGGCTTACGGCCACTCGAGCGTTTCGGCGCATTGATCGATCTGGTTGGCCGCTTCTGATGAGCTTGCCGCCGGACGAGCCGATCGGCTTAGACCTTTTTCGATCTGCCGGGCCAAACCCCGCTTGGTGACGAGCAGGACACGGCGCCCAATCCTGCGGGCATCGCGCTTTACGGAAAGCAGCCGCTTCCTCAGCTTCGGCTTGCGCCAAACCCGATTTGTCGCTGCAAGAACAATCACTGTCCCTCCGACGCGCCGAAGCGTGGCATGAGCCAAGCCGTCGTCAGCAAGGCGCACGTAGGACGGGATATCCTCTAAACCCCTTGGTACGACCGACACTACATCCGGACGTGATGTGGCGACGATCTCGAGGCTACGCGCCATCGTGATCCGCTCGTTCGCAAATCGGATTCGGCGGCAGATGCTGTTGTGAAGGGTAGCGACGATCGCTTTGCCCACACGGGCAGATTGTTTCGACATGGCGCAATCCCCCGAACCGCCAGAATGGCGGTCGACTGAAGATGCCAGGTTCAGGGACATCGTCGCTTGGCCGGATCAGGAGACCGAAGGCGCAGCGCGTCATCTTCAACAATCGTTGAAGGTATCGCCGAAGGAACGGCGTTGACCGGATCCAACCGACTTGCGGGTCGCGTGAAGATAAGGTCTTCTGGACCTCCGCCATTCGCAAGTCGCGTTCCGACTCGGTGGCCCAGTGATTCGCAGGCTGCAATATTGATGCATCCGCGTCAAGCATCAAACGCGTCAAAAGTGCATCCTGCGCAGATCAGAGGCGCGCGGGCGATGCTCGGCTGGACGCAGAACGATCTAGCCGCTCGATCAGGCGTCGCGAAGCGAAGCATTGCTGGGCTGGAACTCGAGACGAGCAGGCCGAAGCTTGAAACCCTTCGACGACTTGTGGCCACGCTTAGCGGCGGCGGCATCGAGTTCAATAACTCCGATGTCGATGGGGTAGGGATCAAGCTTAGACTTACAATATATGCTGATTAAATCTTGGAAGCAACAAAAAAAATCCAAGTAAATATCGCTAGTTCTATGTTTGGCTCAATTTTTCGATAGATCCCGCGGTCGAGTTAGTCGTCACCTCAACCAAATGAGCCGTTAAGACAATATGTTTTTTCTCGAGCCGCGGACGATCGCCGCGCCTGAGCGGTATTCACTGAACGGTCTCGATTTCTGGACGGACCGAAAGCCGATAGAATCGCGACAGAGTTCTGGCATACCCAGACACTGGATCGAAGGTATAGAGTTCACTCGTGTGGCATATGCCACCGTCCGGTAGGTAAGGATGCCCGTGTACGATTCCAACAAGATGCGGAACGGGGGCTATATATACACTCCATTCGAATAGGATCGGCGAATTTTGGAGATCGCTTTCGGACGGGTGTTCTCCTTTCGAGATCCGTTCGAGATCTTCGGCCAGCTTGCCGAGCTTGTATGCGAGGCTTGCCAGTTCAGGGAAGGGGCCTGCCCCTCGGTGTAGAATGGACATCGATCTTGTCCTCTGCTCCGGCCCGCTGTGCAGTCGCGAATTTCGCAGGGCGGCTGCCGAGACCTCAAGCCGCGATGCAAAGGAAGCCGCACAAGTATTTCGCTTCGTGTGCTCTTCTGCCGAGTGCACCGCGGTACAATTCCGCCGTGTTCTAGTCGATCAAAAGCGACTGGCGGTCAGAATTGTCACAAATCCCGTATCGAGCAAATTCTAGACCGTATTTGGTCTAGCGAGGCGGGCTTAAAATTCCAGGCATCTACTCCAACGTCGCATGAAGTCACGGAATCTTTCAGATTCCCATGGCTGTGGCCGTGAAGCGACACGGATCCTTGATGGCATTTGTTCCAAACGCGAAGTGCGTAATGGAACAGTATCAGATGTTCTGCTCCAAGACGTATCTCGGTATAATGCTGAACTGTCGCCCATGGCAACGATAACGTCGTTTTGCCATCGTGGTTGCCGCGGATCAGGTGAATCGCTCTGCCGTTCAGGCTGCCGAAGATGGCTGCTCTTCGATTCGGTCCACAACGATACGCGAAATTGCCGAGGTGCCACACTTCGTCGTTCGAGCCCACGGTCGCGTTCCATCGCTCGACCATGAAGCCGTCCATCTCGTCGCTATCCCGAAATGGACGGTGACAGAGGGCGATGATGTTCGTGTGGCCGAAATGGTGGCCAGCTGTGAACCAGAGCGTCAAGGCACCCTCCCGAAGGATCGGCGACGGCATCGGGACCGCCCGATCGAATATCAGATTTTCTGATATTGGACTAGTTGGTTTAGCTGGACCGTCGGCTTCCTTGTTCACGCCGACGGGCCGATGCCCAGCACCCTTAGGACCGCGCGACACCGACGATTGATCGAACTGCTCGTCGAGGCACGAGAGCGGTCGGGCCTCACCCAAACCGAGTTGGGAGCTCGGCTTGGCCGATATCAGTCGGTCATCGCTGCGATCGAGAGTGGTGGAAGACGGATCGATATCGTGGAATTCCTCGCTATCGCCGATGCGTTAGAGATCGATCCCGCCCGGGTCATCGAGGATGTAAGGGCGGTTCCAGCTTGATCGCCGGCAAGTTCGAGGTCGGGTAGGGCCCTGTCGCCGACTGGTCATCAAACGTGCTGGACGTGACCCCATTACGAGAAAGACGTTGCTGTGGATATCGCCGTCGAGAAGGCGGACGCTGTCGCAATCTGCAACGTACCGCGCGCCAGCAGCCTCGATGCAGTGACGTGCCGTACCCCGATCCTCCACCGTTACGTGGCTAGCCACTCAGGAGGGGCGGCGCCTATTGCGACCTCTGGGGGCAGCGGCCCATGGTCCCGCGCGATCGCGTCCTCACTGTCCGCCGTCAGCACTCCCGAGACAAATTGAGGGTCTTCACGAACGGAGGATGGCTGGTTCATCGTAGCCCCCAGGAGCGAAGATGAAACAGACGTCCGGGCCGGCGCGGAAGCCGGCAGAAGCCGTGATCAAGGACATCCGCCGCGCCACGCGCCGGCAGTTCTCGGCCGAGGAGAAGATCCGCATCGTGCTGGAAGGGCTGCGCGGTGAGGACAGCATCGCCGAGCTGTGCCGGCGCGAAGGCATCGCCAGCTCGATGTACTATGGCTGGTCCAAGGAGTTCTTGGAGGCCGGCAAGAAGCGGCTGGCCGGCGACACGGCCCGTGCCGCGACCGCCGACGAGGTCCAGGACCTGCGTCGCGAGGCGGGTGCGCTGAAGGAGGTCGTAGCCGATCTCGTCTTGGAAAACCGCCTGCTGAAAAAAAGTATGACCGGGGCTGGGGGCGACGAGGCATGAGGTACCCGGCCTCTGAGAAGCTAGAGATCATCCGGCTGGTCGAGCAATCCCACCTGCCGGTGCGCGCCACCCTGGACAAGCTCGGCGTCACCCGGGCGACGTTCTACCGGTGGTACGACGCTTTCCAGCGTGGCGGCCTCGAGGCATTGGCGGATCGTCCGTCCCGACCCAGCCGGGTCTGGAACCGGTTGCCCGCCGAGGTTCGCAATCAGATCGTCGCTCTCGCACTGGAGGAGCCAGAGCTCAGCCCACGCGAGTTGGCGGTGCGCTTCACCGACGAGCGGCGCTACTTCGTCTCGGAAGCGACCGTCTACCGCCTGCTCAAGGCCCAGGACCTGATCACCAGCCCGGCCTACATCGTGATCAAAGCCGCCAACGAGTTCCGGGACAAGACCACCGCACCCAACCAACTCTGGCAGACGGACTTCACCTATCTGAAGGTGATCGGCTGGGGTTGGTACTACCTCTCGACCGTGCTGGATGACTTCTCGCGCTTCATCGTGGCGTGGAAACTGTGCGCGACGATGCAGGTCGGCGACGTCACCGCCACGCTCGACCTCGCGCTGGCGGCGGCCGGGCTCGATCATGTGCAGGTGGCGCATCGGCCGCGGCTGCTCTCCGACAATGGATCAAGCTACGTCGCGGGTGATCTGGCCGACTGGCTCGGCAGCCGGGGCATGACCCATATCCGCGGCGCGCCCCGCCATCCTCAAACGCAGGGCAAGATCGAGCGCTGGCACCAGACGCTCAAGCACCGCATCCTGCTCGAACACGCCTACCTGCCCGGCGAACTGGAGGCGCGGGTTGCCGCCTTCGTCGAGCATTACAACCACGCTCGGGCTCACAAGAGCCTGGGCAACCTCACTCCCGCCGACGTCTACTTCGGCCGCGGCGAGGCCATCCTGCAGGAGCGGGCGCGGATCAAGCGCCAGACCCTCATCGATCGCCGCTTGCGCCACCACGCGCAGGCTGCCTAACCTCTCACCCAGATGGACCAGAGCCTCCGTTCCTGAGCGCCTCAAGTCGTCTCAAATCATCTGACGACGGACAATCGATCGCTTCAAGGTCAAGACAGCGTCCTCGGAGGCGCCGATCGCCACGCTGTCGGGCGGCTACGTTCAGCGCGCCGTGCTAGCGCGCGAGCTGACGGACCCTGTCGATCTGCTGATCGTCGTCAATCCCTGCTTCGGCCTCGACTTCGCGGCAGTTGCGGAAATTCGGACGCGCATCGTGGCCGCGCGAAACGGCGGCGCGGCGGTGCTACTCATAAGCGAGGATCTGGACGAGATTCTCGAGTTGTCGGACAGGATCTTGGTGATGTCAGACGGACGCATCGTCTATGAGACGTCCGCCGCTGCGGCCGAGGTCAGCACGATCGGCCGGCACATGGCCGGGCATCTCTGAGGCTCATCGTCCCACTAGAGCAGTTTCGGTTTCATCGGAGTCGTATCCTGCCGCGACGAAGAAGTTTGCGGCCTCGTCGGGCGTGACGGCATCGACGAGCCGCCCGATTGTGGTCCAGAGCCCTTCGCGCGTGCGCTCGGCGGCCTTGCGCAGCCCCGCCTTCAACTTCGAGAACGCCATCTCGATCGGATTGAAGTCCGGCGAGTAGGGCGGGAGGAACAGGAGCCGCGCGCCCGCCGCCTCGATCGCCGCGCGCACGGCCGGGCCTTTGTGGCTGCCGAGATTGTCCATGATCACGATGCCCCCGGGTGCGAGTTCGGGCACCAGGACCTGATCGACGTAGACTTGGAAGGCGTCGCGGTTGATCGGCCCGTCGAGCACGAACGGC
>NZ_FNVI01000021.1:0-6957 GCF_900107945.1 Methylobacterium sp. 190mf | reverse complement strand
GTCTCGTCGATCAGCGTACGCAGGAACGTCTCGTACGGGTCGAGCTTGGAGCGGCGGGCACGCCCCTGCGGCCGGGCGGCCACCGTCCCAGTCGCGGCGAGCGCCGCCATCCAGCGGATCGCGGTTGCTTGGCCGACCCCGAAGCGGGCGGCCGCCTGACGGCGCGAGGTCGCCGCAGCCGCGGTCACCACCCGCTCGCGCAGGTCCAAGCTGTAGGGGCGGCCCATGCATCACTCCGGCTGTCGACCGGCCTGAGTGAATCAGCCTCCCAGCGCCGCGTGAACCCTACCAACCCGACTCAGCCCAAACCGAAAACGCTCTAGCGGTGCGCTTGGGACTGTCAGGAATTCCGTGTGCGGGCGGCGGATTGAACATCAGGCCGCCATGGCCCTGGTGAAGCGCTCACCGAAGATGACGGCGAACTGCGCCTTGGCCATGATCCACTCACGCGGTCCCATCTTCCACGCCTTCTCGGAGCGGTTCAAGACCAGGTAGAGCAGCTTCAACGCGGCCTCGTCGGTCGGGAAGTGCCCGCGGGCGCGCACGGCCCGGCGCAGCGTGGCGTTCAGGGCCTCGATAGCGTTCGTGGTGTACAGGATCCGGCGAACCTCGCCGGGGAAGGCGTAAAACGGGATCACCTCGCCCCAGGCTCGTCGCCAGCTCTGAGCGATGGCCGGGTAGCGCCGACCCCATTCGCTTGTCTCGAAGGCCGCCAACGCCGCCTCGCCAGCCGCGGCATCGAGCGCGCGGTAGATGTCCTTCAGCGCCCCCGCCACGAGCTTGCGGTCCTTGTAGGAGACGAAGTCGAGGCTGTGGCGCAGGAGGTGAACGATGCAGGTCTGGACCAGCGCCTCGGGGAACACCGCCCGGATCGCATCGGGGAAGCCCTTCAGGCCATCGACCACGGCAAGCAGCACGTCCTCGACGCCGCGGTTCCTCAGCTCGTTCATGACCCGCAACCAGAACTTGGCGCCCTCGTTCTGCTCCAGCCACAGGCCGAGGATCTCCTTGGCGCCGTCGGCGCGCACGCCCAGCGCGATGTGGACGGCCTTGTTGCGGACGACGCCCTCGTCGCGCACCTTGATCCGCAGGGCGTCGAAGAACACGATCGGATAGACCGGCTCCAGCGGCCGGGCTTGCCAGGCGGCGACCTCCTCCAGAACCGCGTCGGTCACCGCACTGATCAGGTCGGGTGAGACCTCGATCCCGTAGAGCTCGCGCAGGTGCGCGACGATCTCTCGAGTGCTCATGCCGCGCGCGTACATCGACACGATCTTGTCGTCGAAGCCGGGAAAGCGGCGCTGATACCGGGCGATCAGCTGCGGATCGAACGTCGCCTGCCGGTCGCGGGGGATCGCCAGCTCGATCCGGCCCGTCTCGGTCGTGACCGTCTTGCGGCCATAGCCGTTGCGCGTGTTGCCGGCGTCCTCGCCCGCCAGATGGTGGTCCATCTCGGCGTTGAGCGCCCGCTCGGCCAGAGCCTTCTTCAACTCGTCCAACAGACCGTCGGCCTCGAAGGCCGTCTTCGGATCCGCACCGGCCAGAAGCTGGTCCAGGATCGCATCAGGAATACGGGGTGCTTTGCGTCGTGCCATCGGGAACCTCCTTCGGATCCACTATGGCCGCCCCCACACGAAATTCCTGACAGTCCCATGCGCTTCACCGACGAGCGGCGCTACTTCGTCTCGGAGGCGACCGTCTACCGCCTGCTCAAGGCCCAGGACCTGATCACCAGCCCGGCCGACATCGTGATCAAAGCCGCCGATGAGTTCCGGGACAAGACCACCGCGTCCAATTAAACCCGGCAGACGGACTTCACCTATCTGAAGGTGATCGGCTGGGGCTGGTACGACCTCTCGACCGTGCTGGATGACTTCTCGCGCTACATCGTGGCGTGGAAGCTGTGCGCGACGATGCAGGTCGGCGACGTCACCGCCACGCTCGACCTCGCGCTGGCGGCGGCCGGGCTCGATCATGTGCAGGTGGCGCATCGGCCGCGGCTGCTCTCCGACAATGGATCAAGCTACGTCGCGGGGGATCTCGCCGACTGGCTCGGCAGCCGTGGCATGACCCATATCCGCGGCGCGCCCCGCCATCCTCAAACGCAGGGCAAGATCGAGCGCTGGCACCAGACGCTCAAGAACCGCATCCTGCTCGAACACGCCTACCTGCCCGGCGAACTGGAGGCGCGGGTTGCCGCCTTCGTCGAGCACTACAACCACGATCGGGCTCACGAGAGCCTGGCCA
The DNA here is from genome assembly GCF_900107945.1 of Methylobacterium sp. 190mf. Lineage (NCBI taxonomy): Bacteria > Pseudomonadati > Pseudomonadota > Alphaproteobacteria > Hyphomicrobiales > Methylobacteriaceae > Methylobacterium > Methylobacterium sp. 190mf. The sequence goes on along the minus strand of NZ_FNVI01000021.1, from coordinate 4,710 downwards.
ACCTTACTCCCGCCGACGTCTACTTCGGCCGCTGCGAGGCCATCCTGCAGGAGCGGGCGCGGATCAAGCGCCAGACCCTCATCGATCGCCGCTTGCGCCACCACGCGCAGGCTGCCTAACCTCTCGACCCAGAAGGACCAGAGCCTCCGTTCCTGAGCGCCTCAAGTCGTCTCAAATCATCTGACGACGGACAAGTGTAGGATGGCCGGTGACGGTTGCCCAGGGTACGCGGATGCCGGCGAGCGCGGGCCACGCTACTGGCCGGCACCCGCGGCGGCGGTGCCGGCTTCGGGGACGAAGCGTCGCGTCGACCAGATGATCTGCCCTGCGTCGTCCCAGAGGATCGCCGACCCCGCACGTTTGGCCAAAAGGGCAACAAACCGGGCTTCTGCCTCGACGATCGCTTGCGTGTTCGTCATCGCGTCGAACCGTTCGCTGGCGACCGACAAGCCGCTCGCGCACCTACGGTGGATGGGGCATTCGAGGTGGAACACAGCCATGGCCTCGCTCTAGCAACGAGTCTGCCAAAGCGCTTTCTGGAGCCTACACGGCTCGGATGTTTGGTCTGCTCCGTTGATCGGATCAGAACATCCACACCAGCAAGCCGATTAAGGCTGCGAACTCGGCCCCGATAAGGATGATGAGTAGGGCAAGGCATCGCTCGTCTGAAACGGGTTCGGCAAGCTCAGCGGCGACGGCCTCATTCGGCATGGTCAAGCCTCCCAGGCGAGACCTTAGCTCGACTTTGGCCACTCATGCGGCGTGGCAGAGGGCATAGACCCAGGGCGCTGGCAAACGGAAGCGGGGTTTTGTTCGGGTGCGTCGGCGCGGTGATGTTGCCAAAGGCCGCTCGCGCCAGATCGCATAGCGCACGGCGGCCAGTGCATCGGCGAAGGTCGGGCGCGGTTTGGGGTACCTCGCGGCCGCCGCGATCCGTTGCCGTTGGCGGACTGGGAGCCGTGCAGCCAGCAGCGTGACGATCGAGAACAGGGCGAGCAGGCAGGGCGTGGTGCGGGCGATGGCCTTGTCCGACCACTGCCGCTGCGTCTCGACACCGAGATGGGCGCGCGCTTCCTGGAAGGTGACCTCAACGGTCCAGCGCCGCACGAACCATCCCACGATCTGCGCGGGCTCGCGCATCGGTTCGGTGCAGAGCAGGGCCTGCGGTGCAAAGCGGCTCTCGGGATCGCGCACCAGCACCCATCGGATCGGCACGACCGGCAGACCGCCGTGCCGCCACACGGCGGTCCCGGAGGCGATTTCAAGGGTGCGCTCGCCGGCCCCGTACCAGCCGGGCACCACGACCGCGTGCCAGCGCGTGTCCTTGGCCGCGAGGATCGCGGCGAGCGTCGGCAGCCGCGCGCCTTTGGTCCGCGGGCGTCCGATCGTGCCGGGCGGCCGCGGTGGGGCCGGGTCGTAGAGAGCAGCATCCAGCCGCAGGCGGGTGATCGTCGTGATGCGGGCGCGGCGCATCGCGTCGAGGAACAGCAAGGCCGAGAAGCCGCTGTCGCCCACCACCACGAGGTCGCGTGCGCGCAGCCAGCGGCGAGCCTGGAGCGCGAGTTGGCGTCCGACATCGAGCAGAGGCTTGTGCCGACGGCCGCGTTCGCGACAGGCGCGCTCGGACGGCACCAACGCGGTCAGGAACGGCAGCGCCCAGACGCGCCCCGCCCAGGGAATCGGGGCGAGCACCATCAGGCTCATCCAGCGCAGCCCGCTCGCCTTGACGAAATGGCTATCGGAGGAGCGAACTGGATCACGGTAGATGCCCTTGGCCGCGATCCGCTTGCCGCGGCGGCGCTCGATCGTATCGTCCAGTCCCAGGACCACGGGGCCGCGTTGCGCGAACGCATCGACGAGGAGCCCGAGCAGGATACGGCTGCCGGAGCGCGGGCACCACGCCGCCCGGTTGAGGATGCGGTGGACGTTCACGAATCGCCGCTCCTGCGCGCGGCCGATGATGCGCAGGACGCTCGTCACCGTGCGCCGCCCCGGCGTCAGGATCGCGCCGACCAGCAGGATCTGAGCGTGTCGCCACGAGCGGTGGACGAACAGCGGTGCGAACGCCAGGATAAGTCCGGCGAAGCGGGCAGGCAGGGGCAGCATGGCGGTGTCTCTTGGCGGGGACGCCACCAGCCTATCCATCACGCCCGCTTCGTCACCTCCACCCACCCAACCCGCCGCAAATGGCCAAAGTCGAGCTTAGATACCGCGATGATTTGAGATCAGTCCCCAACACAAGTTGAAATCTCTGGGCGCGGCTGCACTTTTTGCGCGCAGATCAAATTTCGCTACCCTTCACGCGCTCCGGCCATCGCCCAACCCCGGTTCGGCGCGACGGGTTGAAGAGGTTTCTGAGGAGCAGTTCATACGCAGCACTCAGCCTCTCAGTCGATGTCCACGCCTCAGCCGAAATGTGGATTGCCGGCCCGCGCGGGCGCGCCATCTCTATGATCGGCACACCAATTTGGAGCCGCACCCATGTCTCTCAGGCACTTCGTTTTCGACAACGAGGCCGACGCTCGGAAGTGTGCGGCGGAGTTCGGCGGGAAGGCCAGCGTGGTCTACCGCGGCGACTATCGCCACGACTGGTTGGTATCGGTAGACGGGTAGGGCTGCGGCGCCGACGGCGGTCGCTCACCCGCCGTCAGCCTTCGCCATCTGCCGACCATGGTTCTGAACCACGTCGCGGAACAGGTTCCCGGCGGTCGAGGTCGTGACCCTGCAGGCGCAATCACCAACCGTTCCGGATTACGGGCTCTGCGATGGCGAGCATGCCACCAGCCTGCCTCCAATCGTCCGCGGATCGTCCTGTAACTTTGGCGACGTAGGTTCTCGTTTCCTGCGGCAGCGATGAGCGCCCAGCCAGCCAATTCTTCACACGTTGCGGGCCCGCGTTGTAGGCGGCCGCTGCCAAGCCCAGGCTGCCAAAGGCGGCTTGTTGCTCGCGCAGGAACTCTGCCGCCTTTGGTATGGCCTCGAACGGGTCGAATGGATCTATCAAGCCGCGCTCGGCTGCGGTTGCCGGCATGAACTGCGCAACGCCTTGAGCCCCGGCGCGACTGACTGCGCGGTGATCAAGCCCGCTCTCCTGCTGGAGGAGCCGCAGGAAGAAGTCGACCGGTAGGCCCCTGGCCTCGGCTGTGTGCTCAATGAACTGCTTCAGGCGCTGTTTGTCGCCGTAGAAGGCGTTGAGCCATGTGTCCTGAAGCGTCCCGGCAAACTGGGGGATCTCGGCCGCTGCTTTCACGGCCGTGAGGGTCGTGCGGACGACATTGGCTAAGGCGTCGTCGGCAGACATGAACGCCGTGAAGCTGGGCACCCGCGAAGCTAAATTGGGATTGCCTCTCCTGGGAGAGCCTACCGCCGGCTCAGGCTGAGAGGGAAACACCGTCAAGGTGGCACCAAGAAGCGGGGCTGCCATCAGGACGAAAATCTTGACTCTGTACGCATCAAACCTACACGCGTTTCTCCGGAAAGCTCGCCGACCAGCCCGAGCCCTGAATACTTTCTCGCTAATCGTCGATAACTCTCGCATTCTTACCTTTAGGCGCGCGTGCCGGCAGGCCAGCATCTGAAAGTTCAGCTCTGAAGGCGGACGGTCTGCGAGTATGCAGACCACGAAATCGGTCTTCGCGCAACTTTATCACAAAATATGAGTGGCGAACTCTGTTATCTCCGGTGAAGAAAAGCAAACTTGTCGGCGCGCCCCCAATTCTGCACCCAATGACAGCAAGGGTTCCAGATGATCGAGTGGAGGGCGAGCTGGAGACGCACGTGCTGGGCTTAAATCAAAGAATTATTTCTAGAAGCATCTAAAGGCGTAAGCGGACCAATTGTTGATCACGATATAATCTTGAGCAGCACGCTCCTGATATGAGCGCGCAGCTTTTCTTTGCGCCGCATATCCTGATTGGCCTGAGACTCACCGGACTTGTCTGATTTTGTCATGGCTATGCCCCATGTAAGGAGCGCCACTTCAGAGGCCTGATGGCCTTGGTCGAGAGGGCGATCGCCCATATCTTTAGTCTATCGCGCTGTCGAAATCTCGACAAAATTGCAACTCCGCCGGCGAATTCACGTTTCAGATATCTTAAGGTTTATCATCGATATTTGCGGGCAATCGATCGATTGAGATTACTCAGTCGTGGCACCGCGCCCTGAAGAGGGGTGCAGCTGGGGGAGCGGTCCGGTTGTCTGAGCGCTTCTACTTCGACCTTGAGAACGGCGTGCTGACCCTTTCTGACAAGGAAGGTGTCGAGGCCGCCAGCTTTGAAGAAGCGATGGAGGAGGCGCGCAAGGTGATCAGTGAGGTGGCTGGGGAACTGACAGCAGACTGTCCTGGAGAGACGTGGCTGCTGGTCATGAGGTATGAAGCCGGATCACTGGTTGGCCGATTGCCGATCAAGGCCTGATGCGGCCGCCACTCCGCTGATCAACATCACGTCCGCTCAGCCGGCGCCATCGTCCGCCCGCGGCTCAGCACCACGCCCTTGAACAGGTTGCCAGAGGCTGAGGATCAATCCGCCTTGACCATCCGCCGCCCGTGGTTCTGAACCACGTCATCGAACGGACTGCCGGGGGCAGCGGTTAGAGCGGTTTCGGTTTAATCGGGGTCGTATCCTGCCGCGACGAAGAAGTTTGCGGCCTCGTCGGGCGTGACGGCATCGACGAGCCGCCCGATTGTGGTCCAGAGCCCTTCGCGCGTGC
>NZ_FNVI01000059.1:0-8073 GCF_900107945.1 Methylobacterium sp. 190mf | reverse complement strand
GGAAAGTAGCTGCCCTTGCGCAGCTTCGGAATGCGCAGCTCGACCGTGCCGGCCCGCGTCTGCCAATCCCGGTCACGGTAGCCGTTGCGCTGGACCAGCCGCTCGGCGCTCTTCTCGCCATGGGCCGCGCCGGTCAGGCCACCAACCTCCAGCTCCATTAGCCGCTCGGCCGCAAAGCCGATCATCTCGCGCAGCAAATCGGCGTCGGCGCTCTTCTCCATCAGCCCGCGCAGGGCCATCATCTCGTCGGTCATCGGGGGGCTCTCGGGTTCGCGGTTGGTGCTCGCAACCCGACCCTACCCGGCAACCGCCGATGACCACCCCGCGAGAGATCCCGCCTGCTACAGCGCTGTGAAGGGCGCGCAGGCGGGCTCTCCCGCTACCGGCGAGCTACACCACCTCCAGGGACACGACCAGGACTGGCTGTCGTCGATCAGGTCGAGGCGCGTGCGCTCGATGCCGCCGATCTTCCAGTGCGAGTACCGGACCGTGCGCTGCTGGCGCCGGCCCGATCTCCGCAGGACGGGAAGGAACGGGAGCAGGAGACCCGCGACCCCGATGACGACCTGAAGCCAGCCCATGAGCTGCTCGGACATCGTTCGGTGCGTTTCATCGGCCGAACCGCCGAGGCTGAGCGCCGGAAAGTGAACACCGGGGGCAGGTGGCAGCCAGCGTTCGTCCCACGGTTTTGGAATGGTTCGCTAAGTTCGAGGTGGAGCGCGGCGCCGAGGAACTGAGACTGGCCCGCACCATTCACGACTGGTGGGCGGCCCAAGGCGCTAAGATCGGAACGACGCGATCGGCACGCCCCTCGCTTTTCGCTCAGATCGAGTACGCGGGGCGCGTCGGCTATCCTGCGTCGGTCAAACCGAGCGGTCGGATCAGCACCGGCCTGTACGCGATTAAGTCCCTCCCGCCTTTCGATCGGGAGGATGCTCGCCGGGAAACGGTTGCTTCCCTCCGAGAGATTACCGGCATGGTAACTTCGGATCGCTCGTTCGATGGTGAACCGACACTGCCGGTCTTACCCCTCAAGGATCAGGCGGTAAGGGATCAGCTCTTTTCCGTGTAGGCAACGCTCCTCGCGCGCATCCAGGCAGGCGCGTGACTTGGATGTATGGCCATGTCCGGCTGAGCCTCGGCGAACTGTTCACAACCACGCGCTCACGGCCTTGCCCGCCCTCATCAACATGTCGGGCGGCGGCCCCAGAACTCCAACAATGGCCTCCACCGCATCGATGCACCGGAGCCAAACGGGGCGACGTGACCCCATACCCCGTGTACGGTGACTGCCACGGGGTGAAGATCGAGTGAAGATCGAGAGCGGAGCTATAGTCGAGCTAACCCCATGTCGTGGCAGCTAATTTCGGCCTCTCGACCGCGATCTTGGATCGCAAAGGACCCCTATATCGGCATCGCCGACGACAGCATGGCTCGCAGCCACACCGGCCACGAGGTGGTAAACAACGCCACCGACGAAGCCCCAGCGTGCCGAGCCTATCAAACACCATAACTTGTTAGAAAAAATGAGAATTTCTGCCGCCCAACCCGTCGCGATCTCGACGGTGCGACCGACAGATTTGGCTTGATAGGGCGAGATACAAGGCCCTTTTCGTGGGCGGCCGCCGTCCTGCATGGCCGTTTGCAATCAGCGCGGAGATGGCCATCCTGAGGGCATGCAACATCAAAACACGTCCCCAGAGCTCATCCAGCTGCTCGCTCTGGAGCAGCAGCACATTCGGGAGCGCTTTCGCTATGTCTACTACATAACTAGGCGTCCACCCAACTCTGATGCGCCATGGCCGAGGGATATTATTGGATACGACTATGAGGAACTGCGAGCTCGAGTCCATGGCTCGGATCAGAGACCCTCACCGAACCCGTATGCCCAATACGACCTGTGGATCGAGGCCCATTGCGGGCCGGACGGTCACGCCAGGGCTGGTGGCATGGTCGGGTTTCGCGACCAGGGATCAGCAGAAGCATTCTTGAGCTGGATCTTTCCCACGTTGCTCGATCGGGGAAAGGCCGCCGAGTACGACATGAAGCTTCACCTTGCCCGCATGATGGTTCGGGCAGCTCCCAATAATGAGATTGCCGACGAGCTGTTTCTCCGCATCGGGGATGACATCATAGCTAAGATTGATGCAGGACAATTGGCTTTTCTGGCCGATCAGATGTTCATAATGAAGGAACAAGGAGATCATAACGACGAGCTGGCCAGCGAGTCGGAGATGCTCGCGGCAAGAATAATCGGACCGCCCCCGGCTGTCAGTTAATTCGCGTAAGCCGTAGATTGTGGTGCGCGTTTATGCATGTGTTGGGCCTGCCGTGCCTATGAACACCGGCCTTAACTCAATTCACTCAACGCTGCGCTGACCTAAAGAACCCAAAAAGTTTGCTCGCTCGGAGCCTGACAGGCTTTGCGGCGGGACAGCGAAGCTTTGCCTGAGGCAGATTTCCATGCACATCCAACGGCCAGTTTGTAGAAGTTTAGTAACAGCGTCCCCGTCTCCGGATGCCCCCCACGGCTTCGTCCCGACCTTGGGAGGCGCGTCATGAGCTTTCTCGCCACCGTCTGGGCCGACGCTCAGAAGCCGAGGACCACCAAAGGAAAGCCTTCCAGCAGCCAACTCCATCTGCTGCGTTGCCTTGCAAGCCACTACCGCGACAATGAGCGATGCACTTGGGGCTCAACGGCCTACTTCAGCGAGAAGACGTGTCAGTCGGTCGCTACCGTTGAGCGCAACCTCGCCGCCCTTGAAGCAGGCGGCTATATCCGACGAAAGGTTATGCGTTGGGGTGTGAATGGGGGTGCTAGACGCATCATTTGCCTCAACTTCGAGCCTCATCAAGTCGAGGAAGGTCTTCGGCTGCGTCGCGCCCGGTCTGCTCGCGGTTCGGGATTAGAGCAGCCCGCATCTCAGCCAATCAGGTCCCCGCGGGATGAAGGGATCGCGTTTGAACCCGACTCCACAGACGGGTCCCCTCATCCTGTGGGCGGGAATCCCTCAGAATGCGGGAAGAGTCCCCTCATTCTGAGGCAGCCAAAAACCCTCCGGAATTCTCAATCCAAATCTACCCCCCCTATTCCCCCCGATGGCGGGGGGATGCCCTCGTCTGAGGATCAGGGCGTCGCCGGAGGGGATGAACCGGCCAACCGGCGTTCGGGCTGCTCACGGAAACGCGGGTCAGGATTGTCGCGGGGCTCTCAGATAACAGTGCCGGCCGCGGTTCCTCCGACGACTTTGGCGCAATTCGAGCGGTTGTGGGCGGCGTATCCTGAGAGCGGCCGACTGCCGGCGAACCGAGACCAAGCAGTTACATTGTTCGCCGCCTTACCCGCACCTGAGCAAGAGGCAACGATCCGCGCCGCCGCCGTCGAGGCACGTGTCCGCGCTCAGCACCGCAGCCAAGCGCGCGCCCTCCACCGATGGCTGGAGCGCGGCCTATGGCGCAACGGAGAGCTCCTTAGCGGATCGGGATCGCCATCAACAGCGGCCCAGTCTGCCAGCCCTCGACAGTCCATCGATGGCCCCATGGCCATTCTCCTCAGTCGCAAGGAGTTTTCGGATGCTCAACGCAATGCTTTCTGCGCCTCTGTCGATCGCAGCCCCATCATCGATCACGCGGCGGATGGATACACTCCTCCGGACCTACGAGAGCCGACTTGAAATGCACCAAACCGATTTCAGCCGGAAGCTGATCCCCGCGTCGCGCGCGCTCGAACCTGACGTGCGCGCGGAGCTAGAGAAGCGTCGCGACGAATTGCACGCCCACATGAATGCGACGCCCGGATCCGAAACTGATCATGTGATACTTCTTCTGCTTACTAACTGGCCAAAATACCAAGAAACAATGGAGGAGGCTGCAATACGTATAAAACTCTACGCTACAGTGGTTGCTGGATACCCGTTGTGGGCGATCTTTGAGACTCACCTTCATTTTGCCTGCGGAGTTTGCCGGGCGGAATGGAATAAAAAATACCGCCCATCAACTGCGCAGTTTGCCGAGGAGTGTCGCTACATTCTTGAGCCATACAGAGCGGAGCTGTACCGGCTCAATATCGTGCTTAATGCAGCGAGCTACGAAGACCGCGTTAGCGACGAAGATCGGGTGAAGGTACAGGCTTATGCAAGAAAGATAAGAGCTGAAATGCGCGCTGCAATCGCCGATGTTGAGCTAGACGATAAAAAAACTCGTAATGAAGCACCCGACATTGCAGAGGCCGAGCGGAAAATTCGCGAGTGTGTTGAGGCTGCGCCCGTGCGTCATGTAAACTCTACGTGGCGCCGTCCGCCGGCCATCGACTTAATTGCACTCGCACGGTCGGGAGTGTTTTTTGAGTAGAAGTTTTATATCGAGAAAAACTATGGTTTAACCGCTAAACCTCAAGAGCCACAGAGAAGGAAAATATTGTGCTCGACGATGTGCCAGCTGCCATATCGGCCGCCTTTGCTCATGCGCCAACATTGTCCTCGTCGGACATCTGTCGTCTATTGCGGATGGATCCGAAGACGCTACTTCATCATGTTCGTGCGGGAAATATCCGGTACGTGCTAAAGGGCTTCGGCCAAAAACGCCCTCGGCGGGAGTTCACACAGTCCGACGTTCTAGGCTTTCTCAACAAAAGGGCTCGTTCAGAATGTCTGTCTACAAGCCCAAAGGGTCGCCGTATTTCCTCTTCGACTTCCGGCGGGGAGGTCATCGGTTTTACGGATCGACACAAGAGACCGAGCGGCGTCGGGCCGAAGCAGTAGAAAAGGCCGAGATCCGCAAGGCAGAGGCCCAGGTTCTGCGTGATCGACGGGCGCGGGGCGCCCCGATGACGATCAACGTCGCGGCTATGCGCTACTGGGACGAGCGCGGCATGCACACGGCGACCGCCCGCGAGACCGAGCGCAACCTGGAGCGCCTCGTCGAATGGATCGGCCCCAATACACCGCTCCAAGACATCACCGATGACACGCTTGCTCAGCTTGTCGCGCGGCGCCGCGGACAGGCGAGGGTCAATGCCGCGCGCGTGAAGCGGCACGGCAAGCCCCTGGGACCGCTCGGCCTCGTGTCCCCAGGGCAGGTGAACCGTTCGGTCACGCAGCTCCTTCGCCGCGTTCTTACCCGAGCGCGCAAGGCGTGGAAGGTGGCTCTCCCCGACGAGCCGAACTGGACGGAGCACATGCTGGCCGAGCCGCGAGAGCGCGTACGCGAGCTCCGTCATGAAGAGGAAAGCCGCCTCGAGGCCGTCGAGCGCGACGAGTACCGCGCGCCGCGCCTGTTCGCGCAAATCACCGGCCTACGGCGCCGCGAGGTCACGTCGCTGACGTGGCGTCAGGTCGACTTCGGCGCCGAGGTTATCCGCGTCATTGGCAAGGGTGGCAAAGGGCACGAGATTCCCATTACGCCGGAACTGCACCTGCTGCTTTGGCCGCTGCGCGGGCAGCACGAGACACACGTTTTCACCTACTGGTGCCAGCGCACGCGGTTGTGTCCCACTTCGAAGCGCCGCTTTGTGAAGGGGCAGGTCTATCCGATCACCTACCACGGCTTCTCGACACATGTCCGGCGCGGGCTGGACAAGGCGGGGGTCGCCGATTTCCGCATCCACGACCTCCGCCATACGAGCGCGACCCGCACCCTCCGGGCCACGAAGAACCTCAAGATCGTGCAGAAGCTGCTCAACCACTCGTCGCTCAGCGTGACGGAAAAGTACGCCCACGCGGATCTTGAGGACCTGCGCGACGCGATGATCGAGACGGCCACGGATTCCGCCGCCCGTCGCATGAAGTCCCGAGAAAAGTCCCGAGGCGGGAACGGGGCACGATCAAAAAATTCACAAAAACAATGAGTTAATGGCACGTAGAGCTGAATGCTTCTAAGCGGCAGGTCGTAGGTTCGAGCCCTACCGGAGTCGCCAGGATTTAATCCGCCACGTCAGTGACTTGGCGGGTTTTTCTTTGCCGCAGCGACCCATTCTGACCTCACAACACGTCGCAACACGGACCGTGAAATTACAAAGGGTTACGACCCGAGCCTACGTGGTTGCGGTTGCTCCACGCAACACGGAAGCAACACGAGAAGGCTGCATTCCTCCTGGCCGCGCAGGCACGTTTTTCGTGCCCTCAGGCCTGATTGATCAGAGGCCCGGTACCTCATCGATGTCGGGTGCCGGCTCTTTGCCCGGCGGTGCGGGATCGTCGTCAGGAGCCGGCGGTAGCCTCGGTGGCGGCATGTCGCCGGTGTTGGGCGGCATCGGTAGACCGTGGGGCAACTCGGGCTCCGGCGGGTCGCTCTCAGGTCTCTTCGTCAGGCCAGCCATCCTTTGCACTCCTGTCGCCGCAGGAAGCGAACAGGTAGCCAGGACGGGTGTTCCACGTGGCGAGGTCACCGCCTGCCTAGCAGCGCGCCGCCGCCAGTCAGCTGGCCTTGACCAAAGCAGGAAGCCTATAGCGGCCAACAGGAGCCAACCGGACACGCGGGCTATCTCAGCCGCCGGCTCCTCTACTTCCTGACGATCATGATCAGCCTCCGCTAGGATCGTGGAGCACAGCGCGGTCTCGAGGCTCAGGACGGCAGTCAACCACGGCGACATGCTCGAGCCTCACGAAAGAGGCCGGAGTCCGTAGGCCCCAGCCGTGTCTGGGAGGATACGCCCGCCAAGGGCGAAGTTGCGTCGTGCATGTTTCGGGCTGCAGCCGCGCGGCTGCGGCATGCTGCCAGTATCGAGCTACTCGGCGACCATGCGGCGGCCCTAGGCCCACAATCCCGCCGCGATCGGCGTGCCTCCTGAGGTGATCCGCCCCCAGTGAAGTGGTCCGCCCTGAGGTATGGCTTTCGGGCCAGGACGAGGACGGACAGATGGGAACGAAGGGGCACAAGCCGGAGGATGTCGTCGCCAAGCTGCGGCAGGTGGATGTGCTGGTCTCGCAGGGCCAGAGCGTCGGGGACGCGATCCGCACGATTGGCGTGACGGAGGTGACGTACTACCGCTGGCGCAAGGAGTACGGCGGCCTGAAGAGCGACCAGGTCCGGCGCATGAAGGACCTGGAGACCGAAAACCAGCGGCTCCGGAAGGCGATCGCAGATCTCACGCTCGACAAGCTGATTCTGCAGGAGGCTGCCCGGGGAAACTGACCAGCCCCGCGCGCCGACGCGCCTGCATCGCGCATGTGATGGACGTCCTGGACGTCTCCGAGCGCCGCGCGTGCCGTGCGCTCGGTCAGCATCGTTCGACGCAGCGCAAGGTGCCGCGGGGCAGAGATGATGAGGCGGCGCTGACCGCCGATCTCGTGGAACTGGCGCGCCGATACGGGCGCTATGGCTACCGGAAGATCGGCGCGCTGCTGAAGGCGGCCGGCTGGTTGGTCAACGACAAGCGGGTCGAGCGGATCTGGCGGCGCGAAGGGCTCAAGGTGCCCGGCCGCCAGCAGAAGAAGGGCCGACTGTGGGACGGGGATGGTTCCTGCATCCGGCTCAAACCGGAGCGGCGCGATCACGTGTGGGCCTACGACTTCGTCGAGGCGCGCACCCATGACGGGCGCAAGTTCCGGATGCTCAACGTCGTCGACGAGTTCACCCGCGAATGTCTGGCGATCCGCGTTGCGCGCAAGCTGAAGGGAGCTGACGTGATCGACGTGCTCTCGGACCTGTTTATCCTGCGCGGCGTGCCCGAGCACGTTCGCTCCGATAACGGGCCCGAGTTCATCGCCAAGTCGGTGCAGTCCTGGATTGCGGCCATTGGCGCGAAGGCCGCCTACATCGCGCCAGGCTCACCGTGGGAGAACGGCTTTGTCGAAAGCTTCAACGCGCGATTGCGGGATGAACTCCTGAACGGCGAGATTTTCTACACCCTGAAGGAGGCACAGATCATCATCGAAAGCTGGCGTCGGCACTACAACACGATCCGCCCGCACGGTGCGCTTGGCTACAAGCCACCAGCGCCGGAGGTGTTCGTGCCAGCCACGACCGCTTGCCCGACTGCGCTCGCCCGACCGGCTCCGGCGGCCAAGCTACCCGTAGAGCAGAGGCCGACCCTGCACTAATTTTGAACTCGGACCACCTCGTGGGGGCAGGTCA
>NZ_FNVI01000047.1:0-23645 GCF_900107945.1 Methylobacterium sp. 190mf | reverse complement strand
AGCACGAAACTCGGGGGTAAAGGTCTGCTTCCGGTCTGCCATCGGAACCCTCCTCCTTCAGGAAAAGAGCTCTCCACTTTTGCGGAGCAAGTCCACCGGGTCGGACAGCCCGAGTACGAGGAAGCGCATGAACAAGAGCCGGTCCTTGATCAGGAACGCCGTGCGCTCGTCCGACAGCGAGCGGCTGGCCCGGAGGATTAGCATCTTGAGCATGAAGACCAGGTCGAACGTTGGGCGACCGCCCATCGACCCGTCCGAGCGAGGCACGGCACGGGCGAGGTCGTCCCGTAACAGCTCGAAACCGACGATGCGGCTCAGCCGCTCCGGGGCTTCGGGTTTGGCCGAGAAACCCGGAGTGCACCCTGTTTGACCGGAGAGGCAGCGGGGCGGGTTTAGGCAGTCCGGCTGAGGTACTCTCGGGGCGAGAGCATGCGCAGGCCGGAGTGCGGGTGGATGGTGTTGTAGTCCTCGAACCAAGCCGGCAGAAGCCGCATCACGGTCTCGGCGCCGGCCAAGATAGCGAGGCGGGCATAGTCGCGCTTGAGCGTCTTCACGAACGCCTCCGCGATGCCGTTGCTCTGCGGCGAACGCACCGGGGTGAACAGCAGCCGTAGGCCGAGCGCGGCGGCCGTCTGAGCAGTCTCCTTGGCGATGTAGGCGGAGCCGTTGTCGGACAGCCACTCGACCGGGTGCGGGGTCTTCGTCGCGCCGAACCGGCGCTCGCAGCAGGCGATCATCAGGTTGCAGACCATCTCGGCCGAGACGCCCGTCGTGGTCGCCGACCACGCGATGATCTCACGGTCGCACGCGTCGATGGCAAACAGCACGCGGACGACCGCTCCGTCCCGGCAGCGCAGTTCGAGGTGATCCGAGCGACCCGCTCCACGTTCGAGCGTAACGCCACCACGGTGCCGTCGTGGGTGCGGCCGGGCCGCCGGGCGGTGTGCGGCGCGAGGGTGAGCCCATTCGCCCGCAGGATGCGCAGCACCCGCTTGGCATTGACGCTCGCCTCGCCGCGCGAGCGCAGGGCCCTGTCAGCGGGCGTTGAATACTGGTTCTGCGTCACTTCGTGTGGTGGATCAGACCGCGTTGAGGACGCGCTGACGCAGGAGTTCGAAGCCGGCGCGGCCATACATCTGTCGCTTGATCGTCTTCAGTCGGCTGATCTCGCCCTCCGCTGGCCCTGTCGACCACGGCAGGGCGATGGCATTCTCGATCCCAGCCACATCACGTTGCAGGCTGGCAGCAAACCGCTTCAGCACGCTTGAGCGAGCCGCGGCCAGCCAATCTGTGACTGGCTCCGAGGACTGACCGCGCAGCATGCGCGCGAAGCGAACTGCCAAGTCGGCCGCGTTGGCCAGTTTCGGTGCAGTGCGCCTCAGGCGTGCGATGAACACGCCGTCCGCGCCGGCTATCCCCTCGGCGTCGCTCTGCAGAAGCCGGGCGATCCGCCTCGTGCCGGGCGGCTTCCACGGGGGAGCCGGGCCCTGGCCGCCGGCATCGAGCGTGCCGCCGCCGGCTCGGCGCCGCGCCGTCGCCCAAGCGCGCACCACTCGTGGATTGATACGAGCCCCAAGGCGATCGAGTTCGCGGGCCAGGGCCGCCGCGTTGCGGCAGCCCTCGCTCCAGCGCTGGTCGAGATAGGCCCGGTAAGGGTCGATGAGGCACGGGCGCGCCGGCTTCGCCCAGTTCGGCGGCTCATCCCGGCGCAGCCAGCACCGCACCGTCTTGCGATCGAGGTCGAGATGGCGCGCGATGCCGGACACGGAGGCGCCGGCCCCATGCAACTGCAGGACCTCGGCGTGACGCGCCCGGCGCGGCGCGTGTCTGGCGAGCCGGCGCCGGTCGGCGGCTGTGGCCGAACGCGCACGGTTCTGCTCGGTCCGGTGCGCCGCGGCCCGCTCATCTCTGAGCGTGCGCGCCACAGAGCGGATCACGGCGTGCTCGCTGCCGACCGCCTCCTGCAACGCCTCGCCGAGGTTACGCAGCAGATGCCAGCGGTCCAGGACGTGCACCGCCTCGGGCGCCCCCAGCCGGACGGCCTCGCCGTAGACCTCGGCCCGGTCGCGGGCGACGATCTCAACCCCGGGATGGCGCCGCAGCCATCCGGCGACCGCTTCGGTCTCGCGATCTGGTAGGAGATCGGCGATCACCCGGCGCTCCAGATCGACGATCACCGTGCCGTAGCGGTGCCCGCGTCGCCAGGCCCACTCGTCGACAGCGATCACGCGCGGCGGTAGCGCGATCGGGGCCGGCCCAGCCCGGACGATGCGCAGGACGGTGGATGGGCTGGCCGGGATGGCCAGACGGTGGGCGAGCCGCGCGGCCGGGGCTCCGCCGAGGGCGAGACCGAGGTGGCGCTGCAGGTCATGAAGGCGCCGCGAGCGTCGTGCGTGCGGCGCCGCGACGTCCGGCGGGGTCTCGCTGAAGGTCCGGCGGGGGCAGGCGGGGTTGCGGCAGCGCAGGCGGCGCAGCCGCACGCACAGGCCGACGGAGCGACCCTGGCAGGGCAAGTCGGCGAGGTGCCGCTCGTAGGTGCCGTGGACGCTGTGCGACCGGTTACTGCAGGCGGGACAGCACGGTTCTGTCGACCGCGGCACCGCCAGCACCATCACGTGCTCGGGCTTGGCCGTGACGGCGACGACCCGCAACGAGGGCGGAATGAACGGGAGCAGGCGCTTGGGCATGGGCGGACTCGGGCGACCATCATCCTGGTCCGAATCCGCCGGCGGCACGCCGGGTCCCGGTCCGCCCAGCCCACCACACGAAGTGACGGAGAACCAGACTTCGGCGCCCGTTGACAGGGCCCGGTTCACCAGTGCGGTGACGCGGCGATAGCCGTAGCTCGGGCGGGCATCGACGATCGCGCGGATCGTCGGCAGCAGCTGCGCATCCTCGGGCTTGCGGTAGGGACCGCGCGGCTGGGCGGGGCGGCTCAGGCGCTCGGCCAAGTGGGAGCGGGCTACACCGAGCGTGTCGGCGACCGCCTTCACCGCGAACCGCCCGTCGAACCGCCCCAGGAGCTGAGCGGCGAGGTCGGTTTTTTTGTGCGGGCGAGGTCGAGCGCCTCCTTCAGGATCTCGACCTCCATGGTCTTGCGCCCGAGCAGACGTTCGAGGTCGCGCACGCGCCGCTCCAGCTCACGAACCCGGCTGGTGCCGACGACCTCCTCGTCGGCGTGCACGGCCTGATGGCCGCCCTCCAGCATGCGCCGCTTCCACGAGAACAGCAGGCTGGGCGAGAGGCCGTAGCGGCGGGCGACGAACGACACGGACGAGCCGGGCTGCTGGCTCTCCTCGACGAGGCGGATCTTCTCGGTGGTAGAACAGCGCCGTCGACGCTGAACGCCGGTCAGGATCTCGCCGTGCACCGGTGGGGCGGTTGGATCGGATGACATAGCCTTACCCATAGGCCAACGCCTATGCCTTCGTGAGCTATGCCGCCTGTCCGGTCAAAACGGGGTGCGGTTCAAAACCCTTCAGCCGCTCATCGACGTTACAAACGGGTTGACCGCGCATTGCAGCACCTCACCAGCTGCCGACGCCATCACTACACGAAACCCCTCGAGCCACGAAGTTTTTGGAGGATTCAAATTGTTTAAAAACTCTGATTATTAATTGAATTAAGAAACCATGATACCTCGACTCCTAAGTCGCGGAATAATGGTTGCTATTCTCAGAGCTGCCAACCCTCGATCCGTTTTGTTTTATGGTTACCGGGATTAAAGCTGCGAGAAGAAGTTGGCTGAAGCTGTGATTTTGAAAGAGCGCGTTCTCCAGATTTATTGAAACCGCTAGGAAGAAGCAGAAACTGAGAGGTAACGTGTCGGCGTATGATCGGCCGTTGAAGGCGGCTACGCAGGCTCGCCTGAGGCAGCCCGCAAGACCCAATCCAAAAACTATTAGGCCCACCGCCCCAAAAGCGACTGCCACGTCATAAAAATTATTATGAAAGAACCAAAGCTTCTGGCCAATCACAAATTGCAAATAGGAAAACGGTGTGGAGCTGCTCTCCCAATATGCCTTATACCCGATTCCGAACCATGGCTCTCTCCAATACTGGTCAGACGCGAATTGCCAGAGAAGAGTTCGACCGCTCAAGGTTCGATCCTTACCCACATCGCTCAAAAATTGCTGACTAATCGTGTCGCCGTGCATAACCAAATATGCCAGCACAACACTTCCTAGGGCAATCGCGAGCCCGATCACGAAACCTGTAAACAGACTACCCCTCTGCCAGACCGCAAAGACCATGAGCGGGCCCAATCCTACCAAGGCAGCCACTTGAGAAGTGGTCGAGTGCGACAGATAGAGGATAGTGATCGAGCCAATGAAAGACGCCCCTGTGATAGGACGCTTCCATCCATCCATGAACAAGCAGGCTGCGCAGAGTGCGCTGAGTCCCATCATGCTACCGAGCACATTTTTATGAGTGTAGATGCCGAACCAAGCGTGTCCGCCATCCATGGCGCTTCGGTGAAGAACCAATTCTGACAACACTGACAAGATCTGCGCGGCGACGAGGGCGCAGAATAAAATTCTCAAAAGGCGGGGCTGGCCAAAATACAATTGAAAAACATAACCTGCAACGATTGTCATCAACAGCTGTAGGCCGTGATAGAATGAGACGGCGGGTGTTAGCGACCAGAGAGCCGAGACTATCGCCAGCACCGGCCAAGCGGTTAACCAGGGGTTCGCTATAAGGCAGTCGTGAAATCTACTCCGGCGAGCCAGGACCGTGAGTAGCGCCGCGATGTCCACAGCGAACCACACATACCGTTCGCCTGATACGATTCCGAGGAGGCTGCTGTCCGCATAGCAGGCGCATAGGAACACGACCGCGAGAGCATCCGCAAACCCAACGGATGACCCGTATGTGCCGCTCATTCGCCGTACAGGTCCGGAATACCCCAATTCGGACGAGATGTGCATGGCCATTGCTGTTTCGCGTCTCCAACTGGGCTGCACATCGCAACGAGGCGGTCGTCGGAGCATGAGGTTGCGAAACGAAAACGGCCGCAACTTGGGTTGCCTACCTCAAAGGGTGGTGCCGGATCCCCTCGGGTGAACAGGCAGAGACCGCGAAGACCGAGTGGCCGGCTTGACCGTGCCGGCTTCCCACGTAGGCGAGAGGCCCTCTCGCGAGAAGCGCTCCTGCCAGTGCCAGACCGCCGTCTTGGATACGCCCGCCTCACGCGTGATCGCGTGCGTCCCGAGCCCATCTGCGCTCAGCAGCACGATGCGAGCGCGCCAGACATGCTTCTGGGGCGAGTTCCGGTCAGCCATGAGGGCGTCGAGTCGAGGGCGATCCGAAGCACAAACCGAGAAGGAGATGCCGCTGCGCAACCCGCCAGACTCGCAGGACACCGCCCAAACCGAAACCCGGGATGGACCCAGCCGTCAGGTTTTGAACACTAGCTCGCCGCCGCACTCGTTTCCTGTTTCATCGCATGGACCTGAATGATTCCTCCTACATAAGCTTCGACCATCCTCCGATTGTGACGTCAGACAGACGCAAAAAGGAGCGCATTATTATTACGGTACGGCGAAATAGGTAACTGGGAGCCTGCACACTCATCTGCAATTTCTTCAATTAAGGCACATTCACAGCCCGATTCGAGAAAATCGCCATGATCAAGGTGGGTGATTGCCCGACCGAAAGCAACGGAAAAATCTGTGCTCGTATTTCCGAGCTGGACTCACTCCGTGGAGTTGCGGCTTTGTCCGTGGTCATATATCATTTTACTTCAATATACCCCAGGCTGATAAGCGGAAGAAATCTTGAATTTGTACCACAGATTCATATTGGATATTTTGGTGTTGAAATTTTCTTCATGATCAGCGGCTTTGTGATATTTCACTCTGTGAAGTCCGCGGCATCTATTCACGATTTTTTCCTCGCGCGATTTGCCCGTATTTTCCCCGCGTATTGGCTATCGATATTGATCGTTGTCGCACTGTCGATTTTCACCGAAAAGTCGAGTGGTTTTTCATCTAAAGATATCTTTTTTAATCTGACTATGTTGCAGGCGTTGATGGGTTTTCATCACCTCGATGAGGTTTACTGGACTCTCACTTACGAGTTGTGCTTTTATGCATGTATTGTTTTCGCCTTCTGTGCGTGTCGCGCCGCAAAACTTCCGATAGAGTTGGCCCTCCTGATTTGGCTTATTTCTGAAACAATAATACGTGCCAATGGTATTCAGATACCATATAGATTTTCGTTAATATTTTTACTTAACTACGGACAATTCTTTATCATTGGGATTGCTTTTTTCCTAGTCTATCATAAATGCAGCCGGCCTCTCACATACATTGTTCTGCTATGGGCAATTGCGATGTCCGCCTTCGGTGCCAATCCGCACACGCCAGCCAGCGGTTTCAAAGCCTATTTTTGGATTGCTTTAGCGTGTACGTGCGTATTCTACTGGGCTGTTTTTCTCAAGCCGGCGGCGGCAAGATTTCCTGTGTTGATTTACTTGGGCCGGATCTCCTACTCACTGTATCTTATCCACGCTTCGATCGGATATTTTATGCTGCGCGAGTTCGATCGGATCGGCATTCCCGATTTTCTGGCGGTGTTGCTCGCTATAGCGAGTGCAATCGTCATAGCCCACTTTATACATATCTTGGTAGAAGTTCCGGGCCAGCGTCTGTTGCGTTCTTCTTTTCGCCGGGTTCAATCGAACATCCTTGCTGCATTGCATTCGGCCTGATCACTAGGGTCTGTCGTCGCCTAAACCATTTGGCAGAGCATGCGTTTTGTCCGTCCTATCCGAGGAAGGACGATGCTGAGCGATGCACAATGGGCCGTTTTGAAGCTGCTGCTTGAGGCTTGTCGAGCGAAGGCCAAGACGCCGCCCCAAGACCTGCGGCGCACGCTCTCGTCCTGTGGCGGCATCAGAACGGCGCCAAGTGGCGTGCCATCCCGCAAGACGCGGGGCCGTGGTGGCGGGCCGCGCAGATCTTCATCCGCTGGTCCCGTGCTGGCGTTTGGGAACGGCTCCTCCGCCTCGCGCAGGAGCGCGGGGTTCAACTCGGGATGGTGTTCCTCGACGGCACGAACATACGCGCGCATCAGAAAGCGGCCGGTGCCGCCAAACGTATGGCCCGCCCCGTCCGCAAAGTGGCTTGGATCCGCTGGTCTGTGCAGTCTGCATAAACGTATCCGGCCTTCCGGCGAGCCGTTAGCCAAGATGGAGATCCGCGCGTCCTGGGCCTCATAAAGGGGTCGGCGTCGAGCGCCATTTTTGCGGAGAGGCTTGCAGAACACCGGTCGACTGTCAGGCCATCTTCCTCTCACCGCCCGCAGACATCGGAAGGCCGGCGCGTCCGCGTCGGCCGAACTCGGATCAGGCAGTCACGGCCGCCGGCTCGTAGACGCGCCCGTGGCGCAGCAGCGCCCAGACGATGCGCGCCATCTTGGCCGCCAGGGCGACCACCGCCGTATTGACGTGCGACCGCGCCAGCAGCCCGCGCAGCCACTGCCCGAGATGGGTATCGCTCTGGCGCAGCGAGGGCAGCGCGGCGCGGGCACCCTGGACCAGCGTCTTGCGCAGGTACTTGCTGCCGCGCTTGGTGATGCCGACGAGCCGAGGCTTCCCGCCGGTCGTCACCTGCCGCGGTACAAGGCCGAGCCAAGCCGCCAGATCGCGCCCGCGGGCGAAGCTGGCCACGTCGCCGATGGCCGCCACCAGCGCGGTCGCGTTGAGTGCGCCGATGCCCGGGATCGTGGTCAGCCGACGAGCGTCCTCGTTGATGCGGGCCTGCTCGGCGAACTCGGCGTCGAGCGCGGCGATGCGCCGGTCGAGATCCTGCCAGCGTTCGCGCACCTCGGCCATGAGGGTTCGCATGCGCGGTGTGAGCGATGCGCCCGCGTCCGTGTCCAGCAACGCGGCCAGGCAAGCGGTGAGCTTGGCGCGCCCCTGCGCCACGACGTGGCCACGCTCCAGCAGGACGGAGCGGATCTGGTTGGTCAGCGCCGTGCGCTCGCCCACGAGCTGGTCGCGCACCCGGTGCAGGGTCTGCACGTCGAGCTGCGACTCGGACTTGAGTGCCACGAAGCGCATCGTCGGGCGTGTGGCCGCTTCGGCGATGGCCTCGGCGTCGCGGTCGTCGTTCTTCTGCGCCTTGACGTAGGGGCGCACGTACTCCGGCGACATCAATCGGATGGTGTGGCCTTGCTTGGCCAGGGCGCGGCCCATGTGATGGGCGCCACAGCAGGCCTCCATCGCAACGACGCACCCCGGCAGCTTCGCGCCGAAGGCGATCACCCCCTCGCGCTGCATGCGTCGGCGCAGCACGACCCGCCCCGCCGCGTCCAGCCCGACGAGGCTGCAGCTGTTCTTGCCCAGATCGATCCCAAGAACCGCGATCGTCATCGTCCTGCTCCCTTCCTCATCTCGGCTACCCTGCAAGCCTAGCAGCGTAGCCCGGTGAGGGGCGGGCCATCCATAAAGGGGCGATCTGCAGCCGAGCGAGACGATCGTGAAGCTGTTGGCCGATCACGTGGCGGCTATGGGACCAAGGCTTGCGTGATCGCTGACGGCGCAGGCCGCGCGATCGCCTTTCGGATCGCACCGGGGCAGGCCCATGAACTACCCCACGCGCTGCCCTTGCTCGGTCGCTTGCCGGGCATTCCCCAATGGGTCGTGGCGGATCGCGGCTACTCCAGCCAACGCTTCCGGCAGCAGGTGCGAGAGGTCGGGGCAACACCTGCTATCCCGTCCAAGAGTAACGAGGCTCCCGAGCGCTGCCCGGACTGGATCTACACCAACCGCAACGTCGTCGAGCGGCTCTGGGCACGGCTCAAGGAGTGGCGAGCGGTTGCCACACGCTATGAGAAAACCGCCTCCAGCTTCACCGGAGTCCTCTGCCTCGCCGCAGCCCTCGATCACCTCAGGTGACGACAGGCCCTAATCCGTAGCAAGTCCAGGGGCGGACAAGGTAACGTCATGGCTGCCGCAGGCACGGTGCTCCTCGACTCGGCGGGAGTGCGCTGATGCAGGCCGCAACTGTAGAGAAATTTTTCCTATTTGAAGCTTTATACTGAGTAGATAACACGGATCTGTCGCATAGACAGCACACGGCTCGCCAAATAGAGGATAACGATAGGCGACAATTGCCTTTTGGCCGAGCGAGCTCTCGACACCTCTAGGACATCTGGGCCACTCTCGCAGCAGGCGCCCGCTTGAGAGTGACAGCAATCAGCATCCAAGGCGGCCGGGAGGACGAGACATGGCTGGCGGCGGCGGCGGAGCAGGTTTTAACGGGACGGGCGGTCAGGCCGGCTCAGATAAGGTCGACGGCAATCCCGGCAATCCCGGCAGTCCACCGGCTTCCGACAACGGCGGCGGTGGCGGTGGCGGCTCTGGATTTACAGGCGGCGCAGGTGGCGCTGGCGGCGCGGCAGGTAACGGATCTGTAGCAGGTTCTGGAGGAGCCGGCGGCAGCCAGTCCACCGCCACCTTTATCAACGGTGTCAACACGTACCAAGGTGGGAACGGCGCCGCTGGCACCGCCGGATCGGGGAACGGTGGCGGTGGCGGTGGCGGCGCTGGCGCCTATGCCTACTTTGAGTCCATCACCATTGCGAGCAACTTCGTCTCGACAAGAATTGGCGGAAATGGCGGGGCCGGTGGTGCCGGTAGTGGAACAGGCGGCGGCGGTGGGGGCGGCGCTGGCGGCTATGGCTTAATCACATCTACCATTTCTAGCGGCCCGGCAGATTTTCCTTCCAGTGCCGTCCTAACGGGCGGGAGCGGTGGTAACGGCGGGACAGCGGGCGGCCCCGGCGCTGTTGGAGGGGCCGGGGGTAGCGGCGGTGTCGGGCTTTTTCTCGATACTGGAAGTACACTCACCAACAGCGGCCCAATCACCGGCGGCAACGGCGGTCTGGGCGGTGCAGCCAATGGCGGAACAGCGGGCGCGGCCGGTCAGGGTGGTGCCGGCATATCCGGCGCAAACATTGGCGTCACCAACAACGGCACGATCTCAGGCGGCTTCAACGGCAGTACCACCACCCGCACCAATGCCATCGACTTCACCGGCGGCGACAACCGCCTGACGCCGGGCAATGGCACGCTGAATGGCGGCCTCGGCGTCACGGGCACGCTACGCGTCCTCGGCACGACCACCACGCTGGCCAACTCCATCCGCGACTCCGCCGGCGGCCCTGGCTCGCTGATCAAGGACGACGGTGGGTCGCTGACGCTCACCGGCACCAACACTTACACCGGCTCGACCACGATCGCGGCCAACAACACGCTTGCCCTTTCGGGCACGGGCTCGATCGCGAATTCCAGCGGGGTCGCCAACGCCGGCACCTTCGACATCTCGGGCACGACGGCAGGTGCTTCGATCACGACCCTCTCAGGCGCCGGCGGGACGACACTCGGCGCTCAGACGCTGACCGTCACGAACGGTTCGACCAGCTACAGCGGCGCGATCTCCGGCACGGGCGGCGTGGCGGTCACCGGTGGCACGCAGACGCTGACAGGCGCCAACACCTATTCCGGCGGCACCACGATCGGCTCGAATGGCGGCGCGGTGTCGAGCACGCTGCAGCTCGGCGGAGCGTCTTCGGCCGGCACGGGAGCGATCACCTTCGGCTCCATGTCGGGCACGGCGACCGCTCGCCTCGGGCTCAACGTGGCCGCCCAGCCAACCAACGGCGGCACCTTCGCCAACACCATCTCCAATTTCGGCTCGGGCAACGAGATCGCGCTCGCCGGCCTGACCAATTCCAGCGTCAGCTACAACAGCGCTAACTCCTCGATCACCATCACCGGCACCCGCTCCGGGGGCGGCCAGGTGAGCGAGAACTTCGTCCTGTCGGCCCCGCGCACGACCAACTTCACGGTGGTGTCGGACGGCCAAGGCGGCACGATTGTGCGCGCCGCCACGGCTACGAACCCCACCAACCCGACTAATCCTGCAGCCCCGTCGCAGCCGGCTAATCCCGCTCCCTGCTACGTCACAGGCACGCGCATCCGGGTGCTGCGTGATCGGGTGATATCGGACGTGCCGGTAGAGCATCTGGAGGTGGGCGATCTTGCCATCACCGCTGGCGGTAAGCCTCGCCCGATCCGCTGGATCGGCTCGCGCAGCTATCCAGGCTTCACCGCACCGCGCCGCGACTGCCCCGTGCGCATCACGGCTGGCGCTCTGGCTGACAACGTACCTGCTCGCGACCTGCTGCTCTCGCCTGACCATGCACTATGGCTGGACGGCCTGTTCGTCGCCGCCGGCCACCTCGTAAACGGCACCAGCATCACCCGCGGCGAGGCAGTACAGGACCTCACCTACTGGCATGTCGAACTCGACAGCCACGACCTGCTTATGGCCGAGAATACCCCGGCGGAGAGCTTCCTATCCGCGCCAGGCGTGCGGGCAGGCTTCGACGGCGTCCAGGCTCTCGATGCGGGTACGGCATCGATGGCTTACGCCCCGCGGAGCGAACTCAGCCCCGAACTGGCCGCTCTGCGCGGCCGCTTGGCTCTTCGTGCTATCTCGTCGAACGAGGCCGGCGGTCTGGGGTCAGTGCGTGCCTGGCTGGACCTCTGCGCGGTCAGAGCCGACGGCGCGTTGCACGTGGCCGGCTGGGCTCAGGACGTCGGTCAGCCCAACGTCCCGGTATGCCTCGATGTGATCGTAGACGGGGCGGTGGCGGCGTTCGCCGTAGCGGACGAATTTCGCGCCGACCTCGCCGCAGCTGCCGTGGGGAGCGGCCGTTGCGGCTTCGATCTCGGGCTCGCGGACGTGCAGCTGTCGCCAGGCATGCCACACGTCGTCGAGGTCCGCCGCTCGGCCGACGGGCTGCTCGTCTGCGCCAAGCACATCGACGCGGCGGGGGCGTGGACAGCTTTGCTGGCGGCGTAAGCCATCTCCCCGACATATGGCATCCACGCCCGCCCCGACAGCGGAGGGGCATATCCGCGGGCGAGCATGAAGACCGGGACCGCCGAATCCCCGCCACGGCTCGTTTCCACTGAGTGGGAGCGGCTTTGGGAGAGAGCATCACAACGCCACGAGCACGCGTCATGCTCGATGTGCAGGGTACTCACACGTTCCGAGCGACTGGACAGAAGGTGTTCTAGGGCACATGCCGCTGAAATGCGTGGTTCCGCTTAATCTGTAGGTCATAAACAGCGGGACATAGTCCTTCCATCAAGGAAGGAACGGATGCTTTTCCGGGATGGATTGGTGCGTTTCTGCACCAATAGGGACGGTAATTTCGCGACCATCTTCGCCCTGTCCGTGGTGCCCGTCGTCATGGTCGGCGGCATGGGCATCGACTACGGGACCAACATCGCCGTGCGCCAGAAGGCTCAGAACGCCGTCGACGCCACAGTCCTGACCCTGGCGAAGCTCTCGACGACCACCAGCGACCAGGACCTTCAGGCGAAGGCGGAGACGCAGGTGAAGGCGCTCCTCTCCGACAGGCGGTTGCGCAACCCGGTGGTGACCGCCAAACGCGACGGAGACACGATCTGGGTCGGCATCCTCGGCAACACCCCAACCTCGCTGACAAGCATCGCTGGCTTCAGTCAGATGCCGGTCGACGTCAGCGCGGTCGTCCGGCGCGGCAGCGGCAACCTCGAGGTCGCGCTCGTTCTCGACAATACGGGCTCGATGAAGGGCGCCAAGCTCGCCAACCTCAAGAGCGCGGCGACGTCCCTTGTGGAATCCATGTTCCGGGAGGCCGATCCGGCCAAGCCGAACGCGCTCAAGATGGCAGTGGTGCCGTTCTCGATGACCGTCAATGTGGGCTCGTCCTACGGGAACGCCGGCTTCATGGACGTCGACGCCAAGTCGTCGATCCACAAGGAGATCTTCGCGGTGAAGGATGCCACCGCCAACCGCTTCTCCCTGTTCGGGAAGATGAAGGTGGCCTGGGCGGGATGCGTCGAGACGAGGCCGACGCCCTACGATGTTCAGGAGAGTCCGCCGACCGCCGCAATCCCGGATACTCTATATATTCCCTATTTTGCACCGGATGAGTCGGACAACGACAACAGCGCAATCAATGATTACATGTCTGATTATCCGATCGGCACCCGGAATCAAAGCTCGAACAACCGTACGCGTCAAGGGCAGACCGCGAAATACGGTTCCAACCGGATCACGACATCCTCCTACGATACTCAGTCCGGAACCGGCTACCGCTATGGGCCAAATGCCGGGTGCGAGATCCAGCCGCTGACGCGACTGACCACGACCAAGGCGACCATCACGGACGCGGTCACCGCCATGACGGTGATCGGCGACACGAACATCGCCACCGGGTTGGCATGGGGGTGGCACGTCCTCTCGCCGAACGCGCCCTTCGCCGACGGCGCTCCCTACACGGACGCGAAGACGCGCAAGTACGTGGTCCTCATGACCGACGGCCAGAATCAGAGCGCGCCCTCGTCCTCCGACAACCAGTCTTACTACTCCGGCATCGGGTTCATCTGGAACAACCGCATCGGCACAACGTCCTCCGACAACGGGACCCGCACCCGGTACATGGACGCGCGCACCGCTCAGCTGTGCACGAACATGAAGAACGCGGGCATCCAGATCTTCACCGTGCGCGTCGAAGTCAATAGCGGCACCAGCGACATGCTCCGCAACTGCGCGACCTCGCCGGACATGTTCTACGACGTGCAGAACTCGAGCGCGCTGAACGACGTGTTCGCGTCGATCGGCTCCCAGATCAACGAACTCCGGATCGCGAGATGACGGCGTCACTGTCGAAGGCGCGGCATGGCCGGTCAAGGCCTGGGCTCGGCCACACAGGCCGATGGGGCTCCGATGCGCGCGGCTCGGCCGCCGTCGAGTTCGCCATGCTGGGGCTGCCATTCCTCGCGATGCTGGGCGTGATGCTGCAGGCCGGCCTGCATATCCTGACGCAGCAGTCGCTCGACGATGCGGTCGACAAGGCTGCACGCGCACTCTTCACCGGCGAATTCCAGACCGAGGCGGACAGCACGCCACCAGCCGACCGGATGCGCACCCTGATCTGCCGGAGCATCCAGTTCGTGAGCTGCGCGGACCTGAAGCTGGACGTGACGAGCTCCACCGCCTTCGCATCGGCGATGCAATCCCAGCCCTACGATGCGAACACGAAGAACTGGAATTCGGCGTTCGGGAAGACGTTCGCCTGCCCGACTGGCGATGCCGTCGTGAGCATCACGGCGGCGGTGCCGGCACCCCTGTACTTCTCGCTCCTGATGCCGTCGGGGCGGGCGATGCCAGGCGGCCGACAGCTGCTGGTCTCGACCGCAATCTTCCGGTCCGAACCCTATCCGGCCGGGAGCTGTTGATGGGCCGCCTGCTGCATGGCTTCCGCCGCTCGGAGGAAGGGGTCGGGGCGGTCGAGTTCGCCCTGATCGCCCCGGTGATGATCTTGGTAATGCTCGCGTCCGTCGAGATTCCGCGCGCGGTCATGACGGGCCAGCGGCTGGCGCGCTCGGCACGGACGATGGCCGACCTGATCAGCCGTCAGAACCTCGGCGCGCTCGACGACGTGTACGCCGCGGGTTCCGCCGTCACCCGACCCTACGACACGAGCGGCATGGGTATCGTCCTGTCCGCGGTCGGCGTCTACGCAGACGGGACCGGGCTCGTCTCCAAGGTCTGCTCCAGCAAGGCCCAGTCCGCAAAACCCCGCGACGTGAACTCCGTCGTTGGGCCCGCACCGGCCGCGAGCCAGGAAGCGAAGGCCCGCTACGTGATGGCGGAGGTGACGTTCGCCTACAAGCCGCTCTTCAGCATCCTGCCTTACCTGAAGAACTACTCCTTCAGCCACGCGATCACGTGGCCGATCCGGAAGGGGACGACGTACAACGGCAAGCCCGAGGTGGTCCTTCCGGACGGTAAGCCATGTGCCTGAGGAGGCCGAACCTCTCGGTATCCGCTACGAGCACTGGGTTCGCCAATGCCTATCGCGAAGGGTGCCTCTCACTCGGGGCCATGGTGATAGGGGACACGGTCCATAGCTCGGCTCACTGTCAGCCGACATGTTATCCGTTCCGCTCCCCGATGCCGTCGCCGGCTGGCGCGGTGCTTGGAAGGATCTGCCCGCCCCTCCTCCTGGCCATCATCAGGTCGTTCCATGCGGCCACCGGCGTGCCAATGATCCTCAACTTGAGCTTCAACGTCATGAGCAGGCCGACGGTGCATGACGTCGAGGACGCTGTTGGCGTTTTCTTGACCTCTGAGATCGATGGCCTCGTTCTGGGGAATGCGCTGTTCCGAAAGGAGGCTGCCCGCCCGGGCATCCCGGGAAGTGTCGCCTGGTGAGCGCGCGTAGCTCCGTCCTTGTCCGCGAGGGCGGCAAGTTCAATGCACCCTACCTTGTCTCGCGACTTTATCGTGAGGGCTGACGAACGGCTGTGTGGAGTAGCGCCGACAAAGCGGCGGCTGTGTTGGGTCGATAGGAGGCCGTCCGTTTTTCGAGGCGGCCCTCTCTGAAGTGGACCGGCGGCTTTCGGCCAGACTGCGTCATGCCGGATCGTCAACGCGCGTAGAACCGGACGTTCGGCTTCGCGCTCATTTCGGCCACTCAGCCCCTCGCCACTTTCGCCCCGGAGCGGACATCAGACCGTCGGTGGGGCGGCAGGCGCAGAGCCGATCCGCGGCGCCTAAGGCTTCATCATCAGTGCCAAGCCCGAACGCGGTACTTTTCAGACGAGAGTTCATTAGCGACCACAATCTGCCCATCGATCCAGACACCGTCAGATGAGTTGGGGTCAAGCTTTCGGTCCAGGTGACCATCTCCCGGCTAAACGTCTGGGATGGGTGTTTTTGGAAAAGCTTGACGCGACTGATCGTCGGTCGTCGCACTACGCAACCTCACCGCGCAACGAGCTGCACAGAGACCCATTTGTCGCTGCGTTAAGCCAAGGGGCAGATTGGTGCTGAGAAGCGAATTATTGACCCATAGGGGAGCAGGTCGAATTCAAGCGGTAGCGCGGCACTACAGCTGAGCTCGATTCTGCTCTATCCAACTTGAATAAGGTTATGGTCTACAAGGCCGCGAAGATCTGCACTGCAGAATTTGCCGACCTGCGGCACAATTTACCCGTTTTGAGACCGCGGCAGATCACCCCCCTCGGCGATAAGCACCTGATATTGCAGCTCTTTCCAATTGGAATACGGTTTGCGTGGAACATGGCGGCCATCTGTCGAGTACCGTCATGGATCTTTTCAGCGCTCTTCAAACCTCGGTGTCTGGATTGCAAGCGCAGTCCTATGCCATTGGCAACATTTCAGGGAATATCGCGAACTCTCAGACGACCGGTTACAAGCGCGTCGACACCAGCTTTGTCGATCTGATGGCCGAAACAACCCCGAAGCGCGAAGTCGCCGGATCCGTCCTGGCCCAGTCGCAGCTGACCAACACGATCGCCGGCAACGTCGTGGCATCCAGCGTTCCGACAAACATGTCGATCACTGGGACCGGCTTTTTCACGGTGGTCCAAAAGACTGGCGATGCAAACAATCAACCGACGTTTAGCGGTGCGAACGCCTATACGCGGCGCGGTGATTTTTCCCAGGACAAGGATGGATATCTCGTCAACGGTGCCGGCGGATACCTGACGGGAACGAATTTAGATCCCAAGACCGGTCAGGTCACAAGCACAGGCCCTGTCAATATCGGCAACCTGACTCTCCCGGCCGAACCAACCGAGACGATTGAGTATTCAGCCAACCTGCCGGCCACACCGACTGTGAGTGCGTCGGCTCAACCGCCTAACAGCATCGCTGGTCCCTCGATCACTGGTTACACCACAACTGGTGCGCCGATCACGATCAGCATGCGCTGGGTTCAGACGACTGCCGCTGGCGCTTCACCGTCTTCGTGGGATTTGTACTACAACAGCAGCACCACGGATACGCCAAGTTGGCAGAAAACTGGGGGGCCCTTCCAGTTTGACTCGACGGGTCAACTGACAAGTCCCGACCCGACTACTCCCGTTGCGCTTTCGAATGTCAAAATTGGTGACTATTCTTTCCCGAGTCTTAGCCTGGATATCAGTAGCGGGCTAACCCAGTATGCTGATGCGACCGGTGCCGTCACCACGAAGAAGCTCAGTCAGGACGGCAACAGCGCCGGGACACTAATGACCGTAGCAGTCGGCGAGGATGGCAAGATCAACGGGACCTTCTCGAATGGGTCGGTGATCCCTGTCGCCACTGTCGGGATCGCGCAGTTCGCCGATCCCGACGGGCTCAAGGCCGACGGAAAAGGTAATTACCTCCAGACCGCCGATTCCGGGCCGCCGCTGACCGGTCTCAACGGCAGCACGATCAACGGGGCTACCATCGAGCAATCGAACACGGACATTGCTAGCGAGTTCTCGAAAATGATCGTGACGCAACAGGCTTATTCCGCAAACACTCGAGTCATGTCGACTGCTCAAACCATGATGTCAGACCTACTTAATGTGATCCGGTGAGCTGACTAAAATATTATTCTGAGGAGACTTTGCATTGTCGCTGAATGCACTTTCCAATGCAACTGCCGGACTTGCCGCCGCGCAAGCCGCAATCAACCTTGTCTCCCAGAATGTCGCCAATGCCGGGACCGCCGGTTATGTCAAGCGGACTATCTCGCCAGTTGCGACCGGGACAAATAACTTAGGTGTCGCTTCAGGGACTATCACTCGCAGCTTCGACGCTGCGGCTCTGAAGCAACTTCGGTTAGAGACCTCAGGAGCTGCATATACCAGCACCAAAGCCGGACTCGCCTCGCAACTTGACTCCCTCTATGGCGTTCCCGGCAGCTCTACCTCGCTAGACGGCACACTGAACACCTTTACCCAGTCGCTCCAACAGCTTGCCGCCAATCCCACATCCGCGGCAGCCCGGACGACCGTTGTGAGCAACGCTTCGGCACTAGCGAGCCAGATCAATAGCGCCGCCAATTCGGTGCAAAACATGCGCACCGGGATTGAGTCACAGCTCGGTACCGACATCAATTCGGCCAGCGGGCTACTGTCGAATATAGCCAACCTCAACACAAAGATACAAAACACCACCGATAGCTCGTCTCTTGCTGACCTCCAGGATCAACGCGATCAGGCTATCAATAGCCTTTCGAGCTACATGGATATCCAGACGGTCTCTCAGGGAGATGGAACGGTCAGTGTCCTCACCCAGTCAGGGGCGACATTGGTGGATCGCGGCAACTCGGCAACGCTGAGTTTCAATGGGAAGGGAACGCTGACCGCGAACTCCACCTATTCGGCAACGCCCCGGTCGGTCGGTACGATCACGGCCACGCTGCCCGGGGGTGGCACGATCGACCTCAGCGAGCCCAATGTGCTCCGTTCTGGCAGCTTAGCGGCCCAACTCGAGCTGCGCGACCAAACGCTGCCCCAGGCACAACGTCAGCTGGACGACCTTGCGGCCGGCCTTGCAAGCGCGCTGAGCGATAAGACGGTCACCGGCAACTCCGACGGCACCCAGACGGACATCGATCTGACCGGCATCCAGCCGGGCAACACCGTGACCTTCCCCATGACCGTGAACGGTGCGGTTCGAAACGTCATCCTGGTCGCCTCAAACAACGACGCCGCTCAGATCCCCGCAAATCTGACGAAGGATGCGACGGCCCTCGTCTACACTTTCAAAATTCCCAGCTCGGGATCGGACTACGCCGGTGCGATCAACACCGCGTTAGACAAACTCGGACTCTTAACGACGGTAACGGCTTCGGGCAGCGGAGCCGCTGTGACGATCGGGCCAGTGGTCGGCACAACCAACAAGGTGACGTCAGCCAGTGCTAATATCACGGCCATGTCGTCCGTGACCGACCTGACGACTGGCAACCCGTCGCTCGCCTTGTTCGTCGACGGCACACCCAACCAGCTCTACACCGGTTCGTTCGATCGAGGTCCGCAGCTCACAGGTTTTGCTCAGCGGATCACTGTCAACGCAGCCTTGGCCGGAAACACGTCGGCGCTAACGCAGACCAGCGTCACCGATCCAAGCGCGTCCGGTGCCCGCGCCCAAAAACTGTTCACGGCACTGACTGCGACCCCGCAGACCTTCTCCTCGTCGAGCGGCATTGGCGGCGTGTCAGCACCCTACAGCTCTTCGGTGATCGGCTTTGCGCAGGACATCATCGCGACTCAAGGGGCCAACGCATCTAACGCGTTGGCCCTCGACGCCACACAGCAGACGGCGCTTTCCACCGCACAAGGCCGATTCGCGGCCGGGGCAGGCGTCAATATCGACCAGGAGATGTCGAACCTGATCGCCCTGCAAAACGCGTACGGCGCCAACGCTCGGATCCTCAGCGCGGCCCGCGACATGCTCAATCAATTGCTGCAGGTTTGATCATGACCACAATCACACCCTTCGCGGCAGGTTCCTACCTGACGACGCGGAATGCCAATCAGCTCACGACGCTAAAGAATCAGCTCAATAATCTGTCGAATCAGGTATCGAGTGGTCAGGTCTCGCAGACCTATGGCGGTCTCGGATCCGGGCGTTCTACGGCCCTAGCCGCACAGGCTACCTTGAGCGCGCTTAACGGCTACGCTGCCGGCATCACGGCCGCGCAGACTCGGACCGACCTCGCGGTCACGAGCCTGACCCAGGTCGCGACTCTCGGGACGAGCAGCCGCCAAAGTCTGAACAATGGGCTGCAGAGCGCGGCAACCAGCTCCATCGCTGGCCGCTCGACCGCGCTTGGGAACTTGCAGACCGTGCTCGATACGCTCAATCAGTCTGCGTCTGGAAATTATCTGTTCGGCGGCACCGACTCCAGTACTCAGCCGGTCCTCGATGCCAACACAATCTTGAACGGATCGACGAACGGCGACGGAACCCCAAAAGACGGTCTGACGACGCTGATTAAGGAGCAGTTGAAGGCGGACCTTGGATCGGGCTCAGGTTGGCTGACGACATCGACATCCGCGCTGAACACCGTGACAGTGACCGAGGATAGTGATACCCGGCTGAACTTCGGCTTCAATGTTGGTGGAGCCTCATCAACGACCACTGCGATCGAGGCGAGTGCCAGTCCCGGAACACCAACAACGGCGGGAACAATTAATCTCACGGTAAAAAATCTGCCGGCTGCGGGCGACAGCGTCACCGTCACGTTGAAAATGCATGACGGAACCTCAACGACACTTACGCTTACCGCCGTTTCCTCCAACATTGCGCCGTCCACATCAAGCACTGGCGGGACCTTCCAAATCGGTTCCGATAGCTCGACGACGGCCAGCAACCTCAACGCCGCGCTAGATAAGGCCATTGAGGCAGCTGCCTCGGGGCCTCTCACCGTTAGCAGTACGGCGGTCGCCGCGAAGAACTTCTTTTCGGGTTCGGCTAGTGCAGAAATATATCCCCAGCGCGTCGAGTACTTGAACTCAAAGCCGGTCTATGTCACCGGTACAGAAGACAAGACTGTGCTCTGGTACCAGGGCGAGGATACCCGTACGCCTCCTCCAGATTCCAAACCAACCCCGGCCCTCGACACCCAGTCGA
Organism: Methylobacterium sp. 190mf; assembly: GCF_900107945.1. Classification (NCBI taxonomy): domain Bacteria; kingdom Pseudomonadati; phylum Pseudomonadota; class Alphaproteobacteria; order Hyphomicrobiales; family Methylobacteriaceae; genus Methylobacterium; species Methylobacterium sp. 190mf. Next base: position 3,156 of record NZ_FNVI01000047.1, on the reverse strand, counting down.
CGCAGATTAGCTCGAGCGCCAGCATTGGCACCGGTGCGCGCGCCAATGATGCCGCGATCCAGAACGTGCTCGCCGGACTCGCCACCATGGCCTTCGGTCTACCGACGACGAGCGACAGCACTACAACCGCTACTTATCAGGCTGTCATCAACAGCGCGGGCCAACTTCTTTCATCGTCTGACACGACAAGCCCTAGTGTTCAAGACACCGTCACACAGCTGTCCCTCGCGTCGGCACGCCTGTCTAGCGCGAGCACGACCAATAAGGCAACGCAGAACACCATGCAGAATAGCCTAGACAGCATAGAACAGGTTTCACCTGAAGAGGCTATCGCCAAGCTGCTCGACGTACAGAACCGACTTCAGGCAAGCTATCAAATCACATCCTCGCTATCAAAACTTTCGCTGGTCAACTATATAAGCTAACAGCCCTGCGCATATCAGATGTCAATCCTTATCGTGTATTGCGATTTAAACCGCTCGGACGCGAAATCCCTCAAGACTAGGCTGAGCATTTTGAGCAAAGAAATCCAGAAAGGACGGAGGCCTGACCAGATTAGCTCCAATGGATCAATATATTTTGTTCAAACGCCTGAAAGTGCCAAAGAATTCACCGCCAGGATTGCTGAAAGTGGCGGCATGAACGAGGACAAAGACAGACTGGCTGTCATCGATGCGGCCCGAGGGAAGGCATACATCTGGGGAAACTTCGAATCAGAACTTAAAGTCAACTTTCCATTTGTCGTCAATGAGTTCGAGATGTAACTTATCGATCGAATCTTCGGCTGAATTACATCTTTTAATAAGAATTTTCGAAAACAATGGGTTAAGGAGATCCACGCTCTGTTTTGAGCCTTAAAGGCTGTTACGAACCTGCGGCTGCACCAGTTGTGGCGGGATGCAGTCCCGCCACGCCTATCCATCTGATGTCAGCGATGAAGAGTGGGCGCTGGTCGCCCCCTACCTGACCTTGCTTCCCGAAACGGCCGCTCAGCGCGAGCACAGTCTGCGGGTGGACTTGCCTCGAGAAAGTGGAGAGCTCTTTTCCTGAAGGAGGAGGGTTCCGATGGCAGACCGGAAGCAGACCTTTACCCCTGAGTTTCGTGCTGAGGCGGTGCGATTGGCGCAGACGAGTGGGCGGTCGCGCCGCGAGGTCGCCGCCGATCTCGGCGTCGGGCTCTCGACGCTGCGCAACTGGATTGACGGTCGACGTGAGCGGGAGATGGACAACCCATCGACCGACCGGCAGGGGAAGATCCGCATCGTGCTGGAAGGGCTGCGCGGTGAGGACAGCATCGCCGAGCCGTGCCGGCGCGAAGGCATCGCCAGCTCGATGTACTATGGCTGGTCCAAGGAATCCCTGGAGGCCGGCAAGAAGCGGCTGGCCGGCGACACGGCCCGTGCCGCGACCGCCGACGAGGTCCAGGACCTGCGTCGCGAGGCGGGTGCGCTGAAGGAGGTCTTAGCCGATCTCGTCCTGGAAAACCGCCTGCTGAAAAAAACTAGGACGGCAAAGCTGACTGTCTGGTAGGTATGGGCTGAGGGGGCGCTGGAGGCAGGCGCGCCATGTCCCGCACTCAGGTTCGCGTTCCTGATCGTGAGCGGACGCTGAGGCCGATCCGCCGGCTCTGCCCGGCCTGCGGCACCGGCATGCGCATCCGCTACGAGAACCGCCGCACGCTGGTCACGCTGACCGGCACGCAACGGCTGCGGCTGAAGATTCGCCGCTGCGAGGCCGAGGGCTGTGCCCGCTTCCACCGGCCCTACCGCCCGGAGGCCGAGGGTGCGCTCGCCCTGCCGCAGCACGAGTTTGGCCTGGACGTCGTGGCGCTGGTCGGGACCCTGCGCCACCGTGAGCACCGCTCCGTCCCGGAGATCCACGCGATCCTGCGCGGGCGTGGCGTTCCCATCGCCGAACGCAGCGTGACCAACCTGCTTGACCGCTACGACGAGGTGCTGGCCGCCCAACTGGCCGATCCCACTGACCTGCGTCGGCAACTGGCCGGGCAGGACCGGATCATCCTGGCGCTCGACGGCCTGCAGCCGGATGTTGGGCACGAGGTGCTGTGGGTGCTGCGCGATTGCCTCTCGGGCACGGTGTTGCTGGCGCGCAGCCTGCTGTCAGGCACGGCCGAGGATCTGGCCGTCCTGCTGCAGGAGGTGATCGAAGCGGTCGGCCTGCCGGTGAGGGGCGTGATCAGCGACGGCCAGCATTCGATCCGCAAGGCGGTGGCGATGGTCCTGCCGGACGTGCCGCATCAGCTCTGCCATTTCCACTTCCTGCGCGAGGCCGCGCTGCCGATCTTCGAGGCCGACCGGCATGCCAAGAAGGAACTGAAGAAGGGCGTGCGCGGCGTGCGCCCGATCGAGCGGGCGGTGGAGGGACGCACCGACCCGGAAGCGCAGGTGGTGCGCGGCTACGCAGCGGCCGTGCGTAGCGCGATCACCGACGACGGCCGCGCGCCCCTCGACGCTGCGGGACTACGGTTGAAGGGGCGGTTGCAGAAGGTGGCCGGCAGCCTGGATCGGGTCACCGCCAAAGGGGGGCTTCGCGTCCGCTCGCCCGGCTCAGGCACCTGATCGCGCGGGCGCTGGCCGGCACCGCCGCGCTCTGGCCCGAGGTGGAGCAGGGCTTCGTCTTCGTGCATGCCGCCGCGCGCCTGCTGGCCAATCCCGCCGGTGAGACCGGCGTCAAGCTGCGGCGGCGCTTCGACGGCCTGCTGGCCGCGATGCAGCGTCACCGCCACCGCGCGGGCGACCTCGGCCCAGCCCTCGACCACTTCCGCAAGGTGGCGCGCAGCTACCGGCCCGGCCTGTTCCACGCCGCCGACCGGCCGGGCCTGCCCCGCACCAACAACGCCCTCGAACAGCTGTTCGGCTCGCAACGCTACCACGAGCGGCGCGCCACAGGGCGCAAAACGGCCTCACCCGGCGCGGTGCTGCGGGGTGCCGTGCGGCTTGTAGCCGGCATCGCCACGCGGGCCGAGACCCGGTCCAGACGCGACCTTGGCCGGGTCGATCACGCCCGATGGCAGACCTTGCGCGACGCTCTCGACCGCAGACGTCAAGCTCGCACCGCACGCACCCGCTTCCGACGCGATCCCGATGCCTATCTCAATACCCTCGAACAGCTGGCTTTGCCGTCCTAGAAAAAAAG
>NZ_FNVI01000048.1:0-23078 GCF_900107945.1 Methylobacterium sp. 190mf | reverse complement strand
CGGGGACAGCGCCCGCGGGTGCGGGCCATGTTGGTGGCGGTCCACGTCTCGTCGAGGAACACCAGCCGGTCCGGGTCGAGATCGGGCTGGCTCTCGAACCACGCTTCCCGGGCGGCCTTCACGTCCGGCCGATCCTGCTCTGCGGCGTGGGCCGTCTTTTTTTGTACGTCAGGTCGCGCGCGTCGAGGAAGGCCCACAGCGTGCCGAGCCCGACGGTGAGGCCATGCTCGTCCTGCAACCGGGCGCGCATCTCCTCCAGGGTGATTTCAACCTTCTCGTCGATCAACGTACGCAGGAACGTCTCATACGGGTCGAGCTTGGAGCGGCGGGCACGCCCCTGCGGCCGGGCGGCCACCGTCCCAGTCGCGGCGAGCGCCGCCATCCAGCGGATCGCGGTTGCTTGGCCGACCCCGAAGCGGGCGGCCGCCTGACGGCGCGAGGTCGCCGCAGCCGCGGTCACCGCCCGCTCGCGCAGGTCCAAGCTGTAGGGGCGGCCCATGCATCACTCCGGATGTCGACCGGCCGAGTGAATCAGCCTCCCAGCGCCGCGTGAACCCCACCAAGCCGACTCAGCCCAAACCGAAAACGCTCTAGCCCCAGACAAGCGCCGCCGCTTCCGCGAGAGCGAGGGCACCGCAGGGCGTACTCATCGATTTCGGCAGGCGGCTACCTGTCTGTGCCGAGGCTTGCTCGTCCGGAACGTTCCGTTCCAAGCGTACTGCCGAACGGATAGGCAGGCGCCTGGAGGCGTTCGCTTCTGTCTCGTCGCCCTTCCGGCAGTGCCGCGTTACGCCCGTTGCCCCGATGATCGCACACTGGTAGCGGGGCGTGCTCACGACCGTTCGACGGGATACACTTCTGGGATAGGGCCCTCCTCGCCGCGGTCCGAGAGCCCGTCAAACCAAAGGGGTATTGGGATCTTGTCATCAACGGGTAGGAATGCGGCCGGGTGCTGAGCACACGCGACATCCTTGAAGGTTTCGAGATTGCCGCCCATCCGGGCGCCTTCGTCCTGGGATGCTACGACACACGGATCACCCTATATTCGCAACAAGTCCGAGCCCTTCAGCTCGCACATGCCATGAACGCCGAGCACTTCCTCAGAGCCGGCGTTCGCGTCGCGGTCGTAGGCGGGGGAGCTGCCGGCGTCACGGTCGCGGCAGCGCTCGCCCTTCACGACGGCGTCATCGTGAACCTCTACGAGACGTCGCGGGAACTCGTGCCGTTGCAACTCGGTTCGCACCGGCGGCGGATCGATCCCCACATATACGAGTGGCCGAGGCTGTCCGCCGACCATCCCCGGGCGGAGCTGCCCATCCTCGACTGGCGATCGGGCACGGCGGCGGACGTCAGGCGGGACATCCTCCTGGAGTTCGACGAAATACGGGCGTGGGTCGGCGAGCGCCTGCGCATCCACCTCCGGCACCGCGTCAAGACGATTGTGCCGCGCGGACAATATTTCGATGTCGGCGCTGTGCGGCAGTCCGATGCCGGGGACACGGAGCCCGTGCCGATCACCGTGGACTACGTCGTTCTGGCGATCGGCTTTGGCGTCGAGCCCCCGAACCCCGTCCCGAACATCCCGACGGAGAGCTACTGGGCGGACGCCAGTGTGCCGGGCCCCGTAGTCGGCACCGATCCCAATCCGCGCTTCCTCGTCAGCGGCAACGGCGACGGCGGCCTGATCGACTTCGTCGCGGCGGCCAGCGCGCACTTCGACCATTGGTCGTTCGTAGAGGCAATCACGCGCTACCCGGACATCGAATGCCTGAGCGCCGACCTCCTCGTGATCGACGAGGAGGCCCGCGCTGCCGACGCGGAGGGTCGCGGCTTCGACTTCGTGCAGGCGTACGATGACCGCATCGGGGCGAGGGTCGAGGCCATCGGCCTAGTCGACGAGGTCGAGCGCCTGCTGCGCCCGGGCGTGCAGCTCACGCTTCAAACGCGCGGCGCGCAGCCGATGATGGTCCGCACGGCAACGCTGAACCGCCTCGCCGCCTACCTGGTCATCAAGGCCTGCCGGCGACACAACGGACGGACCTTCCGCCATCTCGTCTCGCGGGATGTGGCAGCGTCCGCCTCTCCAGTCGGTGGTCCGACGTCCGCCCTTGCGCTCGATTGCGACGGCGAACGCGTCGTAGTCGACAGGCTCATCGCGCGGCGCGGCCCCGACAAGGCCGCGGTCCGGGCGCCGTTCGCGGCACTTTTGTCCTCGTACGATGCACAGCATGGGGATTGGGTCCAGCTCATCGCGACCGACGCGATCGCACCGACCCTCCCCGACGGGACCCATGCGCACTTCGCGGGACTGGCCCAAGCGGCTCGGCTTCCGCTACCGCGGTACCGACAGGCCGAGCTGGCGGCGGCTGCGCCCCTGCACGTCAGGCTCGCCGCGCGCGCCGCATCGATCCGCTGGAGCGGGGATGTTGGGATCGAGGGGGCGGTCCAGGTATGGGCAGACGACGCGAGGTCGCTCTACGTTCAGACCGACCTCGTCCCGACCGACCTCGGCTCGCTGTCGCAGGCCGTTGCGCGTCTTGCGATGCACACGGAGCGTTGCGTCCTGTCGGTTAACCACGCCCATTGGCGGCGCATGCTGGACGCCCTGACAGTCTCGTCGCGGCATGCTGACGGATTCGTCGCGCCGCGGGTGGAGATCGCGCGCATCGAGGCTTCGATCCGCAACGCGGTCGAACTCGAAGCCGGCGAGATGGCCCAACTCCTCGACCGGGCGATGGACCGTTGGGTGCTTGATCGGATCGACGAGCACCTCCGGCCGTTCGTCGCTCGCGGGACAGACCCGGGTTCCGTCGTCAGGATGAATGCCGCGGAGGATCTACGGCGCGGCATGGGAGAGGTCTGGGGGGCGTGGCGGGACCTGTTCGCGGCCGATGCTGACCTGCTCTCACGCTTCCTCCAGATGGCGATCTGCGCGCAGGACGTCGAGGACCTCGCCGGAGAAGCGCGCGCGATCGTCGGCCCGCGGACCCTCAAATCACTGATCCGCGCCACCGGCGCTGCGCTCGCCGTCGCGACCGGTTGGGGAACGATCGCTCCCTCCATCGGGCGACCGGGAAACCTGACCCACGGCCGGAGCTTGGGCAATCGCCAAGGTCATGCGTGCGCGGCCGCTATGATCGAAGGGGAACCCACCGCGCTCGCCGCCGCCCGGTTCATGTGGAGGACACACTTCGTGCTGCTGCCGATGGAGCACGGTTCAGTCCGAGCGGCTATGCTCGCCGACCGGCCGTTCAACGTCACCGAGCGCGGCGTGCCGTCGTTGCGGGACGCCGAGGAGGCGGCCGCGGTCATCCTCACGCTTGACGACGGGTTCATGACAGCGGCACGGACCGGCCGCGCTGCCCTGGCAACCTTTCTCGGTGAGGCGGACGCATCACATTTCGAGCGCCTCGGCCGGGCGATCGAGGTCGGGGCGGGGGCCGGCGCATGAGCACCGCGGAACCACGTTCGCCGGCGGGCGCCATCCTGGCGCAGTTTGCCGAGGGGCTCCGGGAGCGGGCGCGCGAGGTCGGCGTCGGGCACGCCGAGGCCCCCGAGCTGGTCGAGCCATCCTTCAGGGGGGGCGACGAGAGCACGGCGGCCCGGCTCCGGCTGGACGACCTGCCCGAGGCGGCCCTCGGCCTGAGGTTCGACGGATATACGGTCCTCCTCGGCCTCCTGCCCGAGGCCCCGCGTGAAGAGGAGATTTCCGAACGCCTCCGTAAGTACCGCAACCAATGCGTCGTGGCGCGCTCACACGTCGCGCCCGACCAGGGGCTCGACCTGCATCTATTCCTGGCCGGCCCGCGTGGAAGCGAGCGCAGCGAGTCTTGGCGGGACTTGGCCCTCAAGATCGAGCGGGACGATAAGGTCGCGCGCAAGCTCGTCTGGCTGAGGCCAGCCGAGTCCCCCGAGGTCGATCGGGCCGACCGCGAAAGCTTGGTCGAGTTCGCAAAGCGTACCTTCCTGGCTCGTCCCTGGCTGACGACAGAGACGTTCTCCATGGCCCCGATCGACAACGTCGGTCGCGGTGTCTCCCTTTCGGGCGTGCCGCGCGACACCATCGGGGACTGGAACCGGCTCGCCGCTTCGACGGACACGGACGTCAGCACCCTTGTCGACGGTCTAGTCGAGGCCTGGGCGAGAGGAGGCAGGGCATGACGTCCATCTACCTATCCCGCGTCGAGCTCACGGACTTCCGCACATTCGGCCGCTTCACCCTCGAAATCCCCGCGGCGCCGGGGCTGACGCTCCTCGTGGGGACTAACGGTCTGGGTAAGAGCACGTTCTTCGACGGTATCGAGTGGTGCCTGACCGGGAAGGTCCGGCGCCTCGACCCGTACGTGGGGCGGCTCGGGGAGGAAGCGTACCTTACGCGGCGTGGAGCCAGTCCGGGGTCCCATTCGGTGAGCCTGAGCTTCGGCGCGGGCAATACAGTGACCCGGTCAGCATCTCAGGCCCCCTCGGAGGACAGGGTCGTCGCCATGCTCAAGGATCCGGCTTGGGCGGAGATCGCGGACCTCGGCGATTACTTGGCTTTCACGCACTTCCTGGGGCAAGCCGCGCGGCAGAGATTCACAAGCCGCGAGAGTTCGGACCAGTGGGAGGCCCTGAAAGGCCCAAGCGGGATCGACAGGCTCGAACACATAAGATCCAGGCTACGAGGGACCTCGACGACGAGGGCTTTTGAGGCCAGGGCGGCCCGCGAGCGCCTGCTGGTCGAACGCGCTGAGGCGGACCTGGCGGCCTGGCGTGTGAATGTAGGTCGAAGAGACGCCATCAAGCGATCCCTCGAAGCGATCGACGGAGTCTCGGGCGAAGCCATTGCCGTACGCCTTGCCCGGATCTGGGCGTCCGTGACTGCATCTGATGGGGATGGGTCGGCAGCTGGCGACATTACGGCGGTCGCCGCCCGCCGGCGGATCGAGGCTGCGCGGTCCCGCCTGAGGGACCGGCGGGTTGAGATTGAGGGATTGCGCTCGCTCGCGAGCCGGCATGCTGCGTCCGAGGCCCGGGCGGATCGGGATGATCGCATGACGAGCGCCGCCGCGGTGGCCCTCGACGAGGCCGGGGCCTTCGTCTCAGCGTGTGCGTCGTTGGCGCGGCAGACAGAGCGGGAGCTTCTGGAGGGCGAAAGCGCGTTGTCGGAAGCCGTCGCCGCGGTGGATCGATTCATGGGCGGTGCAATGGCTCTGTCCGAAATGGAGCGCCTTCTCGGCGAACGCCAGGGGCTCACCGGGGAGGCCGAGGCGGTGGATGAGCGCTCGACCGCCTTGGCGTCGGAACTCGAAGCGGCGCGGTCGGCGCTTCGTGTTGCTAACGAGGCCGACGCCCGACGCACAGCGCTGCAAGCGCGCCTCGCCACCCTTCACAGTTTATCGGAGGAGGCCGCACAGCTCCCGCGGCTTCGCGAGGACGCCGTCGTGCTCCGGGAAGCCGCACGGGCTGCGCTCCGGGATGCCGAACTGGCGAGGGGTGAGGCGGAGAATATCCGCCCTCGGCTCGATCGAGCGCGAATCGATCTCGATCGGGACGAGGCGGTTCTCGCGGCGCTTGCTGAACGCTCCTCGCGCTTGGCCCGGGCGCTGGCGGACATCGCGGCGCACGTGTCAGGTCATGACGCGGCGTGCCCGGTTTGCGCGACCGGCTTTCCACCAGGCGCGTTGAAGCTGCTCGCGGATGAGGCTGCTAAGCGCGAAGACGCGGCGCTCGCCGCGCGACGCGCAGATCATGAAGCGTCGCTGATGCAAGTCGAGAGCATGACACACGCTCTCGCCGACGCCGATCGGCGTGTCGCGGAAGCGGCTGCGGCGGCAGCGCAGGCCGACGCGGCTGAGGAGGCGGTCGGATGGCTTGTTGGTACGATCGCGGCCCGGATCGGCCTTGGCGATGGGATCGACCCCGTCGCGGCCATCATAGACATCCGCATGGCGATTGAGACCGAGCTCGCTGCGCTGGACGAGGCGAACCCGGTCGGGGCGTCGGAGGCGGGCGGGTTCCTCGCGGACCTGCAGCGGGAGCTGTCGGCTGAGCGAGAGCGGCGGCGCGAACTTGCGGGAGAGCTTGCAGCAATTGAGGTCGCGCTGCAGGCGCCCGCGATGGCTCTTGACGCGCTCGGGAAGCCCTCTGAAGGCGAGCTTGGGGTTGAACTCGACCGTTGGCGGTCCGCGGTCGCGGAGAGACGCGCCACTTCGGAGGAACTCAGGCAGGCCCACGACGCCGCACTCGCACAAGCTGCGGCGGCACGGCAGAGGTTCGACGTCGCGGCCGCCGAGGCGGAGCGCCTCGCGCGTGACGTGGCGGAGGCGAGGGCTGACATAGCGGAGGTTGCCCGCTTGTGGGCCGCCGGGGGAATGGAGGGCGAACCGACGGAGCGCGCCATCGAGGAACACCTCGCCCTGGCGGACGCGGAGGGGAGCAGGCTCGCGTCGTTGGCCGCCGAAGTCGGCGAGCTCGCGGGCCATGAGGAATCGTTGCGACGGGCCAACGAGCTCGATGGCATCGAGAACGACATGCTTTCAGTCGGCGGATCTGACGCTCTCGTCGACCCGGGTCGACATGAGCGCGCGCTACTGGAACGCCAGACGCAGGCCGGCGAGGCGTTGGAGCTGACGAACGCCGCGCGCGCCGCCGTCGCCCGTTACGCGGATCACCTCCAGGCGGAGGCGGCAGACTTTTCGACCCGCTTCCTGCGCCCGTTGAATGGCTTGGTAAACGACTTTAACCGGGCGCTGCTCACGACCCCCGGTGAGTCAATCGAGATGAACGCCAATCACGCCGTGAACCGGACGAGTTTCAGTATGGCGGTTAGGCGGACTAACATTCTGGAGGACGCGGGTCCGCAGCGCGGGCTCCCGCCCCAGCTCGTGTTGAGCGAGGGGCAGATGGCTGCGAACGGGGTCGGCATCCTGTGCGCCGCGAGCACGGCCTATCAGTGGTCGTCGTGGCGCGCCCTGCTGGTCGACGATCCGCTCCAGCACAACGACATCATTCACGCAGCTGCCTTCACCGACGTGATGCGGAACCTCGTCGCGCTCAAAGGATATCAGCTCGTCATGTCCAGTCACGACCGCGCGGAGGCCGAGTTCGTCTCCCGCAAGTTCGACGCCGTCGGGTTGCCCTGCTCGGTCGTGAACCTAACCGCGCCGTCGAGAGATGGCGTCAGGTTCGATGCGCCCCGCCATAACCCGGCCGCCAAGGCCGCCATGCAAGAGGCAATGGCGAATGCATCGTGAGCGGGGTGATATCATCATCTGCAAGACGTAATCCTGGAACCAACGGTCGAGGCCATCCTGGGGAGGTGGCGGATGTAGGAGTAGGCCTTCGGCGAAGTCATGGCCCGCTTCAGCGTTGGCCAGCTGATCCAGAGCCCGAAAATCCAGACGAGAAACAGAATTCCGGAGTGCCAGACGTTGGTCGGCTGCAGCGCCGAGAAGACAAACAAGCTGAGAGCTAGAGATCCCAATCGGTCGTGCGCTGAGAGGGCGATTGAGTACCGTTCAGCCGCCCAGAATAGCTCGGGCGCATGCAAGCCGCCCTGCCGGGAGACGCTCCTGGTGAACTGGGCTGGCAGGATGCTGCGTAGCATCGGCGTTCCGCCAAGTCATCCTTATGGCGCCGGGCTACGTCCCTCGGCACTCCGCTCGTCGCGCCGAGGGGATGCGGGGCGCGGACGATCCAGGCGCACGCCGGTTGAACCGAATGACGACGGCACAAACAAGAAGACCCGGCGCAGCGCGTGGCTGGCCGGGCTGAGGTCGTCATCTTGGGAGATGACCCAGAGCATAGCCGGGCAGTGAATCTTAACAAATGTCAGCCTGGCATGCCAGCGTGGCGGTGGGCGCATAGGATCGCGCTCTTCGCGCTGCCCTATGCCGGATTCATGGAGGCCTGGGGCGTTGAGTCATGACGGACGGATCAGAACCATGTGAGGTAAGCGGCCTCTCGATCAAATAGCCCGGCGAGGAAGCGGGTGACGGCGCGGACGCGGCCGAGGTGCTCGATATCCTCGTGGACTGTCAGGAACACGTCGCGCATCACCACGACCTCGTCCGGCAGGACCGGCACCAGGGTGGGGTCGCGCTTCGAGCAGAAGAGCGGCAGCAGCCCGATGCCGAAGCCGGCGGCGACCGCCCCCTGCTGCGCGGCCAGGCTGGTCGAGCGGAAGACGACGCTCGTCGGCTCGAGGACGTCCAGGAGCCAATGGACCGAGCTGATGGCGAGCAAGTCCTCCACGTAGTCCACGAAGTCGTGCTGCTGAAGCTCGTCCCGGCTCGCGGGCATCCCCCGCGACGCGAGGTAGGCTGGGGCCGCGAACAGGGCGAGGCGGATTGCCCCGACCGTACGCACCTTCAAGCGCGCGCCCTGCGGCGGGACGAAGCTGACCGAGATGTCCGCCTCGCGTTTGGTGAGATTGATCAGGTGCCGCTCGGTGACGAGCTCGATCACGATCTCCGGGTGCGTCCGGGCAAGCTCGCGAAAACGCCCGCTCAAGTAGAAAGCGGCGATTCCCTCCATGCTGGCCACCCGGACGCGGCCGACAGGCTGCGTGCTGCCCGGCGACCCGAGGACACCGGAGATGGAGAGCGCCTTGCACTCGATGTCTTCCGCGATCGCGAGCAACCTGTGTCCGTGCTCCGTCAGGACGAAACCATCGGGCCTGCGGTCGAAGAGCTTCGCGTCGACCGCCCGTTCCAACTCGGAGACGCGCCGGCTGACCGTGGTGTGATCGACCTTGAGGCGCTTGGCGGCCGGCATCAGGCGGCCATGCCGGGCGAGTTCAAGAAAGAAGGTCAGGTCGTTCCAGTCGAACACGGGCGGCTCGGTTCCGGTGTCATGGCAGCCCAAGGTTACGGCAGTGGGACGCGGGCGCATAGGTCCGCGAGCTTTCCAGATTCGGGACGCTAAACAAAGACGGCGAGGATGAGTGTCGCTGCCGGAGCAGATCCAGGGAATGAAGTTCTGCCTTCGAACTCGGCTCAATGCCGCAAGAAATGGCAGGCGGTGTACTGACTGCAGGCAGAACTTCTGCAAGGGCTCGTGCGCGTTTGTCCAGTCCCGCGCGAATCCGGATCCGGCTAGCATCGCGACGCTTCCGAGGAGATCGACATGGTTCGGGGACTGGCGAAGGTACTCGTCGCGGCAGTGGTGACGCTCGGTCCCGCACAGTTGGCGGCGGAAGCCAAGGATATGGTGAGGATCGCCTTCATCGGTCCCTTGACGGGCGGTAACGCCGCCGCGGGCGTGGGAGGACGCAACTCGGCACTGCTCGCCGTGCAGCTCCGAAACGCGGATCCCGCGGCGAGGTACACCTACGAGCTCGCCACGTTCGACGACGAGTGCAAGCCGAACGTCGGCGTCCAGGTCGCGACCAAAGCCGCCACGGACCGCACGATCATGGCCGGCGTCACGCATTACTGCTCCGCCGTCGGCATCGCGACAGTGGACACCTATGCCCGCTTCAAGCTCCCGGTCGTCGTCTGGGGCGCCATCCTGCCGGAGATCACCTACGGCAACGACCACAAGCAGATCCACCGCGTGAACGGCACGATGATTAACGAGGGCAAGCTCGCGGCGAGCTTCCTGACCGAGCGCGGGTTCAAAACCTTTGCGGTGATCCACGACACGACGGATTACGGGAAAGGCCAGAACAAGTACTTTTCCGAGTTCCTGAAGCCGGCGGGCGGAGAGATCGTGGCGACGTTCCCGGTCGGACCCGACCAGCAGGACTTCACGGCGGAGCTGACGCGCATCAAGGAACTGAGGCCGGACATGGTCTTCGTCGGGGGGCTGACGCCGCTCGGCGTGCGGGTCCGCTCGCAGATGGAGCGCCTCGGGGTCGAGGCTCGCATGTCCGGCGTCTCTGGCATCATGACCGCAGGCTTCCTAGAGGGCGCGGGTCCCGCCGCGGAGGGGACGATCTCCTTCCACAATGGCGCGCCGCTCTCGAAATATGCGAACGGCCAAGCCTTCCTCGATGCCTACGCCAAGGCCGGCTTCCGCGAGGATCCGGATGCCTACGGCCCCTTCGCCTACTCCGCCGCGAACCTGATCATGGACGCTGTCGAGAAGGTCGGGCCGGACCGGGCGAAGGTCACGGCCGAGCTGAACACCACGAAGGCCCATCCGTCCCTGGTCGGCGAGATCAACTTCGACGACCATCGCCAGAATGTCGTCAGCGCCAACGTCTACGTCGCGCAGGGCGGCAAGTGGGTGTTCTGGCCGGACAGCGAGTACGCGGCGGGCCGGCGGACCCTGGCGGGCCGCTAAGGCGGCGCGGCGTGCGCCGCGCGCTTCTCCCCAACGAGCGTTCGGAGCGCAAGATGGACCTCGGATTCCTGGCACAACATCTGTTCAACGGGCTGATGTTGGGCGTGATCTACGCGATGATCGCCGTCGGGTTCTCGTTGTTCTTCGGCGTGCTCGACGTCATCAAATTCTCGCACGGCGACGTCGTCACGCTCGGTGCGTTCGCCGCCCTCGGCGCGGCCGCGGTCGTCGGCTCGGCGGTGGCGGTGCCCGGCCTCGCCCTCGCGCTGGGCCTGCTTGCGGCGATCGCGGCCAGCATGGCGGCCGGAGCCCTGATCGGCGGCACGCTCGTGTTGCCGCTGCGGAATGCGCCGCCGGTCAACGTCCTCCTCGTTACGCTGATGGCGGGGACCATCCTGCGCGAGGCGATCCGCCTGGGTGTGCCAAACGGCGGCAATCCCAAGCCGTTCCCGGCCCTGCTGCCCGACTGGCGGATCGCGGCAGGCTCCTTCAGCGTCGGTGTCGACAGCGTAGCGATCCTGCTGGCCGGCGTTGCCGTGATCGTCGCCACCCGCCACCTCGTCACGCGCACGCGCCTAGGCCTCGCGATCCGCGCCGTGGCGCAGGATCCCGAGGTGGCCTGCCTGTCAGGCATCGACTTCCGTCGCACGGTGCTCGGGACCTTCGCGCTGGGATCCGCCCTCGCGGGCATCGCCGGCTGCATGCTCGGCCTCTACTACCGCGAGATCAACTTCGGCATGGGCCTCGTCCTCGGCGTCATTGGCTTCGCCGCCGCCGTCGTCGGCGGCCTTGGCAGCCTTCTGGGTCCGATCCTCGGCGGCTTCCTCTTCGCCGGCGTGCAGACACTTGTGACCATCACCGTGCCGGCGGCCAGCGCCTACAAGGACGTCGCTGCCTTCGCGGTGGTGATCGCCATCATCGGCATCCTGCCGACCGGTCTCATCTCCGAGCGCTCCAGCGAGCGGGTCTGACCATGAATCCTGCAGACATCGAGATCGTCGGGGGCCCGATGCCCGCCGGTGCCCTTACTAGGCGGGTGGCCGCCGTGGCGACACCCGCCCTGGCCTTCGCCGGCCTCGCTTGGCTCCTCGGAGCCGAGCGCGAGTGGGAGGTCCTGGCGGCTCTCCTCTGCTTCCTGGCCGCACTCGCGGCCCTCGACCGGACCCGGCCCGGCCGGGCGATTGCCGCGGCTTGCCGGAGCGAGCGCGGCCTCGCAAACGCCAGCGCCGCAGCCGCGGCCCTGACCCTCGCCTGGACGTTCCGCGAGGAGCATTACGCGCTGTTGATGCTCGCCACGGTCGCGCTTCACGCAACGGCCTGCATCGGCCTCAACGTCCAGATGGCGTTTGGCGGCATCGCGAACTTCGCGGCGGCGGCGTTCTTCACCATCGGTGCCTACGCCGCCGCGGTGCTCGCCGGGTCGACGGCGCTCCCGCACGTGCTGGTGCTCGCCGGGGGTGGGCTCGTGACGGCCGCTCTCGGGCTGGTCATGTTGCTGCCCGTCCTGCGCACGCGCGGCCACTACGTGGCGCTAGTCACGATGGCCTTCGGCCTCCTGTTGCGGAACTTCCTAGAGGTGAACGATGCCTTCGGCGGTCCCCAAGGGATGAAGATCCCGGGCTTCGCGCCGTTCGGCCTCGACTTCGGTGCGGTTGCCTCAGTCGCCGGTCACGAGGTCTCCTTCTACCTGCCCTACGCACTCACGGCGGGGGCGCTCTTCGCCCTCGCCCTCGCCGCCGCTCGCGCCCTGGAGCTGTCCTGGGTCGGGATCGCGATGGACGCGGTGCGCACCGACCCGATCGCCGCCTCAACCTTCGGCCTGTCGCCTTCGCGCTGGAAGGCGACCGCCTTCTTGATCGGCAACGCGATGATCGGCGTTGCAGGCGCGCTCTACGGGATGATGAACGGCTTTGTGAACCCGAACGGGGCCGGCTTCGGCGAGTCGCTAACGCTGCTCTCCATCGTCGTCCTCGGCGGCCTCGGCAATCTTTGGGGCACCGTGGTGGCATCGGCCGTGCTCCTCGCGCTCCCCGAGAAGCTGCAGCCGATCCAAGAATATCGCTTGTTAATCTTCGCCGCCGTCGTGATCGTTATTCTGCGGTTCCGCCCGGGCGGGATCCTGCCGCGCCCTCTGCGCGTCCTTGGCAGCCGGACGGAGGGTTGAGGCATGGCCGCCCCCCTGCTCGCCTGCTCCGGCTTGACCATGCGCTTCGGCGGCCTCGTCGCCCTGGACGGCCTGGACATGGCCGTTGAGCGTGGCACGACGATCGGCCTCGTCGGCCCGAACGGATCGGGTAAGACGACCTTCTTCAACGTGCTCACGGGCCTCTATCGCCCATCCGCTGGAAGGGCCTCGCTGGCGAACGAGGACATCTTCGCGAAGTCGCCTCAGGCGATCGGCCGCGCCGGCGTGGCGCGAACCTTCCAGCGATGCAGGCTGATGCTTGACCAGAGCGTGTTCGACAACGTCGCCCTGGGGGCGCTGCGACACCAGGATCTCGGCCTTGCGGCGCAGCTGTTCCGCCCCCGCCTGCGAGCGAGCGTCGATGCGCTGGTTGAGCGCGTCCGGTACCTTGCCAACCGCTTCAACCCCGCCATCGCCGCGGCTCTGTTCGAGCCGGCGGGCCGCTTCACGATGATAGACCGGCGGCGCATCGAGATCTGCCGCGCGCTGATCTCGAACCCGCGCCTTCTCCTGCTCGACGAACCGTCGGCGGGCATGACCTCGGAGGAGACGCGCAGGCTGATGGACGACCTCCTCGACTTTCGGCGCGAGTCGCCCGACCTCGCAGTCATCCTCGTCGAGCACGAGATGGACGTGATCCGCCGGGTCTCGGACCGCTGCATCGTCCTGAACTTCGGCCGAAAGATCTTCGAGGGGCCCTTCGAGTCGCTGATCGAGGACCGAGACGTTCAAACCGCCTATCTCGGGAGCGGACAGTGAGCGCGTCACGCGTGGCCGCCTCGCGGCAACTCACAGTCTCTAAGGTCACCTCGGGCTACGACCGGGCAGACGTGCTCAAGCAGGTCTCGATCGACGCGCGGCCCGGCGAGGTCACGTGCATCCTCGGCGCCAACGGTGCCGGCAAGAGCACGCTCATCCGGACCGTCCTCGGCCTGAACCGGGTGCGGTCCGGGACGATCCGCTTTGGTGAGACGAGCCTCGGGGGCATGCCGCCGCACAGGATCGTGGCGCTTGGCATCGGTGTCGTGCCGGAGGGCAACCGGGTGCTGCCCCGGATGACGGTCGCGGAGAACCTCCAAGTCGGCGGCCTGCTCGAACCGCAGCCGCGCAAGGTCGCCCAACGAATGGAGGCGATGTTCGCCGTGTTCCCGCGCCTTGGGGAGCGGCGCGAGCAGCTGGCGGGAACGCTGTCGGGCGGCGAGCGCTCCATGCTGTCCGTCGCGCGCGGGTTGATGACCGATCCCGAGCTCGTCGTGTTCGACGAGCCGTCGCTCGGCCTGTCGCCGCTCTTCGTTTCCGAGGTCTTCGCCGTCGTCCGTCGTCTGAAGGCGCTCGGCCTGACGATCCTGCTCGTCGAGCAGAACGTGCGCCAGACGCTCGACGTTGCCGACCGTGGCTACGTGCTCTCCCAAGGGCGTGTCGTCGCCTCGGGCGACACGCGCGCGCTCCGCGAGGATGCGGAGCTGCACAAGGCCTATTTCGGAGTCCACTGACGGGCGGCGGGATCGCGGACCGGGCGCGATCCCGCCGCCTGCCCCGTTTGGGAAACGAGCATGCCCACGACTCGACCCGCGAGCCGGATAGAGGGCGCGCGCGATCACGCGGGCCTGGATGCGATGGTGCGGCGCCTCTTGCACGACCTCGAGATCGTCGTGGCTGAGCAGAGCCAGATCGCGCGTGTGACGGGAACGATCGACCTAGTGGTGGAAATTTGACGCTTGGTACCCCCGGCGGGGTCCGCAACGGGTGGAGCCTGTGTGAAAACGAAAGCGCATGTCGAAATTGCAGAACAATCCTCTACGCTGCAGTCAAACGGTCCCGCTTCAGGGCGGCTCTGACGCGGTTTAGGCCTCAATTTCGGCGCTTCCCAGGTTGTTCTTGGGAAGATCCTTCTACCGCTTTGGCGTTTTCACACATCCTCGGTGGAAAGCGGTCGGACCGCTTTCGAGCGGCAGTTTATGAGAGCGGACGTTGTCACTGCGCCCGTTCATCGGACGCTCGGACCTTCCGCTTGCAGGCGCTCGACCATCGCCGGTGCCGCCGGCGACCTGACGCACGTCAATCGTGTGGTATGGACAATCCCGCGAGAAGCGGCGCGTACGTGGTGAGCTTGCGGGACACGAATTCCGTGAAGAGCCGCACGCGCTTGGTCTTGCGAGCCTCCCCCTGCGTGAGCAGCCAGAGCGTTCCGTACAGGTGCAGTTCGATGCCCGGTACTCTGGCCAAGAGGGGGTCAGCATCGCCAACGAAGCACGGCAGTGTCGTCATCCCGAGCCCCTGCCGGACCGCCGCTACCTGCGCCTCGGCACCCGAGACCCGGAACGGGACCTCGGCGGTTCGGATCCCGCCCGCGTCGGCCCAGTCCGGTACCCCGTGCGCGCTGATGACGATCCACCGGACAGGATCGGGCGCGCCCGCACGCCATGCGGCGAGGCGGTTTCGGGACACGTAGACGCCACCGAACACCTCCGGTCCCTTCAGGCCGTGAAGGTTGAGCGGAAGGGTCTTGCGGTCGTAGACCACGCGGATCGCCACGTCGGCTTCCCGATTGGTCAGGTTCGCCAACTCCCCCGACGACGAGACGTCCATCTCGATGTCCGGATGCAGGCGCGCGAACTCAGCGAAGTCCGACATGAGTAGATGGGTGGCGAGCGGCGGCGCCAGCGTCACTCGCAGGAGCCCGCGCACGCCCTGATCGCGCCCGAAGACCCGTGCCTCCAACTGGTGGGTGGTCACTTCCACCCGCTCCGCGAGTTCGAGAACCTCCTCGCCCGCACCCGTGATGCGGTAGCCCGCAGGCAGCTTTTCGAACAGCTGCACCCCGAGCCGTTCCTCAAGCTGGGCGACGCGTCGCAGCACGGTCGCGTGGTTCACACCGAGGTGTGCCGCAGCGCCTCGCACCGAGCCTGCGCGCGCGACGGCGAGAAAATAGCGAATATCATCCCAGTCGAACATGGTGCAATCCAGCACCACGGGCTGCCCGTTCGCAAGGCCCGCATTCGGCCCGTTGGTCAAACGTACGGCGGTCCCCGACCTCAGAGTTGAAGATCGCGAGCTTCTCTGGGACCGGATACCAACCCTGACGATCAGCGCCAGCGTTGTGCCGGATCGATTACGCACCACCGCTGTGCGCACTTCCGTACTCAACGCCTGACGCGGGCGGACGCATGTTCGAGGCATCGGGAGCTTCCCGAGACAGCCAAGGACGGAGCCTGAACGTGGGAAAGCTTGAGGGTAAGGTCGCGGTCATCACGGGTGGCGCGACGGGCATCGGCCGCGCCGCGGCGAAGCGCTTCATCGAGGAGGGCGCCTTCGTCTTCATCTTCGGCCGCCGACAGGATGCGCTTGATGCAGCGCTGTCCGACCTCGGGCCCAATGCCCGCGCGGCTAAGGGCTCGGTCTCCGACGAGGCCGACCTCGACCGGCTCTACGAGGTGGTTAGGGCCGAGCACGGGACCCTCGATATCGTCTTCGCCAATGCCGGGGCGGGAAGCCAGCTTCGACTCGGCGAGATCACCGCCGCGCACATCGACGAGACTTTCGACACCAACGTGAAGGGCACGATCTTCACGATCCAGAAGGCGCTGCCGCTGATGAGCAAAGGCGGATCGATCATCTTGACCGGATCGAGCGCCGGCACCACGGGCGCGCCGGGAATGACCGCCTACAGCGCGAGCAAGGCGGCGGTGCGCAACCTCGCGCGGACCTGGGCGGAGGACCTGAAGGGCACCGGCATCCGGGTCAACGTCCTGTCGCCCGGGGCGACGGCGACCGAACTTGCCAAGGCGGCGCTCGGCGAGGAAGGCCAGAAGGTCTTCGCGTCGATGACCCCGCTCCAGCGCATGGCCGACCCAGCGGAGATCGGGGCAGCCGCCGCCTTCCTCGCCTCGGCGGACAGTAGCTTCATGACCGCCAGCGAGGTCGCCGTCGACGGCGGCCTGGCGCAGCTCTGACGCACGCCCTCGCTGGCTCTACAAACCGAAAGAGAACGACATGAGCTACGCGATCATCGGCTTTGGCAAGATTGGCCAAGCCCTGGCCAAGGCATTCGCCCGCAACGGCATCGAGGTCACCGTCGCGACTACACGCGAACCAGAAAGCTTTGCATCCGATGCCGCCGCCATCGGTTCCGGGGTCGTCCCCGTGACGCTGGCGGCAGCCGTCAAGGCGGACCTCATCTTCTTGGCCGTACGGTTCGAGGCACACCCGAACGTCGCGAAGGCGCTCTCCGGTTGGCAGGGGAAGACCATCGTCGACGTGACTAACACCCGCGTCCCCCCTGAGGAGCTAGGCGGGCGGCCTTCCTCCAGCGTTGTCGCGCAGGCCTTCACTGGAGCGCGACTGGTCAAGGGGTTCAACCATCTGGGCGCTGGGGTGCTCGGACAGGACCCCGGCGCACATGGCGGCAGGAGGGTCGTGTTCCTGGCGAGCGACGACGAGGACGCCGCGACAGAGGTCGGCGAACTCGCGGAAAGGCTCGGCTTCGCGCCGATCAAGCTTGGCCCCCTCTCCGAGGGCGGGCTCCTCGTGCAGGCGCGCGGCCCGACTTGGGGGCGGCTGATCTTCAAGGACCTCGTCAGCTTCGAAAGTTGAATTCGAACCGCCTTTTGGGTGGCGTTCCACCGACAGGAACGCGACGCAGGAAATCGGCTCGCATGAGGTGGAGCGTCTACTCCGCGGCGGGAGGTTGGAGTGGACGGCATCGAAGCCGAGATGCTGGCCTCTCCCGACCAGCAAGTGTCCTGACCGATCCCGACGCGCGCTCGATGGCCACCGGCGGGCGTGGTTCGGGTATCGTCGGCTACAACGTGCAGATCGCGGTGGAGACCGAGCATCATCTGATCGTCGCACACGAGGTGACCAACGCCGGCTCTGACCGGGCACAGCTCTCCGGGATGGCAAAGCAGGCGAAGGCGGTGCTGGGGGCAGAGACGCTCGATGCACTCGCGGACCGGGGCTACTTCTCGGGCAAGGAGATCCGGGCCTGCGAGCGGGGGGCATCACGGTGACGCTGCCGAAGCCGCTGACCTCGGGTGCCAAGGCGTAGGGGCGCTTCGGCAATCAGGACTTCGTCTACGAGGCCGAAACGGATGCCTATCGCTGCCCGGCCGGCGAGCGGCTGCCCCACCGCTACACGAACGTGGAGGGCGGGCTGACGCTGCGGCGCTACTGGACGACGGCGTGCGGGCGTTGCGCCATCAAGGTCCGCTGCACGCTAGCCAAGGAGCGCCGGGTCACGCGCTGGGAGCACGAGGCCGTGCTCGATCAGGTGCAGCGTCGGCTCGATGCGGACCCCGGAGCGATGCGCGTGCGGCGTGAGACGGTGGAGCATCCCGTCACGTCAGTACGCTCACATCCCGGATGGGAGCGACGCACTTCCTGGTGAAGACCCTGCCGCGCGTCTCGGGCGAGATTGCGCTGCATATTCTGGCCTACAACCTGACGCGGGCGCTCAACATCGTGGGTGCCCGAGCCATGCTCGCCGCGATGCGGGCCTGAGACTCCGCTCGCCTCTTGTCCTCAGCGCCGCTGCTGCCCGCCTCCCGCAAAAGCGTTTCCACACGGCCAGGGTCCATACCAGAATAACCGGGCTGGGGCGGAAACAGGTGCGGCAGCAACGTCCAATTTCCCAGATTGTCGCGCGAGCCCAGCTTTGCGTCGCCGGGCTGAACAGGTGCCATTTCTTCGTTCTCAACCGCCCGACGAAGGACGCTGCTCGGCGGCACCGGGATCGCTCCAGAGCATGATTACACCTGTAACCTGATAGGTGCCCGACGACACGATCGTGTAACGCGAATCTGCGCAAGAAAAACGCAGCGACGCTTGATAATTCACGCATCTACAACAAAGTGTACCCGGAAATGAAGCTATTATTGGCTATAGCCCTTACAGTCCTTGCTGCGCCTGCCATTGCAAAAGGGGCAGCCGAGACCAAGGTTGTGCCTGTCCTAAAAACGGACAGCAACTCGTTTGGCCAGCCTATAGTGTTTCCGCAGGGGGAAGGTCAAGTCGCCGTCTCGATATATGAAATTCCCGTCGGCGCAAAGCTCCCGGTGCACAAGCATCCGACGCCGCGCGTAGGCTATGTGCTCAGCGGCACAATTCAGGTGACAAACGTCGATACAGGCGACGCGCACACCTTTCATCAAGGTGAGGCCATCTTGGAGTCGGTCGATTCCTGGCACACTGGGGCTAATGTGGGGCCCGGACCACTGAAGTTGCTTGTCGTAGACCTACAACCTAAAGGCGCCTCCGAGCCGACAGTATTTAAAAAGTGAGACTCGTAATAGATTGGGAAAGAACGACAGTACATATCGATCGAAGAGCAAGGCACCGCTTCTCTCAATGCACGACACGTCTAAGTGATCTGGTTTTAGTCAGTCATGTGGAAAAGTCGGGTCTTAGACCGTGTACTTTCGTCTTCCCGGCGGAACTCTCACTTACCTAGTGGTCGAAGTTAGGAGCTTGATTCGGTCATGAAATTACTCCACCTTGATACAAGCATCCGCGGCACGAACTCTGTCTCTCGCGAATTGTCGTCACTAGTTGTCCAGCGGCTCGGCGAACTCGGACATGCTGAGTTAACCTACCACGACCTCGCTGCTGAGGATCTGCCGCACCTGACAGTCGCGAACATTCCGACTGCGCACCCGATCTCGGCCATGGCCGGTGCTCTTGATGCAAATGGTCAAGCCATCCGCGAGGTCAGTGATCGGATGCTCGACGAGTTTATGGCTGCCGACATCGTGGTCATCGGAGTGCCGATGTATAACTTCACGATTCCATCACAGCTGAAAGCATGGATCGACCGCATATTGGTGCCCGGAAAAACCTTCCGGTATGGGGCCAATGGGCCAGAAGGGCTCATGCAGGGCAAGCGTGTCGTCTTAGCTCTTGCCCGTGGCGGGTTTTACGGTCGGGGGACGGCGGCCGCCTCGGCAGAGCATGCCGAAAGCTACCTGCGTACCGTGTTCGGCTTTATAGGTATCACCCCGGAATTTGTCCTAGCCGAAGGAGTGGCGGCTGGCGATCATAACAAGAGTCAAGCGCTTAGATCGGCCCGTGATGCGATTGGGCAACTCGCTGCCTAAGCTTCAACTTGCGTTGAGCGGCCGCGCCCTACTTCGAGCTTAGGCGTCACGCGCAAAGCTCGGAGTAGGGCGGTGCAGACTTGCCTAGGCACTCCCCAATCGATGGAAGCGACGGCGTTCTCGCCGATCGCAAGCTTCTTCGCCGAAGCAGGGTGCCGGCGCGGCAAATCGCTCGATTCGGTCAAGCAAGACCAAGTCGGATGGCTTGGGGTCGCAGCCGAACGACAAGCGCTGCTAAAACGGAGTCAAAATCGCGTTCACTTCAGGCTTTTACCTTTAGCCTAGCTCACCTAACTAATATTTCGACCAAGCCTATGTCAGATTCATACTTCAGATTCATAGAATAATTGCGACCTATAGTTGCAGTCGCTATACGTTCAAGTCAGCTCACTTCAGCAAAGCGATCGGGTATCTAGCCCGCTGAAATAGATTTCGATGGCTCCTGCCAAAGTCGATCTGCGGACGCTGCCTGCATTCGCTCGACTCATCAATTGAGATTTACCAGGTTCGATGCGATGCCTCAGTCCGACGCCTCACCAGATGAAACGAGAGTGCTTGCTCAAACTCCACGCCTCGATGCACGTGATCCGATCTTTCGCGAGCGCCCGCATCAAGTTCTGGATGAGTTGCGTCTCCGCGATCCTGTCCACCAGGACCGTGTTTTCGATCGGGTCGTGCTCACGCGTGCCGCTGATGTTGCCGCCACTCTTGCAGACCGCAGCTTGTCTGCAGATCCTTCCAAGGCCCGACCTACTGCGTATGGCTGGCGTCCCGAGACTGGGCGTGACAAGGCAAATATGGCATCCCTGGACGACCCTGACCACGCGCGTCTGCGCGGGCTTGTAGCAAAGGCCTTCACTGCTCGCGCCGTCCAAAGCCTCCAGAGCCGCGTTGAGCAGTTTGCAGCAAATCTTCTAGACACTATCGACCCAACCACACCCTTTGACCTCGTGTCGATCTACGCCGCGCCCCTACCAATTCTCGTCGTGGCAGCTATGCTCGGTATCGACGACGCCGAAGTCGGTCAGTTCAAATTCTGGTCGAGTGAAAACGAACTCGTCTACATTCGTGATAGGTCAGCTGACGAACAGCGCCGACTCGATGCCGCATATTTAGGGCTGAACGGGTGCTTGGCGCGGGCGATTGCGGATCGACGAGAGTGCCCGCGCGACGATCTTATCAGCGCGCTCGTTGCGGTTGAGGAGGAAGGCGACAAACTGACTGAAACAGAGATCATCAACAATTGTCGCTTGCTATTGGTGGCCGGCAATCTCACCACAACCGACCTGATTGGAAACGCCGTGGTCGCGTTGCTACGCTATCCCCTCCAGCTCATCCGTTTGCGTGCGGAGCCGGACCTATGGCCGGATGCGGTGGAGGAAGTCCTGCGCTATGATCCGCCGGTCGCCCATTGGAACCGTCAGGCACTCCAGGCACGGCAGATCGGCGGCTGCCCAATCGAGGCGGGCCAGACAATCACGGCGATGCTGCTTGCAGCCAACCACGACCCGGCCCTGCACGCTGACCCGCACCGCCTTGACATTAAGCGGAGAGGCCAGAAGCATTACAGTTTCGGTGGCGGCGCGCACTTCTGTCCCGGCGCATCTCTGGGGCGCTTAGAGGCGCGGACCGGTCTTACCATGTTATTCTCGCGTTTCCCGAAATTGCGATTGGCGTTGGGGTACGAACTGCGCCGCAAGGCGAGACCGCCGTTCAACGGCTACGAGGCCATTTGGCTCAATGTAGATTGAGGAAGACCCCGATATACCGGCACTCATAACGCCGATATATAGTGCCATGATATGCGTCGGCTGCGCAATGAATGCGTACCGGATAGCTGGCTTCGGAAGGCTATCCGCGCTCAGTCAAGTCGGAGAAGATGGAATTAGATCGCCATCCCTACGACCAATACATTGAGCTGACGCAGCTTGTCGACTATCTACTCAGCTGTGTGCTTCTTCCGACGCGTTGAAATGTCGGTCTTTCATCATTCGGGTTTAATGGCGGAGAAGCGGGCTTGATGCCCGCTTCGTCGTTTGGGGTTGATTGGCCGGGGCCAGAGCTGTCCGATGCAGAAACCTCCGACCCCGGTGAGGAGACCGAAGGCCAGAAGAGCGGTCGCGATAAGCTCAGGCTCACTCAACGGAACACCGCGACCCCGACACAGAGGCCTACTCCAAAGCCCATAAAGATGCCCCCGAGGAGGCATGCGACGGCGGGGCCAGCTACAGGATCGGCGATCAGGCTCATTGCGCTACTCGCTCTGGTCAGCGTCGACCTACACAGAGTTCTTAACGAGCGTTGAGCTTCCGGCCTCACCAGTAGGTCGACGTCTTCGTTTACTCGGCACCGCAGTTCAGGCAGCGGCGTTTGGGGTTGCCCTGGAGCCCCCACGGACCTTCCGGCCAGAATGTGGCCTGCTGAGAGGCCTGCTAGCCTGAGACGCGCGCGATCCTCGGCAAGCTGTTCGGCCAGTACCCGGCGCTCGTAACTGCCTACCACATCTAGGAGCGGTTCTACGACATCTGCGAGGCCCGACCGGGCAGCGGCTGAGGCTGCCACGGACCGATGGTTGGCCTCGGTGCCATCCAAGTTCGAGCGGCCGTTCAAGCCCAGCATCGACGCCTTCATGCACTGGCGCCCGCACATCCTGCGGTACTTTGAGCACCGGCTCACCAGCGGCTACATCGAGCCGCTGAACGGCCTCATCCGGCGCATGAACGTCAACGGCGTAGGCTACAGCTTCGACGTGCTGCGGCGAAAGCGATTCTGAAATACGGCACCTTCGGCGAGGCCGAATGGGGTGAGTTCGTCCACATCGGCCGCGAGGGGCGCATCCCGATGTACAACGACGCGCACTTCGGCGCGCCGCTATCAACCCTGGCGGCCGAGCTCGAGGCCGGACGTTCTGACCTCAGAGTCCGTCCGAGAAGTCAGGTTGATCGGGCGAGGCGTCTGACGAGGATCATGACGGCTGCGGCGTAGAGGAAGGCTCTGGCGGAGGCGAGGGTCGCTTCGGGATCCTTCCAGAGGCGTCGGTTGCGGCTGATCCAGGCGAAGAACCGTTCAACGACCCACCGGCGTGGATGCACGGCAAAGCCGACCTGATCCGGCGGCTTGCGCACGATCTCGACGGCGATGATCGTCGCGCTCGCTGGCTTGTCGCCGGCATAGCCGGCGTCGGCGAAGGCCTTGGTAATGAACGGGAAGCTTCGGCGCGACAGGCGCAGCACCGGAACGGCTCCGTCCCGGTCCTGTACGTCGGCAGGCTGCGGATCGAGGACGAGCGCACGCCCGTCCGTGTCGACCAGCGCTTGGCGTTTGCGGCCTTTGACCTTCTTGCCGGCGTCGTAGCCGCGCGGCCCGCCGCTCTCCATCGTTTTGACGGTCTGGCTGTCGAGCACTGCGGCGGACGGCGAAGCTTGTCGTCCGACACGCTCGCGATCAGCCATGACGAGGTGGTGGTTGATCCGGCCGAACAGCCCTGTGTCGCGCCAGCGGCTGAAGTAGCCGAACGTGGTCGAACGCGGCGG
>NZ_FNVI01000065.1:0-5182 GCF_900107945.1 Methylobacterium sp. 190mf | reverse complement strand
GGGCAAAATACGCGCTCGCCTTCCTGAGGATCTCGTTGGCCTGCCGGAGCTCGCGGTTCTCCCGCTCCAGCGCCTTGATCCGCTCGCGCTCATCCGTCGTCGGTCCGGCCCGCACGCCCCGGTCGCGCTCGGCCTGACGGACCCACTTGCGCAGCGTTTCGCCAGAGCAACCGATTTTGGCCGCGATCGACTGGATCGCGGCCCATTGCGAACCGTGCTCGCTCTCATGCTCCCGGGCCAGCCGGACTGCCCGCTCGCGAACCTCAGGGGAAAAGGGTGGGGTATGCTTCGTCATGGCTCCAGTCTCTCAAGAGTTGGAGCCTCCGAAAATCCCGGGGCGATTCACAGCTTGCCGTTCTGCTTTTTCGGCGGCCTAGCGGACGAGTTCCGCCGCGGCACGCTCCTTTGCGGCCAGGGCTTCAGCCTCGCGCTCAGCTTCCCCTGCCAAGCGGGCTATGTCCCGCTCGTTGATCCGCACCTCTCGTGCCTGAACGATGGCTTGCCGCGCGGCCTGCCGTGCGAGAACGGCCGGATCATCCAGTGCAGGGCGTGCCCGGAACCGGGCGAGTGTGGCCTGCCGTGCTTTGGCAATTGCCTCAAGACGATCAACAAGCTGGTCTGTTTTGAATTGTCCCACGAACATTCCTTGTGCGCACCACGGCTCAGCCGGGTAGCGAGAAACAGATGAAGCCGCTCCCGAGGGAACGGCTTCGAAGCTCGTCATAGCTAGACGAGTGAGGCTCAAGCGGCCTGAAGGCTGCCGGCGGACTGCTTACCCGTGCGGCGGTCGGATTCCATCTCGTAGGAGACCTTCTGGCCCTCGACGAGGTTGTTCATGCCGGCGCGCTCGACGGCGGAGATGTGGACGAACACGTCCTTGCCGCCGTCATCCGGCTGAATGAAGCCGAAGCCCTTGGTGTCGTTGAACCACTTAACGGTGCCGATGGTCATAGGTATTCCGTATCATTATAGGCAAACAAATAGGTCGAACGCATGGGTCACACGCGCTCGGTCGATAGTCGTCGAAAATGGGAGAGATGCAGAGCGCTCGCCCTGTTGAGGCGATACGGCCGAATGTCTGGCCAAAAGTCGATTTATGATCTGTACGCCATTCGCGGGATAATCACAACCGTAAATCCGATTTGCAAGAAATTGGTTGTCGTTGCCGGTATTCCAGGCCTTGCCGTTACGATTTCTTGGGCACAACCATAGATGATGGGGACTCCCATTTGAGGGTCTGACACCTGAACCATCGGAGTTGCAGATGCCTATCAGCAGGGTGCCGCACGGCGATTTTCGGGAAGGTTTCGCAGTCGGCTTCCAACTTATCCAGGGGACAGCTGTTGCCCCTCCGGCGGCGCCAGCTGAGCCCGATGCGGTCGCCGGTACGACGCGGTTCCTCCTCGGCATCCGAGCCGGAATCGAGGCGGCTGGTGGCAAGCTCTCATAGTCGCGCCCGCGCGCGCCATGAGCCGCCAGCCGAGCGCATCGTCAGCCGGCCAGTTCCTTTTAGAACCGAGCCACAGCCATCGGCCGCGTGACGGACTGAAGCCGTGCGCGGAGCAGCGGAAATCCGTCCGCTTTGCTAACGGCCCTTCCCCGACGCAGACTGGCATCTTTCGGCCATGTCCTGCCGGGGCCAACGGCCCTCAGAGCGTCTCAAATGGGTGGATTTCCGCCGGACCGCTTCCAAGCGGGAAGGCAGAGAAACGGACATCCCCCTTGGATGGCACCTAGCCTCGGTGCAGACAATATCGCACCCTTTTCTGTCTATATATACTCCATACAAAACAAAAAATGGATCCATCTTGAAAGTCTTTACATCTCGAGCATTGAATCTATGACGACTCAACGGTCGATGGCATATGAATTTTATGATTGTAATTATTCCATTATAACAATGAAACATCTGAGCAACAGAGTCAGAATTTGCCCTTTCGTAGACGCTTCCCGGATTGCTTAGCTAGGCAGGGCGCGCAAGTAACGAACGCGAGGAAAGTGTCAGAGACGAGCCCCCTCTTAATTTATATCTATCCTGAGTTGAGTTGAAATGCAGCGTCTAGAAATCCGTGCCACCAGACTTAAGACTGGGCGAGAACTCGGCGTTTGGCTTGCGCTTCTTGGCTCGATTAATGGCATGTCCGGCGCCATCGCACAGGAGGTGCAGCTCGATGAACTCTCGGTAGAAGCGCGAGGGCAGGGACGGAACGTTCCGCTCCCTTCGACCGCGATCGTTGGACTCCCGCCATCCGCATACCCCGGCGGCGTAGTCGGCTCAGGCTCGCGGCTCGGGCTACTCGGCAACCGCAACGTCTTCGATCAGCCCTTCAGCTCGACCAGCTACACGGACAAGCTCATCCGCGATCAGCAGGCTCGCAACGTTCAGGACGTGGTCAACAACGATCCGTCCATCCGCACCAATGTACCGGCCTTCTCCGGCATCCTCGGCTTCTTCATCCGCGGATTTCCGGTCTTCGCCCAGGACATTGCCTTCAACGGGCTGTTCGGCGTGGCCGATGCGTTCAACCCGGCGATCGAGCCGATCGAGCGCGTCGAGGTGCTGCGCGGGCCGTCCACGCTGCTCTCCGGCGTCCCGCCCTTCGGCAATATCGGCGGCATCATCAACCTGATCCCGAAGCGCGCCGGTGAGGAGCCGCTCAACCGCGTCACCCTCGGCTACAGCTCGGACGCCCAGGTCTACAAGGCCGTCGATGTGAGCCGCCGCTTCGGCGACGCGAAGGAGTGGGGCATCCGCTTCAACGGTGCCTTCAACAACGGCAACACCCCGATCGACAATCAGAGCGTACATTTCGGCCTCGCGGCCCTCGCCCTCGACTATCGCGGCGAGCGCCTGCGGGCGAGCCTCGATCTCGGATATCAGGAACTCGACTTCACTTCGCCGCTGCGCAACCGCAACGTGGCGGCAGGCGTACGCATCCCCCGCGCGCCGGACCTGACCCTGAACCAGCAGCAGCCGTGGGAGTATCGCGACAGCGCCAACCAGCAGCTCGCCACGCGGATCGAGTACGACCTCACGCCCGATCTCACCGTCTACGGTGCCTACGGCGCCTCGAACTTCCGGCAGGAGTACTTCGGCGGCGTCCTGACCATCTTCAACGCCCGCGGCGACTATCGCGACCCGGTCAGCTACCTGCCGTTCCACATCGTCAACCAGACGGCGGAGGCGGGACTGCGCGGCACCGTCGAGACTGGACCGATCAAGCACAGCTTCGGCCTAGCCGCGGTCGGGTTCTGGCAGGACCTCGCCCAGCCGCCGGCGCAGAATGCCGGCGCGCCGATCGTCTCGAACCTCTACGCTCCGGTCTATCTCCCCCCACGCTCGACCCTCGGCCTGTCGGATGCGACGCCGCGCACCTCGAGCCGGATCAACCGCAGCATCGCCATCGCCGACACTCTGTCGGTCTTGGACGACCGCGTGCTGCTCACCCTCGGCGGTCGCTGGCAGAGCCTCGACGTGAACTCGTACAACCCAGTCACGGGGTTCCGGACCGGTTCGAGCGAGAGCGGTGCATTCTCACCGGGGATCGGCCTCGTGGTGAAGCCGTGGGAGCGCCTCTCGCTCTACGCCAACTACATCGAGGGCCTGACATCCCCGGCTCCGCCCGTGAACGCCGTCAACGCCACCGCCGCCTTCCCGGCCTTCGTCTCCCGCCAGACTGAGGTCGGCGCCAAGTACGATTTCGGTGCCGTCGGGGTCGGCTTCGCCGCCTTTGAGATTGAGCAGCCGTCCGGCTTCCTCGATGCCCGGACCCTCGTTTTCTCGGTCGACGGGCGCCAGCGCAACAGCGGAGTCGAGCTCACCGTGTTCGGCGAACCGGCGCCGGGCATCCGCGTCCTGGGCGGCGTCAGCCTGCTCGACGGCGTGCAGGTGCGTGCCCAGGATCCTCGCAACATCGGTCGCGTCGCAGTGGGCGTGCCGGACGTGCAGCTCAACCTCTACGGCGAGTACGACCTGCCGCCGGGCTTCATCCCAGGCCTGACGGTCACCGGCCGGGTGATCTACACGTCGGCCCAGTACTACGACCTAGCCAACAGCCAGAAGATCCCGGATTGGGCGACTCTCGATGTCGGCCTACGCTACGCTACCACATTCCAGGACCGCCCGCTGACGCTTCGGGCGAACGTCGTCAACGCAACCGGCAACAACTACTGGGCGTCGACAGGTCGAGGCATCCTGAGCCAGGGCACGCCGCGGACGTTCCTGCTCTCGGCATCAATCGATTTTTGACGATGAGGTTGTCTTAACGGCGGCTTTCGGAAAACCCTGAAAACGACCTCAGCATCCGACATGGGTCGATAGGAGGATGGCCGCTCAGGGTGGTTTCCTGCCCGTCCTGTGTGGATGGCTCCCGCATTGCAAGTGGCAATTGAGCTTCTGACGCGTTGGTCGGGTGCAGTCTTGTGTCCGGCCTGTCGATGCAGTCGTTCATGTTGACCGCTGGCCCTGATGGTATCCGCGAGCTGGGTCCCACTCTGCTTTGCGGGCTATGACGCCCTGGACAGCCGGCGGGGTGTCCCGGCTCCCGGTCTGACCGGTTCGCCATCAACTCTCATCGTCCTCGCAACCTGGAAACGTCTCCTTTGCGTGCTGTCAGGCAGCCCTGGCCGCCGGTGCGCGGTAGGTGCCGCCGCGGGTCATGATCGCCCAGGCGACCCGCGCCGTGCGATTGGCCGCCGCCACGGTCACCACGCGCACCGGCTTACGCTGCAGCAGCGCCGGCAGCCGCGGGTCGACCGAGGTCGGTGTCGTCTTCGCACGCCGGATCAGAGAGGTCATGCCGACTACGAGCAGCCGGCGCAAATAGCGGTCGCCCATGCGCGAGATCCGGCCCAGGCGCTCCTTGCCACCACTGCAGTTCTGCAGCGGTGTCAGGCCCAACGAGGCCGCGAACTGCCGACCGGAGCGGAAGCGTTCGGGCTCGCTCACCGAGGCGGCCAACGCGGTTGCCGAGACGATGCCGACACCCGGGATCGTCGCAAGGCGCTGCGACAGGTCGCTTTCCCGGTACCAGGCCAGCAACTCCTTCTCCAGTCGGGTGAGTTGGATCTGCAAGGCACCGATCTGATCGGCCAACCCGGTCACCTTGCGCTGGGCTAACGGCGGCACCTCGGCCGCGTCTCCGGCCGAGAGCCGGGCCGCCAGTTCGAGCGCGTGCCGCAG
>NZ_FNVI01000051.1:0-21987 GCF_900107945.1 Methylobacterium sp. 190mf | reverse complement strand
CGGCGCGCGCGGCCCTGGAGGCGGCGGTGACCGACCTCGACTTCGTGCGCCTCGACGCGGCGGCCTTCGCCCAGGCGCCCAAGATCTCGATCGACTACGCGGTGATGGAGCGGACCGCCCGGGCCGGGGTGCTGCCGGTGTCGTTCGCGTGGTCGGATGTCGGCACCTGGGACGCGGTCTGGCAGGTGCTGGACCACGACGAGGCCGGCAACGCCGTGCGGGGCCGGGTGTCGCTGATCGGCACGAAGAACAGCCTCGTGCACAGCCAGGGCGAGGGCCTGACCGCGGTGGTGGGCCTGGAGGACGTGGTGGTGGTCTCGACCCCCGACGCGGTGCTGGTGGCGTCCAAGGCGCAGTCCGGCAAGGTGAAGGAGCTGGTCGGCGCACTGCGCGCGCAGGGCGCGCCGGAGGCGGACGCGCACCTGCGGATGTACCGGCCCTGGGGCTGGTACCAGCGCATCGACCTCGGCGAGCGCTTCCAGGTGAAGCGGATCCAGGTGGTGCCGGGCGGGCGCCTGTCGCTGCAGAAGCACTACCACCGGGCGGAGCACTGGGTGGTGGTGCGCGGCACCGCCGAGGTCACGATCGACGACCGGGTGGTGCTGGTCCACGAGAACGAGGCGGTCTACCTGCCGATCGGCTCGATGCACCGGCTGGCCAACCCCGGTAAGATCCCGCTGGAGCTGATCGAGGTCCAGGTCGGCTCCTACACCGGCGAGGACGACATCATCCGCGTCGAGGACATCTACGGACGCTGAGTGACTGTCAACAGTATCCAATCCGCGCGACAACAAGTATATTTCCAACAAATCATCAGTACATCACTCGGCATCATGGAGCAATTCGAAGAGCCGGCTTTGAGTATTCGAAAGCAAGCTCCAAACTATCGCAGCAACGCGTTCAAACGACACGGTTCGATGTAGAAGTAGAACAGGAGGTGGATCTTTAGAATTGCGCGAAGCTTCGTGAAGACTGCGCAAGTAGCTATCTATTCTGAATTAATGCTGGATGGAAAATTCTATAAATAAGGCGGTTGACTTGCTGAAGGCACTGCATCTTTAATCGTTGCTGGTAGGACAAAATTCTAGACTCGCCGAGTTGGGAACGAAGAAACCCGAACCGTTTAAGCGTTTCATCATCATTATCGAGTGTCCGAATTCGACTGACTAAGCACTGATAGGACGTGGACACATCTTCTAATTCAGGAATTAAATTCACTAAAAAGGGGAGAAATAATGCGGCATGCTCATATCTTAGGTCTTGATGCCCTGCGTTTACTATCCATTCTTTTGGTTATGGGGTATCATTTTGTTTTCTGGAACTGGGTGCAAGGACAGCCATTCACAAAGCTTTTGGGACAGATGGGACCAAACTGGGGATATTTGATGCATTTCGGCTGGGTTGGAGTAGAAATTTTTTTTGTGATCTCGGGCTACGTTATCGCCTTCTCAGCGTCCGCGACTAAACCATCCGCCTTTATACAAAATCGGATCATCCGTCTTGTGCCAGCAAATGTGATTTGCGCTACAATCGTATTGCTTTGCCTCGTTGCTGCAGGATCGGGGAGTATCGATTTTTATCTTCCAAGATATGTTCAAACTCTCGTCTTCTGGCCCCTTAATTCGATAGATGGGCCTTGGTGGACGCTTGGAATTGAAATCGCCTTTTATTTATTGGTCTATGCTCTTCTGGTAAAAAGGAAAGGGGAACATCTGGAAAAAGTAATGATATTTTGGAGTTCGGTTACGCTGATCTTCTGGATCTGCGCATTGAGTCTAACGGCAATACTGGCGCAGTACAAAAGTTCAGAGTCGGAATTCTTGATGTATATGGTCGCCAAAGCTCAGGGGAACAGAATTCTTCAGCTTTTACTAGTCCAACATGGAGCATTTTTCGCGCTTGGCGTCATTATATTCAACGCGTCAGAACGCGGCTTAAGTCGCATTAGGTTAGCTGCTCTCATAATCGTGGTGCCAGCATGCCTCCTTGAGATCGTTGGACAAAACGGGATAATCGCACGTTCGTCTCAATTGATACTGTCGCCTATTCCAGCACTAGTCGCTTGGATTTGCGCGATGGGTTTCCTTATCGCATCAGTTCGTTACAATATAAGACTGACGACGCTGAGACCGCGCACCAAAAGAATCTTGCGTTTTTCAGGGGCTGCTACCTATCCGTTGTATCTTTTGCATAACGGAGCTGGCATTTTGATCGTGACAACAATGTTTTCCACCTTCGGTAATTTTGCCGTATTGTTTGCTATAATTGCCTCAATCGGCCTTGCTCTCTTAATAGCGTGGGTGCCAGAGCCCGCCGTTCGGACTGTTATACTATATTTTTGGCCAAAAATTGATCGCCAAAACGATCCCGTCGCGCATGCTCAATTCTCCTTAACAAGAAGAGCCAAAAATACATGACGCTGTCACTTTCTTGAAATCCAACATGATAAAGTCGCTTTCTTGCGGTGCTTAAGACAATTAATTCCCCTTTGTAAGATTTTCGTCTGCCCAGCCACTTTAATTGCAAGCTTACTTGACTTAAAAAATTGATTTTCTAGGTTCGTCTGTTCCCTGAAGTGCAATTGTTGTGCTGAAGCCGAATATCTGTTAGTTTAAGTCGTTGGCGTAGCCGACGACACATTAAAAATACGATGTGGTGTTCTGGCTGAGGCGCGTAGTTTGGCCTGGGGATTATAGGGTTAGATTTGTAGAATGCGACTATATCGTGTCTATGTTAGACCATTTATACTCTATGCATTGAGTGGAAGCTGCGTCTGGTTGTGCAAACTAAACGGATTGTAGTTCCGATAAAAAGGAGGGGCGTATGACGCAGGCGGGCTTAAATGGAAGGCATGAAATAGTGAGCAATAATTTTCATTATCGTTCCGATATTGATGGACTGCGTGCGGTCGCCGTATTGTCGGTAGTAGCATTTCATTATGGATTAGCGCAAGCAGTATTCTCGGGAGGATATGTTGGAGTAGACGTATTCTTTGTAATTTCAGGATATCTAATAACAAAGACCATAAGAACTGAAATCGAGGCGGACCGCTTTTCGTTCACAACATTCTATCTGCGTAGATTTCGGCGGCTAACCCCGGCGCTCATCGCCACCTATATCGGCTGCATTCTATTTTCCTTCCTTCTAATGTACCCGCATGAAGCTGATTTGGTTCGAAAATCAATCATCTCTTCAATTTTATTCTCATCTAATATTTTTTTCAACAGACAGGCCGGTTATTTCAATCAAGCTCTGCAGGACAACCCTCTTCTTCATACCTGGTCACTTTCTGTGGAAGAGCAGTTTTACTTATTATTCCCTGCATTTCTCCTCCTGCTGTACCGATTTCATTTCCAGATGCGAGCGACTGTAATCTTGTTGCTGATGGCGTTAAGTTTATCCTTTTCAATAGCGATCGTCCATACTGATCAGAACTCGGCATTTTATCTGTTGCCTTCGCGCGCTTGGGAGCTTTGTGTTGGCTCTGTCGTCGCGCTCGAAATTCTTCCAGCGCTGCGAAATAGGAAGATCGCGGAATTAGTTGGCCTCGGCGGGTTTTGTCTTATCTGTTGCAGCTTCGTTTTACTGACTAAAAATAGTACTTTCCCCGGCGCAGCTGCAGTTCCTAGTTGTTTGGGGGCAGCTGCAGTCATCCACTCCGGAGGAGTGTGCAAAACGTATTTAGGTCAAATCCTGTCGATCAAGCTGGCGCGATTTATTGGTCTGATCTCTTATTCATTATATTTAGTTCATTGGCCTGTCTTTGTTTTCTTTAGCATTTATCGTATACCAAGTAGGTGGGACCGTTGTGCCCTCGTTGTGCTGTCAATAGGTCTGGCATCTTTCATGTGGCGATATATTGAATGTTATTTTAGATATGGTCCCTTCAAATACTCTGCGCGAAGCTCGCTGGTTGGTTATGGTTTTTCGCTGGCCATTGTTGTTTCTGTTGCCATCATCTTGCCCGGGGCGGTTTCTGATTATTGGAAGATTCCTAGAAATGCGGAGAAGCTCCTCACGTTTAGTCACTATGATGCATCAGCCATGATGAAAGAAGGGAGCTGCTTTTTGACCTCAAGCGGCTCCGATCTTGCCTCGTACGATCGCAGAATGTGTCTGAATGTTTTGGATAACAAAAAGAATATTTTGATCATTGGAGATAGCCTTGCTGCTCATTTGAAATACGGTCTTGATCAAGTCTTTCCATCGTATAACTTCATGCTTGCGGCGGCTGGTTCGTGCGTTCCATCATTAAGAGAGCTGGGCGATGAAAAA
Organism: Methylobacterium sp. 190mf; assembly: GCF_900107945.1. Classification (NCBI taxonomy): domain Bacteria; kingdom Pseudomonadati; phylum Pseudomonadota; class Alphaproteobacteria; order Hyphomicrobiales; family Methylobacteriaceae; genus Methylobacterium; species Methylobacterium sp. 190mf. The sequence continues at coordinate 17,712 of NZ_FNVI01000051.1, read as the reverse complement.
TGCAATTCACTTATGAACTTCATATTTAAGGAATACATTCCGAGGATGAAACTGGATGGAGTGCTGCTTTCTGCTCGTTGGAATAGCAGTGATATCAAAAACTTGCGCGAGCTAGCGGAATATCTTTCCAGGTACATAAAGTTGATAATCGTGATTGGCCCAACAGTCGAGTATGACGGTCCATTGCCTAGGTTGTTGGCGAATTCGATTTCGCGCATTGGCGGAATAGATGTTGATGCTCATCGTGTCGTTCAAAAAGAGCAAGTAGATTTAGAGCTCAAATCTGGACTTTCCGACCTTCCCGTCAAATATGTATCGGTACACGATATAATATGTAATCGAATATGCACGACGGTTCTGGCCAATGATATTCCATTGCAGTTTGATTATGGCCACTTTACGAAAGAGGGGTCGGTATACTTCGCGACCCAGCTTCCAAAGAATTTGTTTGGCGGCGCAGCCGTAAATCAGGAAGGTAATTGATTTTCCGGCGGCGGCAAATTTTTCTGTGCTATAGGGAATTGACGTCCTCCCATCGCTTTGGTCCGGCGTGAGTGCGAGTTTTCCGGTTTTGTGAGACCCTGACGGGAGGAGCAGAGCCGTGAAGAAGAGCAGGTTCACCGAAGAGCAGATCGCCTTCGCGCTGAAGCAGGCCGAGACCGGGACACCGGTCGCGGAGGTGCTGCGCCGGATGGGCATCTCCGAGCAGACATTCTACCGCTGGAAGAAGCTCTACGGCGGCTTGGGCACAGGCGAGTTGCGGCGGCTGAAGCAGCTCGAGGACGAGAACCGCAAGCTCAAGCAGCTCGTGGCCGATCTGAGCCTCGACAAGCACATCCTGTGAGGCACGTGCTTGCAAAAAAGCTCTGACGCCTGCTCGGCGACGCGAGCTCGTGCACCAGGTTCAGGAGGCGCACGGGGTGAGCGAGCGGCGCGGCTGCGCCGCGCTCGGCGTCGGCCGGTCGGGCATCCGCTACCGCTCGACCAAACCCGATCAGGCACCGCTACGAATGCGCAACTTCGTCTCCGACGCGCTGTTCGACGGCCGCCGGCTGAGGGCCCTGACGGTCGTCGATGCGTTCACGCGCGAGGCTCTGGCGATCGAGGTCGACCAGGGCATCAAAGGCGAGCAGGTCGTGGCCGTCGTCGGCCGCTTGGCGCTGCTGCGCGGAGCACCGTGCGCGATTCAGGTCGATCACGGGCCTGAGTTCGTCTCGAAAGCCCTCGACCGCTGGGCCTACGAGAATGGTGTCACGTTGGACTTCTCGCGCCCCGGCAAGCCGACCGACAACGCGCTGGTCGAGTCGTTCAACGGCCGGCTGCGCGACGAGTGCCTGAACGCGAGCCGGTTCTTGTCGTTGGCCGACGCGAGGAGCAAGATCGAGACGTGGCGGCGGCACTACAACGAGAGCCGTCCTCACACCGCCCTGGGGTGGCGAACGCCCCAGGAATTCGCCCTGGCGGCGGCCCTGCAGGCCGCCGAATGAGTCCGGAAGCTCACATTCCAGCCGGACCAAAATCCGGGGGACCCTCACTCTTCTTAATCGCTGACATCGCGGCGGCAGGGGTAGCAATATTGTAAATCGCTTGAAATTCACGATCCCGTAGTTCGCAACAACCTCCTCGGCTGCCCATCAATTACTGCGTGAGGCTGAGTAACGCTTGCTCTTGGAAGTCATCTGACACATATACAGTAATCGAAGAATCAGCCATTAATTGAACAGAACACCGGCCGCTGGGATTGATCTAGGCGCCTTCAGCGCAACAACAGTATCGCGAAGCAAAAGCGCTGGTGTCAGCCCAGATTTGGCGGTGACTGTTGCGTTATCGAAAGTAAGGCCAACGTTATGAGCCTCCACAGCCGAGCTAGAGGGAGATAAAAAAACGACTACTACATCAATATCTTTAACGTCTCTTAGCATTTGTAGGTGTTCTTTAGAAAAAACATAATAATTCGGATTAAATATTTTAGTTGGAGAGCGAGCCGGAACAAAATATAAGCCGTCCGCTACTTTGCAAGATCCAGCAAGCTGCTCTAATTCTGCGGTTGATTCGCAATCGTAAAATCCAGCTATAGCATTAGGCCAGACTAACAAGGTAAGTGCAGCACTATTGATATCAAAATCAACCAGGAGAACTTTCTTTCCACTAGAGGCGAGGGTATACGCCGTTGCTAATGCCAAAGTTGCATGCTCCGAGCCAGGATGTAGTGGGAGAAAGCAGGTTAAGAAAGGACGCATATCCGAGCAGCCTGCAAGTATATTTTCCCGAATGGTCTTCAGGCTATTTGCGTATGACAAACTCGCGCGCCCTGGATGATCAAGGAGAGACAAGCGTTTCAATAAGCTGCCATGTGAAGGCCGCATAAATGCATCGGCGTTCTTCTTCACAGCGGTAATGCAGCTAAATTCCATATCTCTCTTCATCGAACGAAGCGATTTGATGACTGGGTGAAGAGTATTGCGGACAACGATAATTGTTAGACCAAACGCTGTACTCATCGCCAGCGCGAACAAAACAGTGAGCCCGCTCAAGGGCCATGACTTTTTTAGGGGTACCGTCGCCGCGCTAATTATCTGTGCGTCTGCATCCGGCAGAACTCTCGGCGGGATCTTCCCATTCTGGACGCTTTCTTTCGCCGTGACACGCTGCTGCTGTATATCAGAAATCCTGTTTTGCAAAAACTCGCCACCTTTTTCGATCGATGCTGCCTTTAGGTCGATCTGGTTGAATAAATATTGACTAACAATAGAATTAGCAATTCGTGCAGCTAACACTGCTGACGGAGCACGGTAGGCCAACTCCAAAACGTAAGACGCTCCGACGCGGCGTACGCTCGCTTTGTCCGCGAAGCGCTGGAAAAATCGATCTTCTAAGTCGATCGAATTTGGTGCAGAACCTTTCCCGGAGATCAACGACCTCAGGAGACCTGAAAAGTTGAAGCTGGTTGTCGACCGCGCCTCCGCTGGAATAAATTCATCCTTGTATACGTCGAAGACTGTTCTCAGACTTCTCTCGGATTTTAAAACTTGGATTTGACTTTCGGCTTGAATGCTATCAAGCTGTACCACCGCGTTGCCTGCATTGGAATTTTGGCTCGATCCCGTGATCCGTGAAGGGGTTAAGACTATTGACGCGTAAGCCGTGTATTCATCACTGGCTGTTGAGACATACAGCAAGGCCGCGACGACCCATATCGTTGCATTTGAAATCAAAAACCATCTATGTGACCAAACATCATTCCAAATATCCAATAAGCCAATAGACTCCACCTCGGTAGATCTGTTCACTTTCGCCTCTCTGCTCCCGTCACTGACGGTGATGGCTTCGGGTGTTTCCCTAAGAACCATGCGGGCCTTTCACACCGAAGATATCCGTGTTTTTTGGTCTTAACAAGGAGGTGCGTTTGATGATCGGCTACGTTACGTATAGCCGTTTGCGGCTACATTATATATAGAGCCGGTCCTGCGCCGTTTGAAACGGGTTAGCGGCTGGCGCATTGGTAAGTGAAGGAACTTGCTCATGCCTTCACCCCTGTCTGTGGACCTACGCGAGCGTGTCTTGGCTGCCGTGGTGGCGGGTGTCTCCTGCCATCGCGCCGCAGCCCGCTTCGGGGTCAGCGTGTCGAGTACCGGCCGGTGGTCGGAGCGCTTCCGCCACGAGAGCCAACTCGCCTCCAAGCCGATGGGTGGCGATCATACCTCGAAGCGCATCAAGGCGCATGCCGGGCTGATCCTGAGGATCTCCAAGCAGGGCGTTGGGTTGGCCAGTCGAGGTGTCCCAAGCGCAGGCGGCCGAGCCCAAAGCGATCTCCGGTGCGGCTTCCTCGCGGCGCAAGCCCGCCCGCTGGCCTCTGTCAGCGGGCGTTCGGAGGGACGGAGGCGCTGATCTGGGCAGCAGAGCGTCGTAACCTCGCCGATGATCCAACCTCGTGAGCGCACAGGGAGCGATCTCGGCGTCCTGCCAGCCGTTCTTGCCGGCCAATACACCATCGCACATCCGTGACGCCTCTGTGATTCGGCCTCACGGACAGAATCACGGCCGATTCAGGCGAGGCAAACCATACCGATGATGCGGATAATTGGAAGCTTCACCAGAAGCGTACCCCGGCTGTGACCCTCGTGACCGAACTCGGCGCCGCCGGGCTTGGAGTGCTCGCACTGCTCCTTGCGAATCGTTGCGGGCGACTTGAATGGGGTGCGTCAGTTCTTCTCCGGTTGCTGCAGCCGCAGCACCAACTCGATCAGCTCCTCGCGGCTCAGCCGCTCCACTTCGCTCCGGCCCGACTCGCGAGAGAACCAGGGGAATCACACCCTCGCAAGGGCGTGGGCCATTACAAAGGCGAGCCAAAGCGGGAGACGAGAAGGAGATGCCGCTGCGCATCTCGCCGGACTCGCAGGACACAGCCAGAACCGAAACCCCGGACGGCCTCATCAGTCAGGTCCGATCACTAGCAGCGTCGGCTTTTGTGATAGCTGTGATTAACCTAGAGCATGAGATGAGAATTCCGGCAATAGAGCCATCACGTCGAGGGCCGACGCGCGCCGCGTCGCAGCGACCGCTTGCACCGTCTCATGCGGATTGCGTAACCTTTCGTCAGACTGACCCGTTTCTCGGTTTTTGAACGATTTGGAGCGTCTTAGGTAGTGGAAGAAGCCGACAGCCGATATCAATCGCTAACACATAGACGAGAAATTTATTGATGAGCTCATTAGCTAAAAATTCAGTCGTAGGCGCAATTCTTGGCGGTATCAAAATTTGCGCGCAGCTTATTGCTTTGCCCGTCATCGCGGGATTCCTTGGGCCCAAGGATTTTGCAGTGTATGCCCTTGCATTACCTACGGTTTCGTTTTTTTTAGTTCTCGCTGATGCGGGGGTGAGTGGAACATTGGCTAGAGAAAACGAAGCCAATGAGGTAGTTTGGTCTTCGGCGTTTTGGGCGATTAATGGCCTTTGTCTGCTTCTTCAATTTTTAGTTATTGCTATTGGCTATGCTTTGTCAATTGTATCGGGATTTCAGGATCTGATGGAGCTTATGCTGATCCTCTCATTCAGCCTGCCCCTTATGGGGTTGTCCAATATCCCAGTTGCTCGCCTCTACCGACGAGGGCGCGTGCAGCATCTTTCGATGATCGATGCATGTTCGGCGATCATAGGTGTTATGCTGGGTATCTTAAGCGCTCGTGCGGGTTTTGGTCCGATCAGTCTTGGAGTCCAATTTATATCGGGCTTTCTGATAAGGACAATTTTCGTAAACTATATGGCCTATCGCCGCCCACTCTTTAGCTTCAGTATTTGCGCAATAAAAAGTCATCTCGCTGTTAGTACAAGTATTATCGGGGGAAGACTCGCAGAATTTGCTGGAAGAACCTTCGAAAATATGGTTTTTCAACGTACTTTTGGCGAGAGTTTACTGGGGAATTACAGTCTGGCTAATCAAATCTCGCGATTTGCTTGCGAGGCGTTCACGAACCCGACTTGGGCTTCTCTGTATGCCCATTCACTTCATGAGGAACGGACAAGTCTTCCGCAGCTGACTAGGGCGACTATTGTTGCTGTTTGCTACGTAGTGTTTCCAATCGCTGCATTGCTGGCTTCCTCAGCTTCATCTTTGTTCTCCGTTGTGATGGGTGAGAAATGGTATGATGCGGGTTGGATGGTTCAGACTCTTATAGCTTTCTCTGCGCTTGGATCCGTGTTCGGACTTGCGGGGGCGGTTCTGACTGCTCTTGGTAATCCTGCGGCTATATTTTACGCTACATTGATTTTATACATATCTAGAACGTTGTCTATAGCAATTGGTTGCTTATTTGGTGTCGGTACTTCGGTGTTACTTGTTGGTGCGTCGGCTATCTTATATTCCATGCTGATACTTGTTGGTGCTCGTAAAATATATAATCTAAACATATTTTATTGCTTGTATGCTGTGGGCCCTCCCTTCTGTGCAAGCATGTTAGCTGGCACCATCTCTTTTCTTGCTGTTACACTATTTCAGGGCAGTTTGCTGAAATTACTCGCGGGATACATATTTTCTATGTCCGCGTACCTCATTGTTGTGATTTTGTTTTGTCGGAAAGATTTGGCCCCGCTTTTTGCTATTATTGATAATATTCGGCGCAAAGGCCGTTCAGCCGCTCGATAAAGTAGCATCTTTATTCAATTGTATCTAAAATATTCGCGGCTGGGAGAAATCCGCTCTTAGCTCTGCTTCACCCATGCTTGGGCTTTTGGCATCGATCTGTAATTACCGAGGCCTGTGATGGCGAGTTTCAGGCGTCCACGGTTTTGAGGATGGTGCCGAAGGGGCTTTGGCCTGTGAGGCGTGCGGTATCGACGACGGTGCGGATGGCGGCCTCGCCCTCGGCTGCCCACATGGCGCGGTAGCCGTTGGTGACTATCCGCTGCACGACGGCGAGCCGCTCGTCGCCTTCGCCATGACGCTTAGCCTCGACGATGAGGTCGTCATCGAGGTGACCGGTAACAGCGCCGCGGTCGAACGCCTGCTGCGCCCACACGTCAAACCCGTCGCCGTGGCCAACCCACGGCTCGTTCGCGCGATCACCTACGCTCGCGTGACGACCGATAAGGTGGATGCCGCGACACTGGCGAGGCTGCGCGCTGCCGGCTTCCTGCCGGAGTTTTGGGTCGCTGACGCGGACACCTACAGCCGCCGGCGCCAGATCGCCAAGCGCGGCGGCATCCTGGCGCAGGTCGTCCGGATCAAGGGATTCATGAGAGCGATTCTGCGTGCCAACCTAATCCCACCCTACAAGGGTCACCTCTTCGGCAAGGCGGGACAGTGCTGGCTCGACGCCTTACCGCTCCCGCCGGAGGAGCGCGGGATGCTCCAGCGCTTAATCGCCGAGCTCGAACGCGTGTCGCAACAACTGGCGGAGATCGACAAAATCGTGTCGCAGCAGGCACTCGACGATCCGCAGGCGCTCAGGCTGATGACGATCCCCGGCGTGAGTTCGATCGTGGCATCGACCGTGCTGGCCAGTGGAGCCCCGAGCGCTTTCGACGCTGGGCGCGCGGCATCGGGCCGGAGACGAAGGGGCTGGTCATCGCCATCCTCCGCGACCGGCCCCATCCCGAGCAGGGCTTCCGCACCTGCCCGGGTATCCTGCGCCTCTACCGCGGGCTCGACCCCGACCGGGCCGGAGGCGGCCTCGGCTCGGGCCGTGGCGCTCGGCGCGCTCACCTACAAGAGCATCGCCTCGATCCTGGCCAACGGCCTCGACCGCGCGACGCCGCCGGCCGAGGCCGTCCCGGTCATGCTCCATCCCAACCTGCACGGCTCGCGCTACTTCTATTGAGGAAGACGCCGATGCTCACCCAACCCCCGACTCCTGCACGAACTCGGCCTGAACTGCACGGCCCTGGACTTCTAAGCTCGTGCTGTAGCCGCACGCGTTCACTATTCAATCGACTTTCTTAGAAGGCGATCGAACAGCATGCCAAAATTATGTCCTTCTACATCATTGTATGCCGGACGTTGGAAAGCCTTTCATGACTTAAAAATTTGCGAGCTACAAAAAATAATGTTTTCACCATTAACATACGTGTCATATTCCATCCCGGATATTGCTGAATATAAAGGTGATAAACAACCAGAGCCGGGGGTTAAAAAATCATGGGGCTCAACCATGACGACTGGAAACATCTGAACGATGTTACGCGCAGCCTCGATTATTACCCTTTCAGCACCTTCCACATCAAGCTTGAGTATGAAAGGCGCGGTGTTGACGTTCTTAGAAAGCGCTTGCTCCAATGTGATCGAAGTAGTTGTCCCCTCACCGCTGACGGTTCGAGCCCATGCTGGGCGAGTGGTATTGCCCAAATTAACTCCTCGATCATCTTTCCAAAGCGCGGCATTGACAGCCGTAACCTTATCTAAAGAGGCGCAGTTGCCCGAAAGCATTTGGAAACTGGCCTCGTCTGGCTCGATCGCGAGAATGTGAGCATCTGGATAGATCTCAGAAAAATATATCGAAGAATATCCAACATTTGCGCCCGCATCAACGATCAGGGGTACGCCTCCCCTTTTGAGTATATTGTTGTATAACGCGTTAATTTTCTGAAGGGCCGGACCCTTAAGCTCATATTCTTTAGCTGAAAAAATTTGCATCAGAACAAACAAATCACTGTCGATCGGTCTAAGATTGAGAACCATTCCACGGATCTTTATTTTTATCGGGTTTTTTATGCCGATAATTCTTCGAATCATAATATTTACAGCACAAGCGAGGCCGACTAATCCACACAGCGTTTTAAATTTTAAGATTTTATCCATCATGATTTTCCCCGGGGGTTCTTCGCTTCAGGAGAGGCGCAGGATACAAAAATACGCATCGAATCAGCAGTGTTCCTGACGTGCATTGTAAATTTTCATTTCGCCTCAGCAGTCGCTTTAGATGGCAGAGCGCCGCACGCTACTTCTCCACCCTCATCGACTCAATACGCGTCGCATTAAAATGAAGTGATAAAAATCAAGCTTTACTGTTCGTAACATCTCTTAAAAGGAGGGACCATTCCCATATTAGTCGGCATCGGCAAGACTCTACAATGTGCTGGGTAGCGCGAATAAAATCACTTAAATCAAACAACTTGCAAGTCGTGACCAAGCATTTTTAGAATGCGCGTTCGCGCTTGACTCATAATCTACAGCTTTAGTAGACAAGCTGATTCGGAAATGCCCATATTTTCCGAACCGGTGTTTCGTGACCAAAGAGGGGCATGACTTTGGGAACACCCTTTTTCCTACCCTAGTCGATGTCGATGACTATCACACAAGTCAATCGAAACAAAGTGTCTGGAGCGCTTATGAGGCCTAATACTAACTTTCGCTGATCAGGATCCATGAGCCCGGTTGCGCCGTCCGATGGACATGATGCGGGATGGTCGGTCGATGAGGCAGTTCCAGGCGTTGCAGCAATAGTCGAGGATGTCGGCGTAGGAGTTGAAGATCCGATTGCCGAGCCAGTTGTCTCGTGTGAACTGCCACAGGTTCTCCACCAGGTTTAGTTCGGGGGCGCGGGCCGGCAGCGGCAGCAGAGTTATGTTGGCAGGCGCCGCGAGTTTCTTGGTCGTGTGCTACCCGGCCTGATCGAGCAACAGCACGGCGAGCGCGCCCAGGGCGATGGCCTGGGCAATCTCGGCCAGATGCAGGCTCATTGCCTCGGTGGTGCAGCGGGGGATGACGAGGCCCGCCCCTTTGCCGAGGGCGGGGCATTTGGCTCCGAAGATGTAGGCGGAAGCGGTGCGCTGGTCCTTGGGGGCCGCGGGGTGCGTGCCGCGCTTGGCCTAGCGCCGGGTGATCGTGTTCTTCTGGCCGACCCGAGCCTCGTCGGCGAACCAGACTTCTATCGGCTTGCCGCCGATGGCTTGCGCGATCTCCGCCTGGCGGGCGGGGAAGCTTCTTTAAAAGCCGGGATGGCGTCCGGGTCCTGGGCGTGATGGCGCGGACGGGCCGAGAGCTTCCGATAGCCCATGCCCGTCTGAAGCCCGAGCCTGCGAACGCGGTGGCCTCCGTACGGGAGCCACCCGCGTAGATCGCAGACAATGCCAGCAGGTGACGGGTCTGAGCGGCATCGCGCGCGCCATTGGCCAGGATGCGCAAGGCTTCGGCATCGAAATCCGACCGCAGCGGCACCGGGGCGGCCATGTCGTCCTCCTCAGGCTGCAAACGCGAGGACGGAGTCACCAACTGCTCCCCGCCGCTACCTCTGGTGAGTCCCACTCAACGAGCGTTTGTACAATGCGCGTTTTGAGCTGCTTTGAATTCCTGTGTCGCAGAATTCAGTCTCGAGTCAGGCGGTTGGTAAACAACTCATTTATGCATCAATTTCCTAACACTACTTTGGCAGATTGGTTTTAGGGTGGCAGATTGAGATCGGCGTCACAGTGCGGGCATCGTCGCGGCGGCGGCCGACTGAGGTAATCCAGGATGGCCTGCCGGATCGCCGGCATCGAGGGCTGGGGCGGCGGGCAGGCGATTTTTTTTTCCGCCCCGCCGTTGCCAAGCGCCGGGATTGCAGGAAGGCGTAGGCCATCATCGTCATCAGCGCGTGCCGATGCAGCCCGGTCCAGGATCGGCCCTCGAAGTGATCGAGGCCGAGCTCCTCCTTCATCTGCTGGTGGGCCTGCTCGCAGATCCAGCGCGCCTTGATCGTTGCGGCCAACTGCTTGAGGGTGGCCTCGGCCGGCAGGTTCGAGAGGTAGTATTTACGTTCGCCCGAGCCACGCTCCTCGCGCACCAGCCAGACCTCGTCACCGGGCAGATGCTGGTTGCCCATTGCGCCGATCCTCTGGGTCGAGCCATCGGCCATCCGAACGCGCAGCGCGCAGAAGCGAGCCCGCAGCCGGCCCTTGGTGCCTCGCCGCCAAGTCACCGATCTGCCGGTCATGTCCGCGAGGATCGTCTCCGCTGCGACCGAGATCTGGTCCGGGACGTGACGCTTGCGCGGTCGCCCACGCCCCGCGACGGGGAAGATCATCGTCACGTTGGCCGGGTAGACCTTGCTGCGTCCCGAGATCCCGACGGCCCAGCTCAGGCCACGCTCGCTCAGGGCCTGCCGGAACGGGGCGGCCCCATAACCGGCATCGGCCAGCACGCAGCCGAAGCGCACGCCGCCCTCCCGGACCCGGTCGATCTCCGTGACCGCGATCTCCAGCTTGGTGCGGGCCGCGCGCAGGCCCTCAGGTACGCCGGCCGATATCATCCGATCCGGGTCGCTCGTCCAAGTGTCGGGTAGGAACAGCGCCAGACCGACCGCTACGGGGACCTCGCCGCGCGCCAGCGTGAGCGACATCAGCGTCTGGCAGTTGGCGGTCTTGCCCAGCGTCGTGGCGTATTGCGGGGCCACCCCGACCGAGCGGTTGCCCTTCTTCGGCAAGGCGGTGTCATCGACGACCAGGATCGCATCCAGGCCGCCGACGAGGCGATCGGCCTCGCCGAGCAGCGCCCGCTGCAGCGGAGCCTCATTCCAGATCCCGGCCGCGATGAAGTGGTGCAGCCGGTCGTAAGAGACCCCCTCGGCCCGGGCCGCCATCGGCTGGACGCTCTTGCGATCACCAAGGCCGATCAACCCGGCCACATAGAGCGGGCACATTGCCCGGCGTGCTGGATGGGACAGTCCCGCAAGGAATGGCTACAGCCACCGATCCAGATCCTCACGCCATCCGCCAGCACCTGACATCGCGCGCACCCACGCTCATGGCCGTGGCACACGAATCCGCGAAAACCTCTCGCGTTCCTTCAATCTGCCAAAGTAGTGCTAGTCCTTAGGACCATATTTGCAGCAAGCGAATCGCCCAAGGATGCAACTTGATGCTAGCAGATTTGCGAGAGCGGAGCGCAGAGCTACTGTATCTATTTATGCGCGCTTTGCACCTTTTGGCGGCGGCGGTGAGGGTCGACGAAGCCGCTCACAAATATCTGAGTTGCCAAAGTGCCTTATTTGTGAATCTGAAGCAACGCGGCCCAAAGGAGTTTTGAGCAACCCTCACATCAATCAGCCGCATAGAATCCTAGCTCCCTCCAAATTTGGTGATACCCTTCGGTCTACACACAGCGAAATTTAGAAAAATCAATACATCCACCATGCCGACGAGCGCCAACATCCTGAGAATGTGTATAATAATGAAATCGAACTTGCTCAGCGAAATATGTCGATTTCCTGAAGATAGGCTGTGATGCGGCCTTGCTCCCGGCAGCTGCGTTGTCGGCGATCATCCAAAATGTCCTTCCGTCTTCATGCGGGCTTGTCTTCCCCTGTTTGCTATAGCAGTAATTCGCCTTTTGGATCTAGATTCGTGGTAGCCGCTTCAGAATTTCGCCCGTTATCTAAATCGTTGGTCCCCGCCCAACATGCCGCACTGCTATCCTTCCAATTGATGGTTGATCTATGACGGAATTGTCTGCCGTAACGCCCAATGATGGAGAGCTTCTGCCATCAGTGGCTGTGGTGATTGCGACATATGGCCGCCCCAGAATTGCCGAACAGACGGTTATGAGGATTTTGGATAATCAATCCCATAAGCCTGCTTTGATGTTTCTTTCGTGCGTTGCCGTTGAAGACGCAGGCAACGTGTCGAATCGGTCAGACGTGACTGTCATTGTAGGGCCAGCGGGACTTGCAGCCCAGCGCAATACCGCCCTGAACAAACTTTCTAACTGCGTTGATATTGTGGTATTTTTTGACGACGACTTCATTCCGGCCGCCGACTGGTTGATCAATGCCCGAAAATTATTTCGAGATAACGCAAATCTCGTGGGATTGACAGGCGAGGTAGTTGCGGATGGAATTAAAGGGCCGGGTTTAAGTTTTCAGGACGCCGACCGCCTATTAACGGAAGGTGAGACCAATGTAAGCAGGACTTTGATAGAGCCGTTCAGCCCTTATGGTTGCAACATGGCTTTTCGCACTTCTGCAATCGGGAATCTTCGCTTTGACGAACGTCTTATCCTCTATGGCTGGCTTGAGGACCGTGATTTTGGCGCCGCGTTAAGGCGCAAAGGTGGCAAGCTCGGAAAAAGCGAGCAACTTCGTGGGGTTCACATGGGCGTAAAGAGCGGACGAATGAGGGGCGACCGCCTTGGGTATTCGCAGATCGTTAACCCAATTTATTTGTTGAAGAAGGGCAACATGTCGCGTTCGCAGGTGCTCGGTCAAATTCTTCGCAACTTCATCAGCAATTGTGTCCGGTCGATCGCCCCAGAACATTATGTGGATAGGAGGGGGCGTCTGAGAGGAAATTTACGCGGCATGTTGGATATTTCCAGAGGCCGAATCGAACCAGAGCGTGCAATCTTAGAAAAGTGACTCTGGAACTTGGGCATTGGATGCATTTGACTGCGAAGCATTAATTTCCATCTGCTTCGAAGGTGCGTGCCGTTTGGTCCTCGCTCGGCATGCTGGCCAATCGCCTTGCAGTCCGCACTAGGTGTTTGATCCCGCGATGTGGTGGTACGGTTGACCAATATGCGGCGAGGGATGCGCTATGGGCCAAAATCTCCACGGCAGCGCCCGCATTACGGAGCGGCTGTGTTGAAGGTCAATCCGTGAGGGGCCGCCAGGGAGTGCGGTCGCGGACGATGGCGTTGAGCGTCACCAGGAGCTTTCGCATCACCGCCACGAGGGCAACCATTCTCGGTCGGCCGCGCTGAGTGAGCCGCTCGTAGAAGGGCCGGAAGGGAGAACCTCGCCGGATTGTGGTCAGCTCAGCCATGTACAGTACGCCCCGCACAGATGTTCGCCCACCCGCGATGGATCGCCGCCCCGCATCAGACCAGAATAGCGGTTGATCGGTGCGGTGCCTACGAGAGCCGCGAGCTGGTGGCGCCCGATGGTGCCGAGTTCAGGTAGCTGAGCCAAAAGCGTGCGCGCGGTGACGTCGCCGACCCCGGGGACGGACTTGAGCAGTGCCTCAGTTTCGCACCAGACGGGAGAGGCCTTGATGGTTTGACCGATATCTTCGTCGAGCTCTGCGAGCTCCTTCTCCAGGAAGGCAATGTGGCGGCTAAGCCGCCGGGTCAGCTGCTTGTCCACGGCTTGATCGCGGCGGTTGGTCTCCATGTTGATCATCCCGATGATCTGCCGGCGCCGGCTCACAAGTTCGGCGAAGTGGCTTCTCTCCGGTTCCGGCAGAGGTCTGACCGGAAGTCTGATGCGCTCGGCAAAGAGCGCGATCACCTCAGCGTCAAGCGTGTCGGTCTTGGCCAGGCGGCCCATGGCTCTGGCGAAGTCGCGGATCTGGCGCGGGTTGACGATGCAGAGCGGCAGTCCGGCCGCTGCAAGCGCTGCAGCGACGCTCGCCTCGAAGCCGCCAGTGGCTTTCAGGACGACGAGGGCAACCGGGCGATTACTGAAGCAGCGCGTGAGGGCCTCGAACCCCTTCACATCCCGCGGGACATGGAAAGCCTCGTCCGAGGGTCTGAGATGAACGTCGAGACGGTCCTTGGACACGTCGATACTGACGAAAAGGGGGGGTGTTTGTCCATGACGATGAACCCCGAATAGAGAACAAATTTCCCGAGGCGACGTCCGCCAGCACCTGCTTTTCCAAAGACAGAACCGCCACGAGTCGCCGCAATCGAGCGTTCTCGCGCTCAAGCTCCTTCATCTTCCGCGCCTGGTCGATCTGGAAGCCGCCGTACCCCTTGCGCCAGCGGTAATAGCTCTGCTCAGAGATCTCTGCCTCCATGTACGCCAGTGACAAACTCCTGCCCTGGACTGTCTGCACCTCGATCTGGCGCAGCTTCTTGACAGCGGTGTCTGGGAGGGTTCAGCGGGATGCTGAGCGCTTTGGCGATCCGACGCTGTCCTCGCGCTGGTCGCGAGCGGGGCGGAAAAGCCCCTGTCCCGCCCCTCAGGCAATCCTCGCGCGGGAGCCGGTGAGCCAGACCGCCCGGTTCATGTTGTACGCGAGGTTGGCCAGGCCGATCTCCATCCGAGCTCTCGCTAAACCGATCGTGCGCACCACGAGCCCCATCGGCCCCTTCTGCCGGGCAAAGACATGCTCGATGGCTGCGCGGACCTTGGACTTCTCGCCGTTAGCCCGGGCGACGTTCCTCGCCATCGGCTTGCCCGGCGGCTTCTTGCGATGGATGCGGGAGCGGAAGCCGTTGCCCGCCAAGTGCGCCTCGTTGGCCTTCGAGCGGTAGGCCGTGTCGGCCCAGACTTCGCCGGATGTGTTGGCCTTCGAGAGGAGACCGGGCAGTTGCGCCCCGTCGTAGCGGGCCGCGTCCGTGGCGATCCAGGTTCGGATCAGCCCGTGGCAGCGATCGATGCCAACGTGGTTCTTGTAGCCGAAGGCCGGCACCGCGAGGTCGATCCGCTTCGACCCATCTTCGGCCGGCTTGGCCTTCGACCCCTTGATCGTCCAGCGCGCGTCGCGGTCCTTCTGGGCGAGCTTGGCCGGATTGGCCTTTCAGGCGTCGGGCACACGGCCGGCCTTCAGATCCGCCTTCTCGGCTTCAGTGTTGCGCTGCTTGGGTGCAGCCACCACGGTCGCGTCGACGATCTGCCCGCCCATCGCCGGGAAGCCGGCTTGCCGCAGGGCCGTGTCGTAGGCCGAGAACAGCACTGCGATGGCCGGCTTCCCCGCGATCTCGGCCCGGGTGAGCGCCTCGCGGAACGTCCGGATCGTGTTGGCGTCGGGCACCGGGTCGGACAGCCCGAGCCCGAGGAAGCGCATGAACGAGAGCCGGTCCTTGATCAGGAACTCCGTGCGCTCGTCCGACAGCGAGTGGCTAGCCTGGAGGATCAGCACCTTGACCATGAAGACCAGGTCGAACGGTGGGCGACCGCCCTTCGACCCGTCCGAGCGGGGCACGGCCCGGGCAAGGTCATCCCGGAACAGCTCGAAGTCGACGATGCGGCTCAACCGCTCCAGCGCGTCGCCCTTGGCCGAGAGATCCTTCAGACGCTCATCCACGTCGAAAAAACCGGGCTGACCGCGCATCGCAGCACCTCACCGACCACCGACGCCATCACACCACGAAATCCCTCAAACCGCGAAATTTTTTGAGGTGTCCAGCTGATGCTCTCAATCAGCCCGGTCCAACGCCAACCGGTCAGGTTAGGACGATTCTATGAAACGATTGATTATTACCAAACTGACTTCCATGGCCGGAACAGAGGGAAACATACAACAATCTAAAATTATATGAATTGACTTGATTCGATGCAAAGTATATCAAACTAAAGCGCTTTATGGTTTTCGTCTGGCCGCACCTCACGTGGGATAGAAAAATTTCTACACAATGCTTGATATATGCATGGAGCTGGAATATAAAGTCGGTTTAAACGAATCAAATCTATGAACGAGTTATCAAAAATTTGATCGATGCCGGGCATTGTCAGCGGAAAAGCAATCTGATAAACTTTACTGATTTTATTCCCTGCCCTAGCCCAGGTGTGTGATGGTTGCCGTTAGAACCGGTTGGTGCTATACTACAGATGAGAATTATTTGTTCCCGACTTTGGTCAGTGCCTCTCAAGTCGCAAAACAAGTTGATCCACAGAAAAATGAAGTCCTAATTATATACTTTGGCGGAGCTGAAACGCCATCTGACTCGTTGAAAGACGTCGCTGCAGCAGAAGGTGTGTCAATCCTTGCGTTGCCGAAATCCATTTTAAATGGATCTCCCATGATCTGCGCAAGATTGCACATCGCAGATATTGTAAGCAGCCGATATGAATTTATGGTCTATGTAGATGGAGATACTCAAATACTGGGGGGGCTTGATGATCTTGCGAGTACAGAGCCGAGAGCGGGAAGTTTACTAGCGGCCCCTGATCTGATGAGTTTTACAGTTTCCAGTCCAGGAAGAAAAAATCGCATACGGAGCGAGTATTTCCGTAGCATTGGCATTGATACTAGGTTGCAGAGCCGTTATTTCAATTCCGGAGTCATCAAAGTCAGCGTGAATGATTGGAAGACTATCAGCGATGAGTGTATCCGACTTCTTAAGAATGTCGATATAAATACTTATTCATTCCGCGATCAGGATGCGCTGAATTTGGTGATGGGCGGGAATCACGACCTGATATCGATTCGTTGGAACTGGCCCGCCTTTTTCTGGGGCTGTGGACTGGAAAAGTTAATTGTTCCAAAAATCCTACATTTTATGTCGAGGCCGCGTCCATGGGAGGGTGCCTTTTTACCTTGGGGCGAAACGGGCAACGGCCCATATCGTGATTTTGTAAGTTTGCACCCCCAATTGACAGAACTATATTTGCCTTTCGGTGGGTTAAAGAAAGCGCGTTACGTGGCGCAGCAACACGTAAAAAACTTGGTTGCAAACTGGGGAAATCAAGACCTGATCGGTAAAATCATGACCGCAGAAGCTAATGCCGTCATCTGATCCGACTTTCGCTTCAAGATAGAAGTAATAGTCACTTTATTTTCAATCGATCGAATTGAACCTTACCTAGTCTTAGCGCAACGTGCTAATCTCTTGGATATCAGGCGGTCGACGAGGAGCGTATTGACGAGGCGGTGCTCGCCACTCTGTGGTTGACGTTCTACGAGGGGCATCGAGCTCTGGAAGAGCTTCAATTTGGACTGTGCTTGGCCGTCTCCACGCTAAGGGACCCATTGCTGGTCCAGTCGGGCGCGCCAACTAAGTGGTGGACTTGTTCCGCAAAGACAACGGGCCTGAGGCGGGCGTTGTCATGCACGTTTGCGGTCGCCGCTGCGCAGTGTCAAACAGCGTCGAAGTCTTGTTCTTCCGCATTTCGTGTGGCGCGGAACGCCAGATCAGGTCGCGGTGAGGGCGCGCTGGCGTAACAGCGCGAAGCCCGCGCAGCCGAATATCATGCGCTTGAGTATCCGTTTTGCTCAAGCGCGTTTTTGTTGCCAGGTGCGGCCGTCCCTCAGGAGGGCATTGGCCAGCAGAATGAGCTTGCGCATGACGGCCGTGAGGGCGAGTTTTGGTGGCTTTCCAGCATCGCGAAGCGCTTGATACTTCGCCCTGAGGTCTGGGTTGAACCGGGTCGCGACCAGGGCAGGCATGTAGAGGGCTCGGCGCAGTCCGGTGCGTCCGCCCCGGATAAAGCGTCGGCCTGTGCTGCGGCCGGAGTCGCGCGCCATCGGCGCCAGTCCTGCTAGGCTTGCGGCCGGGCCCGGCTCGAGGCTGCCGAGTTCGGGCATCTCGATCAGCAGCGCAATCGCGGTTGCCTCGCCGATACCGGGAATGCTGGCCAG
>NZ_FNVI01000053.1:0-18226 GCF_900107945.1 Methylobacterium sp. 190mf | reverse complement strand
CTCGGCTCCAGTCGATCTCGCCCGCCCCATGCAGGCGCTCCAAGAGCACCTGATGCAGGCGGGCCCATACGCCGGCCGCCTGCCAGTCCCGTAAGCGGCGCCAGCAACTCATCCCGCAGCCGCAGCCCATCTCCGCTGGCAGCATCTCCCACGGGACGCCTGAGCGCAGCACGAACAGAATGCCGGTCAACGCAGCTCGGTTCTCGATCGGCCGTCGGCCACCTTTTGGACGTGGGCGGGGCGGCGGCAGAAGCGGCGCAATCTCGGTCCAGAGATCATCGGGCAGAAGCGGACGAGCCATCACGACCAACGCCTGCCCACGCAATCCGTGCCCGTTCTGTTAGGCGCTCTAAGAGCATCGGGCGGGGAACAGGGTGAAGGTTGGGCTGGTGGGTAGCATCACGAACCGCCCGCCGATCATGGAAGAGGTGCAAACGCTTTAGTGGCTAACCGCTACGCTTTCGTCCCGACAGGTGGCAGAGTGACGCCACCATGCCGATCCGGCCCGAGCACCGCTTCTTCTACCCCATCGACTGGGCGCAGCTCTCGGCCGTGATCCGGTTCGGGCGGGCGAAGGGCTGCTGCGAGGGCTGCGGGCGCCCGCACGGGCGGATGGTCTATCATCTCGGCGACGGCCGCTGGTGGGATGCCAAGGCGGGCCGGTGGCGGGATGGCTGGGGCAGGCGGATCCGGATCGGGGTAGCGGCCGACATCCTCGGTCGGACCCGTCGAACGCGGGTCGTTCTGGCTGCTGCCCACCGGGACCACGACACCTCGAACAACGCGGACGCCAACCTCGCGGCCTTCTGCCAGCGATGCCACATGATCCACGACCGGCCGGAGCATAGGCGGCGGCGCTGGCGGACGCTGTTCCGGCGGAGGGCGCTCGGGGATCTGTTCGGCGGGCCCTACGTCTGAAGACCCGCTGTCATGGCACTACCGCGTTTCGCGATTACGACCCCATATGCCGGCGACTCGTCTGTGAACACGGACTTCGGTCATGCGGTACTATCTACGGATCGCCCGCATGCGCCCGGAAGGCGGGGTCGACACACACAGCGCCGTGCTTGACGCCTCGAGCATCGAAGCCGCCGTCAGCCGTTCTGTTCAGGCCGTAGATGCCTTCCTAGGCGATCGACCTGGTGTCGCGACGATGACAAGCTCCTATCGCGGCTTGGTCTGGACGCATCGTCAGAAAATGCCTTCGATCCCGTGGCCGTAGACCAAGTTGGTGCAAGCAGCTTGGCTACGTAGGCGTCGAGGTAGCCATCTCTGATCTCACTGCGGCATCACGGTGAGGCGCCCCCAACCTCAGCTCTCAACCCGTCCTAGGAAGTGCGAGCTGTAAAGCGAGCATGCAGCTGCAAAATAGGCGACTTGAAAAGCGACGTTGATTTCCAAGCCCCGCTTCAAAACCTTGAATAGGCTTCGCGCCTCTACCGCACCTTCAATGCCGACCGCAACAGCTAGAATGATGGTGATGGCAAACACGCTGACCCAGCC
This sequence comes from Methylobacterium sp. 190mf, assembly GCF_900107945.1. Classification (NCBI taxonomy): domain Bacteria; kingdom Pseudomonadati; phylum Pseudomonadota; class Alphaproteobacteria; order Hyphomicrobiales; family Methylobacteriaceae; genus Methylobacterium; species Methylobacterium sp. 190mf. The sequence continues at coordinate 16,723 of NZ_FNVI01000053.1, read as the reverse complement.
GAACGACCGCGCCACGACTATGCCGATAGCCGCAACTACGATAAAGATCATGCTCCCTCCTTCCGCCAATTTCGAGTCGGCGTGATACGGGCAGGATAAGTATTTATTACGTACGTTGCAAAGGGCTCGGTACAGGATGCCTCGAGGCGTGCATAGTCATAGCCAATCGGCGAAATCAGGGACCGCCTTCGGAAGGTCACCATCTCTCGCACGCGCGGCCAGCTGACCTCCGGCGATAAGCTACTTGCTTCCGCGCTGGGCGAGGACGGCGGGGACGGTTTTGAGCATGATGGCGATGTCGCGGCGCAGGCTCCAGCGGCTGGCATAGTCCAGATCCAATGCGACGCGCTCAGCATAGGTCGTGTCGGAGCGGCCCGAGACCTGCCACAGGCCAGTGACGCCCGGCGGGACAGCAAAGCAGGTGTCAAACGCCCGGCCGTAGCGGGCGACCTCGGCCTGTACGATCGGGCGCGGCCCGACGAGGCTCATCTCACCGCGAAGCACGTTCCAGAGCTGCGGCAGCTCGTCGAGGGAGGTTTTGCGCAGGACGTGCCCGATCGGCGTGATGCGCGGATCGTCGGTCAGCTTGTGCGTAGCCGCCCACTCGGACCGGGCCTGCGGGTTGGCGGCGAGATGCGCGGCGAGCACGGCGTCGCCGTTGGCGATCATGGAGCGGAACTTCAGGCAGCCGAAGCGGCGCCCGTCGCGGCCGATGCGCATGTGGCGGAAGATCGGCGCCTTGCGGTCGCCCGCATAGACCAGGCCGGCGATCAGCAGGAGCGCCGGGAGCAGCAGGAACAGCGCCGTGATCGCCACCGTGATGTCCAGACTGCGCTTGGCCGCCCATTCCAAACGGAGCCCCCGCGCCACGAACGGCGCCGGCGGAAGCACCGCACCCGCAACAGCCTCAGCGACGTCGCTCACCTGACTCGAAGCGTTTTCAGCAACGACGGTGAGGCTGTCGATGTCAGACACCTGCTGCATTGCAAAACCACCCCGGACATCTTGGTAAAGCGCGATGTGCTGCATGAGCTCTGCTTCTGAATAAAGGCGGAGGTAATGTTTAGTCAACGACTGGTTAATATATTATTAAATCTGATTTCATACAGATCAAATGATGCCTTAGAAAGCCATCAGGAGCCTCTTAATCAGACTAGATGCCGTTAATATCACAGATGGTGTCGTCAATGAGGCAGCTGCGCCGCAAGTCGGCAGTTTGCATTGGTGATATGTGCGTGCAGCGCGCAATCACCCAATCCGGATACAACTTTAAGGGTATATAGCGGGGCTATTTCACGTGTGCACTGCACACTCGTGAGCAGCCTCGTGCTATCCGTGCCGAGCGGGTCGGCGCCCGTACAGCTTCATCCTGCTATGCGCCGCGCTCGGTCCGCATCGCTTCGACAAGGGCGCGCAAGTTGCCCGCGTCGATCGCAGTCTCAACAAGCATTTTCTGAACCGAGGCCAGTTGCTTGCGCGCCTCGGCAATCTCGGCCGCCAAGGCAAGAAGGAGAGCTGTCACGGCATCGCTCATCCACATTCCTGCGCCCAACCCAGCTCCTGAACATCAGCGCCGACGCTGGTGCACGCTACTCCACTGGAAGCGGAGATTTGTTCGGCGGGCCTTACGCCTGACCACGACACCATGGGGCTTCCAAGGGGCGGCTGTGACGACCAACTTGAGGTGTTTAGGCCGCCTCTGGTGCAGCCATCACGTCCACTGCATGCTGCGCCCATGCGTATGGCTTTAGATAACCATGATACACGGCTATCTCTAGCTGCAAAATTCTGACGCATTCGTCAGACAGATCATGGATAATATCAAAACCATCTTTGTCGACAGCCGAACTTATTGACACAAGCGGCCTGTTTATCTCGTAAGTGACAAAGACTTCCTGCTCGGCATACGGGTCGAGCGGGTCTATGCAATAATGAGCCGGCATCTAAAAGCCTCTACTCAGGTCGGCGAGGAGGTGATGCCCGTAAACGCGCGCTATAACAGCCCGATGAAGATTGCTGATTGGTGTGGCTATGGCGCGGCAGGCGAGCATCCGCGTGCCTGGTACGCTGGGGCGTCCCCGGATGCCTCCTATGCCCAGTCGCCCAATCTTTCTTCGTGTCATTCTCGTGGCCGTGCTGCTCGCGGGCCTCGTGGCACTGGCTGATGGCATAGTCCGCCAGGAACTCCAGCGGGCTACCGGTGACAGGGCTTCGATACCTGCCGCAGGGGCCGTGCAGATGACTGGCGCAATCCGCTGAGCCGGGCGCTGCACTCCCACTGCGCGGCCCTACTGGTTGTCTTGGCCCTTGCCGTTGGCGTGCACGCCGCGTCTGCCGAGCTATGCCGGATTTTAGGTGACGGCGGCGGTCAGGCGGCGCGGTGATCTGGGCTCGCGACGACCTCGGTCCCGTCGCGGAAGATGACGCCGGCCACGACCTTCGACAACTGGTTTGCGCCCTTCAGCCGGCATCAGGTTTTCGACGCCGCCATCACCAACTTGAACACCATCAGCTTGGCGGTCGTAACCGAGAGCGCCCCTTTGGTCCGCACGGTCCGATGCCGCACTGTAGCAAACACGCTCTCGATTGGGTTCGAGCTGCGCAGGCGGTCCCAGTGCTCGGCCGGATAGTCGTAGAACGCCAGCAGCGCCTCCCGATCCTTGGTCAAGCAGGCAGCGGCGCGGGGGTACTTGCCCCCGTATTTCTCGACGAAGACGATCAGCGCCACCTCGGCTGCTGCCGGAGTCGGCGCGCTGTGGATCTCGCGCAGGTCCCGTGTGGATGGCTCCCGCATTGCAAGTGGCGAATTGAGCTTCTGACGCGTTGGTCGGGTGCAGTCTTGTGTCCGGCCTTTTGATGCAGTCGTTCATGTGACCGCTGGCCCTGATGGTATCCGCGAGCTGGGTCCCACTCTGCTTTGCGGGCTATCACGCCCTGGACTAGCGGCGGGGTGTTCCGGCTCCCGGTCTGACCGGTTCGCCATCAACTCTCATCGTCCTCGCAACCTGGAACAAGTCTCCTTACCGTGCTGTCAGGCAGCCCTGGCCGCCGGTGCGCGGTAGGTGCCGCCGCGGGTCATGATCGCCCAGCAGGAGATGTACCGTCGCGAGATGATGGGGCGGTACCGTGGCGCCTATAACCGCATCCGCGGCGCGCAGACTGGCGAGCAGCCACTGTGGGCGGGCATTCAGAGCTACGAGAACCCGCGCGAGCACAGCCTCGCCTATGCCATTCGCAAGCCTTTTTTGGATCGCCTCCGTCGACAGAACGCCGAAGCGCCGCCTGCGCGGATGCCGAGCCTCGCTGGCGACGGTGATTTCCTGCCGAACGGCGCGCCGCGGGTCCTCAAGCCCAACAGCATGAAGGACGCGCCCGGCGTGACGATGGAGGAGGCCAATTGCCTCCGCGGCGGCCGGGCGGATGGTGAGGCCTGGGCGGCTCGGGAACGAGCACGGAAGGCGTTCGAGGCCATGCAGCAGGGCGAAGGCCGCCTCGACGCTTCAGCCGGCAGGGCCGGCATTGTGGCGACGCCGAAGGTCGAGAACAACGGGTCCGTGGTGGTCAACGTTCACAAGGCAAGCGCCGACGCCAGGGTAACGACCTCTACTGCCGGAAACCTCTTCCGCGACGTCGTACAAAACCATGAACGTCAAATGGCAAAAGCGGAATGAGCCTCAGCCTCTGGCAACCTGTTCAAGGACCTGGTGCTGAGATGGGGGCGGACGATGGCTCCGGCAAACGGATGAATTCTGCTACTGGGAACTACGAATTATCAATACGACAAAAGCGACTCACTCACCGGCTGAGGCGGCGGACGAATACCTCAAATTGAATATCGCAGCTGGTCGACCGCGAGAAAAATCCTGTGCATAATTGGCTTCGGCATCTGACTAAGTCGACGCGAATGCTTAAGTAGTTGTTAACCGAGCTCGACGCCGAGTGGGAGGTAAAATGCTCCGCCTGCTTATTTTCGCGTGCGGTACAGGTGTCGCCGCTCTGGCCCTCTCTAGCTCCGCTTCGGCCGGCTCTGACATAACAGTCGCTGCGATTGCCACCGGGCGACTCTACGTCATCGGGACCACCGATCATCCGCGCATGCCCGTGATGCTGGATGAGAAGTTCCCCACAGAGTCGGATGACAAGGGCAAATTCCAGTACGAACTGGTCTACTATCCACCCGGCTGCGTCGTGGCGGCATCGATTGAGGGAAAGACCCACGAAGCCGTGGTCAGCAACTGCGGGGAGCAGATGGTGCCGGGGACTTGGTTGGAGCCAAAGGCGGCCATCGACACGCCTGCGCTTATGAAGCGCTTAACGAACGCGAAGGCCGAGTTGCCGTCAGCCACGCTATGCCAAGCCGAATCCGCTGAGCAGCGACAGGAACCGGCAATCGTCGAGCCTACAACTTCTGCCCCGCCCGTATTCACCGTTGTACCTTGGGCAAACCTTTTTACATGGCGTGAACCCGGCTCGATGCTCCCCAATCGGACCGGCGAGGTGATAACCCCTGCGGCGATCTCGCAGGATGTTTTAAGGGCCGCTTCCACGATTGAAGTTCAGCCTATAACGCAGCTCTCAGTTTCCTCGGCGCAATAGGCTCAATACCCCACACCGTTCTCGTCCAAGGACAGGCCCTTTCAAGCCGACCCGCCCGGTCCGCCGATGCGGGCTTTTTCATGGGCTGACTTGCCGATGTGATTTCATTGGGAGCGGGTGGCTAAAGCGTGACCAAAACTATCGTTGCGGCATGCGCCGGATCGAGTCGACATGCTCAGGCGACAGGTCAGCCTCGAAGGCTCCGTGTTGGCGAACCTCCGCCCGTTTCACGGTTGAGTGCCGCACCTTATCTGGGGCAATCTTCTTATCGACAGAGCCTGTTGTCAGCAGCGCGCCGCGGCTCGGCCAGTCTTCCAGGCGGTAGGCCTTAGCCGGCCTCTGATCAGCGCACCCCTCACAGACTGAGACCAGCCACGACTGCCAGAGGCCGTTGGTCTTCTCCTGCGCCGACTCGGCTCGCTCGCGGTGGGCGGACGCCAACTCGAAGGTGTTCAGGTCCGACTGCTTCTTCGGTTCAGCCGCTGCACGAAGCTCATCGAGCCGAACGTCAGGTTTTTGCAGAAGCGCCTTTGTTGGGAGAGCGCCTGTTGTGGTTAGATCGGGTCCGCATCCAATACAAATACTTCTGCCGATCCGATCACCCGCTGAATGACGAGGTGTCCGGCGCTCAATCGGTTTGCTAGAAGCCGGACTAGCGTCGCGACTGGGCGGTTTCGTCTGCCCAACTGCGGTAGTGTTGGGCGCCTTCTCTGTCGACAGTGGGCCGCCGCCTGTCCCGGTTGTATCGGTCTGCGCGGAAATGGGGCCAGCGGACCAAACGAAGAGCATGAGAATGGCAGGAATAGCGCGAATATCTGTCATGGCTACCTCCATGACGGGTCAATTGCTGAAATTACGCTCGGTTCAGTACCGATAACGAATATGCCCGATGGGCCATCGCAGTTGAGATCCGACACTCCCCGCACCGTAGGCAGTTTGGGGCGGGGCCGAGCGGCACGGACAGGGCTTCGAGGCCGGGCTGCGCGCCTTGACGCCCTACGGCCGTGCCGCGCGTACGCCGAAGCCAATCTTCGAGGGCGAGCAACAGATCTCGTAGGCCAAGTTGATGTCGGCGCTTCGCCGCGCCTGCACCATCTAGAACCAAGAGTTACTCGTCGATGGGGAACAGGCGTATTTCCTGGCGAAGTTCGTATCGTTGATCGCACATGCTGCACGTCATCGTGGCGCCAGCTTTGATCTGGTGAGACGCCGCCGCATTCTTCATGCCGCATTTCCGGCAATGCCAGTGCCCCGCTCTTATCTGGCGCCACACTCGGTCATTGTGTAGCAATACATTGTGCCCGGTACCACATTTAGGGCAATTCGTGACGTTGTTTGCGGCAACCCAATCTATATCGCACTCCATGATGAAGGCGCATCCGTTGAAATCACAGACCCAGCCGTAATTTCACTCGATTTTAATATCAAACATTTCAGACGAGAACACAAGCTCAGGCCTAGTTTGGATCTTCTCGCATTTATCTTTAATTTTCTGGTGTGCTGCTGCCTCTCCCGCTTCAAGCTCGCGGATAGTTGGCACATGCAAAAAGCCTCCTAAATTATGATAATTCTTGCGGGCCCACGGTCAATCCATGCGGTGTTCAGTAGCCGCAATTTGGTCAAGGCCTTCGCGACCCAGAGTCACTTCCACGTCGCCAGTGACGCCGCGAACCATTCCGTTTAGTTTCTTCAGAACCTGATCTGCCTGCCAGCGACGCATCAGGCTGAACGAAGCCTCAGACCGGTGTAGTTGCAGCAAATCGTAGGCCAGCGCCTTTATGCACATGCGCTGCTCCAGCGCGGCATAGCGGAGTTGGGCATCGTCGCCCGACGCAAGGTGCTCGCTCGCCCTCTGCAAGTGATCGCGGGCGCGTTGGCGAAGGTCCGGCACGTCGGCCATAGCTATCTCGCCTTCAGTGCCTCTGACGCCCCCAATCTGAGATTTTGGTGGGCCCGGCAGGACTCGAACCTGCAACCAGACCGTTATGAGCGGTCGGCTCTAACCATTGAGCTACAGGCCCCCGAGCCCGCATAGCCGTCACGACCACGCAGGCGCAACCAGCGCCTGTCTCATTCAGCGGTGGATGTGGTCAGTGCTGCGGCTCTGGCCCGACGTTGGTGAAGATTGCCAATCCGTGCTGCTCAACAAGCGCCTCGAACGCTCGAAAGGCTGCCTCCTCAGTGGGGAACCGCACTGGCCACCTCGTGCAGCCGCCGGTGAGGCTCACAACCTCCATTCGCCAGGGTTCCTGTGAGCCCGCTCGGCGGTAGATTTCGACTTCAACCATCTCACCATCGCGACTAAAGGGACCAGACAGCGGCGAGTGCTCGAACTCACGGTCTTCGTCAATCAAGGATTGCCCCGCGGCCAGATAAGATGCACCACGTTGCTGTCCTGCGATGCAGGCTCAATTCCCTCAATCCGCTTGGCAAACTCCAGGACCAAGCGCTCAACGGCCGGCGGCCACGGCAATTCGTTATCTAAGAGCATCTGGGCCGCGCGGACGAACATTCTGAAAAGCTCTGGAGGGATCGGTGTACCTGCCTCCTGCTGTTCAAAGATGCGATCAGCTACGGCTGTTGCCAGCCCAGCTATTTCGGCCAGCTTCTCAAGCCGCTCGTCGCCAGCCCTCACTTCAGATAGCCCTTCGCCTTCAGGTGCTCGGCTAGAGCTTCGCGGATCACTTCGGGCCGAGTCGGTTTCGGATCTGGCTGCGCGGCGATCAAGGCATCTAGGGGTGCCACGTGTTCGGGCTGCACACGCACCTGGATTTGGATGCCGGTCTGCTTCCCCCGGGTTCTACCCGTGCGCATGTGGTACCATAGTTGACGTGACTAGCATCAATTGGTACCATAGCTGCGGGCCGTAAGGAAGATTGAGCCCTTCCGTCCGGCCCTTACCCTGCAACGTCTGGGATCCGTCACATGGCTATCCACCACCCTACACCGCCCCTCGGCGGCGGTGAACGCCTGCGCTTGCCTTCAGCACAGGTAGGACCGGTCACACAGGCCATCCGCGCGATGCGGTCGGCCGATCCCGCTTTCGCGGTCGTACGAGCCCCGGCTCGACGACAAAGCATTGGTGAGGCACGATAAAGCCGCGTCCCGCTTCTGGCTCGTTGCCGGCCGCGCCTCTCAGATCTGCGAGGGGTGCCTATGAGCGCCCCCTCACCTCGCCGCGACAACCTCGCCACCGTGATCTTCGACATGGAGGACAGCGTCCGCAATCTCGTTCGCTGGGGGCAGGCGGTCCGCACCATGGGCTGCCCGACCGGCGAGATCGAAGCCGGCTCCCTCTATGTCGTGGGCGATGCTGTCGTGGAGGCGGCCATGAAGGTCGAGGAAGACTTGGAGCGTTGCTTCGAGCTGTCGCGCGCCCTGAAGGGAGGCGCCTTATGACCGCCGCCCGCGTCCGATGGGGTCAGATCCTCGCCTTGGAGGATGACATCATGCACCTGGATCGCTTGGCCAACGTGCTGACGACCCTCGGCACTCACGACGACATCGTGGACCGCGAGTGCATCTATGAGCTGGACTGCATGCTCAGCCAGATCGGCAAGCGGCTGGAGGCGAACTTCAAAGCCATCGAGCCGATCCGAGATGGGGGCGTGCGATGATGCTCTCTATTGGCGCTCTCGCCGGCCATGTCGTCGGCATTCTTGGCCTCGGGCGCCGCGTGCTCCTGGCTCGGCTCGCCCATCACGATCTGCAGCGGGCCAAGGCGCTGCTGCGTCGCTTGAACCGAAGGTTCGCCGCTTCTGGGCTGCTCGCTTCGCGGTCACAGCCAACGGCGTGCCCAGTGTGAGTCGGCAGTGAGGGGGCTTGCCCCCGAAAGCATCCACGCCCGCCCAAGCTGCTGGGGGCGGGCGAAGAGCGGGCGTGGATCACCGACCAACCGCCCCCTCAAGGCGAGCCGACGCACCGACCGTAAACTTAAGCGTGTAGGGCAAACACGTCTTTTGATGCGCTGGGCTGGGTTTCAGCATCCACGCCCACCGTTAAGGGGGTTGACGGGTCCACCAAGTGGCAGGCGTGGAGGTCAACCGGAGTCGACGAGCCCGAAATGTGCAACCTGATCGAAGCGTTCGATCACGTTTCTGTATCCGTACGCCTCTGGTGCGAAGGGCAATCGCCCAACGCATCCACGCCCGCCTTCGACAGCTTGAGGGGCAAATCTGCAGGCGGACGTGGACGGCCGGACGAGGCCGGCATGAACAGGTTCGCGGGCCCGGACAGCAGATTAACTGCGTCGGCTGCATGCCTGGGCATCCACGCCCGACGCGACAGCTGAGGGACATATCTGCGGACGAGCGTGGAAGGCCAACGAGACGGTCGTGAACTCGCCGGCAAGTTGAGGGCTACCCTGGCCGCCTTGCCGGTTCGTATACGCGGACCCACGAACGCCGCTCGCGCATCCGGTGCGCGCGGCAGCCGAATCAGAGTGGTCTCGCTGTTACCCGCAGCGCTACCCCAGTCGGTTCAGCGATGACCTGAAACTTAGCTAAGTGATGGCGCGCCCGAAAGGATTCGAACCTCTGACCCCCAGATTCGTAGTCTGGCCCCGGCCCCTGAAATAAAACAACTTTTTTGCAAAATTTTCGTTTTCATCACCATCTGCGGTGTACTGGCTGAGCTTGGCAGAGCAAACTTCAGCCCAAAGTCGAGGCGGACCTGCGGACCTTGTCTTGAAGCGATCGCTGCACGGGATGGTACGTGCTCCAGCAGCTCCACCACCTCCAGTTCGATGTCGCGCTCGCGGGCTGCCGTTGTGGGCTTCTCACCCGTGTAGTCCTGATCGACGAAGGCAACCTCGACGCTCTCGCCGGTGGCCGCTTGCACGGCCCTGGCCAGCCGGCTAACTCGCGTCAAATCCTCGGCATCGGTGGGGTGACGTGCAAGGTCAGGCGATGGCCGAGCGTGTGTACCGCCCAGTGCAGTTCCGAGCCCTTCTTGCGCTTGGCCCCATCGTAGCCGGCCCGCTCGCTGCTCGCGAAGGGAGGACCGCAAGGTCCGACTGTCGAGTACGGCCGCGCTCGGCTCGGGCGCCCGACCCAAAGCCATGCACAGTAAGGCGCGCAGATCCTCGGCCAACCGCTCGAAGTAGCCGGACGATACCACGGGCTAGGCGGCGCTCTGTGCCACGAGTGACGCCAAGATCAAGCGCATCGCTGCCGAGAACGAGTACAATACGGGCACGGTTTGCGACGGAAAGTGGGCACAGGCCATCATCTACGTGCCGCTGGCGTGGAAAGCGTACGGGGCAAAGGGGCTTATTTACGAGCACGCTTGCCGTCTCAGCCTGTTACCACCGGCCGCAAAGCTCCTGCCCCTCCCTCGCAGGCCGGATGCCTCTACTCGCGAGCGAGCCGCACAGAAGCGGAACATGCCGGTCAATAGGTGCGCCCCCTCAAGATAGCGCAGTTCTACGTATTTTGTCATTCTCAGGTGGTTTGGATTGATCACAGTAGTGTTAAAACTGATTGTCGCTGATTGCGAATCAGGACGACACCTCTGGAGGTGACAGAAATGAGAGGGTTCTCAAGATTTTTGGTAGCTGCTATCGGTATCTGTTCTCTGCCGAGCAGCGCATATGCACAAGTTTCCCCTTTTCAGAAAGGAGTAGGCAAAATTCTTTCTGACAAACAAATTTTGGATATTGACAAAAATCTAAGTTCAATAGTCAGACAGAATGCTCCTGAAAGTACAGCAGCTGCGAATCAGCTTGGATCAAGGGAATTTAGGCTTGATCCAAGGATAGTTGGCGGAGAACCTGCTGATATCAAAGATAATCCTTGGCAGGTAGCTTTGATTTTCGGGCATGCCCCTGAACCCGTACGAGTACAATTCTGCGGCGGAAGTCTAATTGGCAGCAAGATTGTTGTGACAGCTGCGCATTGTGTTGATCGCGGCACAAAAATCGAGCGAGTGAATGTAATCGCAAATACATCTTTCTACAAAAATGGTGGCGAGCGAGCTAAGGTAAGCAAGATAGTAGTCCATGAAAACTGGAATCCGCAAACACACGAAAATGATGTAGCTGTGCTGCATCTAGAAGCGGATATAAAGGAGGCAAAACCAATAATACTTGCGGACCGAGACATCAAAATAGCAGATGGTTCTAATCTGCGTGTGACCGGATGGGGAGCCATATCGGAAGGGGCGCAAGGTAGTGAGATTCTGCTTACTGCAGATATACCAACTGTTAGCAATGCAACGTGCAAAGAAGCATACGGAAACGATATAAAATCTGGGATGCTTTGTGCTGGACTGCGTAATGGAGGGCTAGATAGCTGTCAAGGCGACAGTGGAGGGCCAGGTGTCGTGTTGAATGGTGGAAAGCCGACTCTTGCTGCAATAGTAAGTTTTGGAGAGGGCTGCGCGCGCCGGGAGAAATACGGCGTATACACACGCGTGAGTCAGTATAGGGATTGGATTGAGAAGGCCTCGAAGTAGCGATTAATCAAGGAGATGATTATGACCAGTGATGTAAATACCGCTGAATTTGTCAAAATTTCCGGGAGCAAGGTGGAGATAGACTTTAAAGATTTATCCGTAAGCAACCGAGAAGATTTATCAAATGTTATAAAAGCGCTAGCAAGCGTAATATCTGACGAATTTTTTAAGGCTCGCCAAGCAAATAATAGGGAGTGGTCGGCCAGCGCAACTGTTACAACGACATCTGGAGGAACTACAGCCAGCGCAACGGGGACTTATACGTCTCGTGATTGGAGTGCTAGCGTAAGCGGTTCAACGCCCATCGGCGGCGGGATCTCTGGTACTGCGACTGTAACAACGGGTTCATCTGGAACGAGCGGGACAATCGGTATCAGTGGTACATTCTGAAAATATCATGCGGGAAGACAAGTTTATTCCCGCATGATATTTTTTTAATCCAAATGGTTACAATTTTTCTTCAAATTCAAGCAAAATACCATTGTCTGCTCCCAATATAAATAACTTCCCGCCTTGATTCTGCCACTTTCTCATATTGCGCATGTGATCTATGAATTCGTTAGATAGGGACTCAGGCGGACACATAGCACGAGTTGTTGTTAGCCGTTGAATTTCAACAAGCCCCCCCTCAACGAACTTGGCAGAAGCTTTGCCTTGGTTGCAGTCCGCAAGAACGTAGACCGTTCCATCACTATTGAATGTCATTGTGTAGCTTTTTTTATCGAACTGACTTTGCATGCGACCATCGGAATAGATCCCAATGCACTCCCAAATTTTTTCTGAGATTTCTTCCGGTATATATTGTGCCATAGCGTAGCCTGTGTGGACATAAATCAACAGAAGATATACAGTGATTACGCGCTGACACAGTTTAGATCCAAACAAGATTGATTTAATCATTGCATCTCTCCGTATTGTTTGGATATATTAGTATATATACATTATTATTACCTCGATCTTCTGCGATGTTGTGTGAATCTTTTTCCGTGCGCTATACCCTCCTGAGATATTTAAAAGATATAGCCCTGCCAGTCCATTGAAAGTGCGTGCCACACTATAAAGGGCCTACCGTTTTGCGGGATTACAACGGTGCGCATTGTATGTCGTGCTCCTTCCGCATGAACGTCGCTTGGCCAAAGAATCATCTGCTCTGATAGAGCGAAATCTTCGTTGTGGCTGATTGCAGCGATTTTACACCCATTCGCCTCTCGCTAGCGATTGTCGTCAAATGTATGCTCCATATCGAGGATCATCCCACCCAGTTGCTCACATAAGTCTCCATTTCGAGATCTTTGATACCCCACGGAACGAGCACATCCGCACTACCGAAACATATCTCCTAGTTCATGTCGTAAAGCTTCACATCCCCACTATTATGAATCAGTGGTTCATGCGAGCGCTGCCACCGCCGGCACGGGCAGAACGTCTACCATCTCGGCGACGGGCGGTGGTGGGACATGGCGGTGTTCGCGTGGCGCGGTGACGACGACGAGATCCTGCGCGTTTAGCCGATGGCGGAGGACCTTGGTCCGATCGCCGTCACCCGTGTCAGGCTGACTGTCACCCACCGCAATCGTGACGCGGGAGCCGACGGCGTCACCGTCTGTCAGCACTGCCGTAGGCTGCGTGATCGAGCAGAACCCCGGGGCCGCCGTTGGCGCGAGCTGTTCCGCCGTGAGGCGCTCGGCGGTTTATTCCAGGGGCGCTACCGGCCGTGATCACAAGCCGTGACCGATGCGGGTTGCCGCCAGCCATGGTCGGTATCTCCTCAACACGGCCCACCCGCTGGGGTCTCGTCGCCAGAAATTATCATCCAAAAATCCCTCGACCCGGTTATCTACGTGATCATCCCGCCCCCCGCTCAGGGCGTGTCACTGAACCCGGCTTGTTGCCAGGGGCGCCCCGCCGAGGGGCGACCCATTGCACACCGATCATCACGCCAGGCTTCATCAGGCAGCTGCGGGCACCGGACAGGATGGGCGGGTCGCATCCTCATCCTCAAAGCCGTGTGGATCGGACGTTGAAGACCACGGCTCCGACATACCCTTGCTGGGCGCATGGCGCACCGCGGACCGTAAGCCGCCGGTCCCGCTGCCGGAGAGCCGCGACCAGTCCTACGCCAAGGCCCGCATCCGTATCCTCGCGGCGGCCCTGGCTGCAGCCCCGTCCGGGCAGGCCGTTTCCTACTCGCGTCGCCCGGAGTGGTACACGGACAACAAGCGCTATGCCGGCTCGGGTCTGACCTACACTTACGTGACCCGTGCCATCGACGAGCTGCGCGATCTTGGATGGATCACGAACATCGTCGCGAAGCCCTGGCCCAAGGGGCGCGGCACGCAATCGACGTTTCAGGCTAGCGCGCATCTGCTGGAACAGGCTGCCGATACGCCCCTCGCCTATCGTCCCGATGAAGTGATCGTCCTGCACTGCACGGATCGCAAATTAGTCAGCTTCCGGGATACGGATTTTACCCACAGGCAGCGGAGAGCGCTCCGCGAATGGAACGAGGCGGTGGCCGCTTCGTCAATCACGCTCAACGCGCCGGACGTGGATTGGACCGGTCGGCCCCTTCGGATCGATAACTGCTTCATCGATCCGCGGCGGGTGCATCAGCATCGCGTGTACAACGAGAATTTCCGCCATGGGGGGCGGGCCTACGGCGGCTGGTGGCTGGAGCTGACGCACAGTAAGGACGAGCGCTGGCGCCGCCGCCAAATCCAGATCGATGGTGAGCCGACCGTCGAATTGGATTTCTCCGCGTGTCAGCCCTTCCTCTTGTATGCCGAGCTAGGCCTTGTGCCCGACGACGACCCTTACCGCGTCACGGCCGTGGAGCGGCCGACGGTAAAGGAGGCGATGCTCCGGCTGATCAACGCCGCCTCGAAGAGAGAGGCCGAAGGCTCCCTCGCGGCGTGGCTGGCAGGTCTGGAGAATGGCATCGATCGCGACGACGGTCCCATGGCACAGGCCGCTCGTAGGGCCCTGGTCGGTGCACAGCTTCCGGAGGCGCGCCGGATCATCGTCGCCATCGCCGAGAGGCACCCCCAGATCGCCGGGAAGTTTAGCGAGCCCAGGCTCGGCGTACACCTCCAATGGCTGGAGTCGCAGGTCATGGCGGTCGTGGCCAAGCGCTGCCTGAAGGCCAACATCGTGCCGCTGTGTGTGCATGATTCGATGGTCGTGCCGGCGAAGTGGAAAGGCCAGCTCACCGAGTCCATGCACGCGGCGTGGTTCGATCGGTTTGGGGTTCATCCCGTTGTCAAATCTGACTGATTTGCCCTGACGTTCCACATGTAGAAAGAAAGCTACGGTGAACTTGTCCGCCGCTCCGTCCTTCCCCGGGGCCTTGTCCTGTCCATGCTAGCTTCCACTGCCAAGTTATGTTTATCAGTGGAAGTTCACGTCTTTACGTACCATGTTAATCGGCGTTACGCATTTACGTCCCCGACCTCTATGTTGTCAGGCAACCCGTCGGGCCGTGGAGCCCGATCGGGCCGCTTGGTCGAAGGTTGATCCTTCGATTCTTTCTTATTCCATCGCTTGGGTTCGCGTTCATGGCCCGGGCGCACGTCGATCAGCAGCACAACACCGCGATCGGTTTCCTGCAATGTGAGGATGTGGTCTGGCAGTCGGTTCAGCTCCACGATGTCCTGCAGCACGGGATAGAACTTGCGCCACTCGCTCATGGTCGAGAGTTCGAAGGCCCTCCACGCGAACATCCGGTGGGGCGGTCCGGGTTCGTACCCCCGGTGTGCCACAGCCCAGCGGGCGACGACGCGCTCCATGGGCTTGCCATTCAAGTCGAAATAGGCCGGATCGATCTTCCTCACCGCGGGCTTGTTTGGTCTGAGGATCTGCTCGATGACCCAGCGCGGGACGGTGACACTCCATTCGGGGTAGAGTTCGTCCGCAGTGCTCTGGCCTCGATGGTATCCATCCAGGAGCGTGAATTTCCGTTCGTCCCGGAAGTCTGTCCCGATTTGCAAACGCACGTGGGTGTTCATCAGGCGCTTTAGCGCGCCCTCCAGCTTGTTGATCTGCGTTCCGCCATCTGTCTTGGCGCGGCGAATCGTGGCGAGGAGGTCGTTCGGCCGGAACTTCACCACCCGGTTGAAAGTGTCCACCTGGTGGCCCCCCGGGGTGTTGGCTCGCACCATCAGCACGGACACGGCGAAGATTATGATGTCCCAGTCGAGGATGGTGGCCATCCCGATCTGAGGATCGAGCACGGTCACGACGACGAGGGACTCGCCGTCGTCTTTGAACCTGATTGTCAGGTCTGCCCGGCCTTTGTTTTTGGGCGAGACGCGCACGAAGGGCAGCTTCATCGCCCAGGTCAGATCGCGGAATTCTCGGTCAGTCAGCGGCAACCGGCGTCGTTCACTGATCTCGCGGGGCAAGCGCGGTTTGCGTGGTAGCTTACCCCCCGGGGGCGTTTCGTCGGTCATCGGCTTCTCCCTGCTCAAATGCACAGGGGACGAAGCCGAGCACCGGCTCGGCAGACCGCGGAAAAACCCTGTCTTTACATATAAGCTGGAAGGGCTCTCTCGAACGGGCGCGGGCACGCCGCCAAGCCAAGTGGCCGCCCCGGTGTAGCGGCAAAGCAACGGGCGAGTTCGTCTGGGTCGCATCGAGGGCGCCCCCCGGGGTGGCGCTTAGGCCACTGAGTGCACTCAGACCCACGCCGGATATCTCGGCTCCATCGTTCATATCGGGCTGAAGGCATACGGCCCACATCGCCCACGGGTCGTGTCCCCTGGGGTGGTGTAGCTTCGGCGTGGCCACCACGATCACCGGCTTGGGCCGGATTGATCAGGCTGCCAGGGTCGGCAGGCTGACGAGGGGATCATCGCCGATCGGGGCGATGCTTTCCAGGGTGATGTAGCGGGAGCGCTGGACGGCCCACTCGTCGTTCTGTTCCAGCAGGATCGCGCCGACGAGGCGTGTGATGGCCGCCTCGTTGGGGAAGATGCCGACCACCTCGGTCCGGCGCTTGATCTCGCCGTTGAGGCGTTCCAGCGGGTTGGTGGAGTGCAGCTTGACCCGATGCTGGGTGGGGAAGCCCATGTAGGCCAGCACGTCCGGCTCAGCCTCGTCCATCAGGGCGGCGAGCTTGGGGACCTTCGGCCGGAGCTGATCGGCCACGCGCCGCCACTGCTGACGGGCCGCCTCGGCATCGTCCTGGGCAAATGCCGTGGCGATGAAGGCGGAGACGACACGCCGCCCGCTGCGTCCGGCATGGGCGAGCACGTTGCGCATGAAGTGGACACGGCAACGCTGCCAGGTCGCGTTCATCACCTTGGCCACCGACGCCTTGATGCCCTCGTGGGCGTCCGAGATGACCAGCTTGACCCCGCGCAGGCCGCGGCGCGCCAGCTTGCGGAGAAAGTCCGTCCAGAACGTCTCGGCCTCGGACGGGCCGACATCCATGCCGAGCACCTCGCGACGGCCGTCAGTGTTCACACCGACCGCCACGATGACGGCGACAGAGACGATACGGCCGTCCTGGCGCACCTTCACGTAGGTCGCGTCGATCCAGAGGTAGGGCCACTCGCCCTCGATGGGCCGGGCGAGGAACGCGCCCACGCGCTCGTCGATTTCCTGGCAGAGCCGGCTGACCTGGCTCTTCGACACGCCTGTGCCGCCCATCGCTTGGACGAGGTCATCAACCGAG
>NZ_FNVI01000054.1:0-17302 GCF_900107945.1 Methylobacterium sp. 190mf | reverse complement strand
CGCCTTCCTGAGGATCTCGTTGGCCTGCCGGAGCTCGCGGTTCTCCCGCTCCAGCGCCTTGATCCGCTCGCGCTCATCCGTCGTCGGTCCGGCCCGCACGCCCCGGTCGCGCTCGGCCTGACGGACCCACTTGCGCAGCGTTTCGCCAGAGCAACCGATTTTGGCCGCGATCGACTGGATCGCGGCCCATTGCGAACCGTGCTCGCTCTCATGCTCCCGGGCCAGCCGGACTGCCCGCTCGCGAACCTCAGGGGAAAAGGGTGGGGTATGCTTCGTCATGGCTCCAGTCTCTCAAGAGTTGGAGCCTCCGAAAATCCCGGGGCGATTCAGTAGCATCGAAACATGTGTCTGCTTTCGGGAACCGGGCAGCCGCGCATGAGTGACTGCGTTGGGTCGCATGCGGAATGTCCGCACATGCCCGCGTCTCTAGAGCCGCGGTTCGGGTGTCTCCTCCTCTTGTCGGCATGGGCCGGCGAGGAGACAGAAGATGGGACACTCTGCACACGATCCAGCCACGAAAGGGCGACCGGCCTGGAACACCGGCCGCAAGCTCGGCGCCAAGCGAGCCCTCAAACCTCAGCAGGTGTGGGCAATACGGTTCTGGCTCGACCGCGAACGGCGCGTTCGCGACCGGGCAATGTTCGACCTCGCCATCGACAGCAAACTGCGCGGCTGCGACATCGTCAAGCTCAACATCGGCGACCTCGTCAGCGGGGGTCGCGTCCGTAGCCGGGCAATCGTCATCCAGCGCAAGACCGGTCGGCCGGTGCAATTCGAACTTCTCGAACCTGCCCGCACCAGCATCCTGGCATGGCTTGAGGCCAGAGGCGGAACACTCGACGACTTTGCCTTCCCCAGCAGGCTCGAAGGTGTCACGCACATCAGCACCCGGCAGTATGCACGCCTCGTCGATGAGTGGGTCACAGGCATCGGGCTGCGCAGCGAGGACTATGGCACCCACTCCCTCGCCGCACGAAGGCGTCGTTGATCTACAAGCGGACCGGCAACCTGCGGGCGGTTCAGATCCTGCTCGGCCATACCAAGATCGAGAGCACAGTCAGGTACCTCGGCGTCGACGTCGAGGATGCTCTGACACTGGCCGAAGGAACTGAGATTTGAGCGTTCGGCCCCTCGGCTTCTGCGTCGAGGGGCTCCGAGACCGCCCAGCAGCAATGCGCCCAACCCGGTCATTCATCAGCTTGAGACGGCCGCCTCGAAGCAGACGTGATTGTAGCTCAGCTCATGCATCTGGGATTAGGCGTTCCGCGAAGCGAGATCTAACGGCACGGAGGCATGGCGGACCTCCCCGCAACGAACGTGAAGCAGATCGTGCGGGAGGCCCGCGCGATGGTCGAATGCAGGGAGGCCGTGCTGGGACTCCGGGGCGCGACCACGCCGGTCAACGCACCGGCTACTATCCCGTCGCAACACCGCCGGGAACAGCTCTAGCCCTTCGACGCGGGTGCCGGCGGTACGGGGAGAATGATCTCAGCGGCGACCTTCCAGTCCGTCCCGATGCGCAGCCAATTGATGATCATGAGAAACGGTCTGGGCGTTCCGTCCTGTCCCGCGTACGAAACGGTGATGTTCATCGGCACGTAAGACTCCGCGACATCGTACGTCAGTCCGACCACCTTGAGCTTCGAATAGTCTGGCTCGAGCACCACCGGACCGGAGCTGCCGATGTCATGCAGCTTCTGATCGATCGCCTCGTTGCCCCAATAGCCAGCCCAGTTTCCCTCGGCCGGGTTCGCGCTCTTCGCCACCAACAGCGTTGTCGGCGATTGCCAGAACATATCATGCAACGATTTGAAATCGTGCTTGTTGGCCAGTTCCATCAGACGACTGAACTGCGCCCTGATTGCACCGAGGCTCGCAGAATCCAGAGGCTCCGCCTTGGCCTCAGAAGCTCCCGAGACAGCCGCGCTGAAAAGAACTGCGGCGGTGAAGCTGGCAAGACAGCGCTTGGACATGCCGAAAATTCCTCTCTATTTCGAGCCTGTCGGCCAGGACAGCCGAACGATCGACCATTCCTGCATTGCGGTCCCGCATCTCCGAGACGCCAGGGCCAGCAGCACCGTGATCAGACGGTCTTAGCCTGCACAGTCCCGCAGCAAGGCCGTAATCTTCGCATCGAGGTCCCGGGCAACGGCGAGAGCTTCGGTGTTGCCATAGGGCAGCAGATAGCTCTCCATCCTGTCATAGGAGAGGTGCACGCCATCGGGCCGCTCATCGATAAGGATCGTGACCGGAGCATAGGATCCCGCGTCGGGCACGTGCTTGACCATCTCTTTCATGATGAGGGGATTGCCCACCAGAAAACGCACGCTCTTGGGTGCATCGGATTTGGATTCGCGCCGCAGAACGGCACCCAGATCGAATTCGGCAAAGAGCATGAAGCCCGTGCGGCCGAATCCACGCTGCACGACACGCTCGAAATCGGACGCGGAGGTTGCAGCCTGCGACGCCCGAACGAATTGGTACCAGTCCGGCTGACCGACCGCGGATTTGAGCGCCGTCACGACAGCGTCGAAGGGTCTGGAGCTCAGAATTCTAAGCCGCTCGACCGAAATTTTATCCACATTCATTATCGCTCCCGCACGAAATACACTCGATAGACCGCGCGACCGTTACGGAACGCCAGGACGATCACGCAATCGCCAGCGTGTTATTCAGACAGCACCTCTCTCGGCAGCCGCAGCCGCTCCCGACGCGGACGGGCCGGGAGCGGCCCTGTTACTTGGCGAGCGTGGCCTTCTCGATCGCCGCGGCGACTTCGTTCGCGTGAACGACGAGCGAGGCATGGCTGCCGGCAACTTCCGTCGTCTGGGCCTTCATCGCGGCGGCGAACAGTTTCTGGACTTCCGGTGCGATTACTTTGTCCTTCGTGGTGATCACGTAGAATGTCGGCTTGTGGTGCCACGCGGCCGCGTCGACCGGCGCTTCGAACGCCGTGTGGCTCAACGGTAATTGATGGTCCGCCAACGACTGGGCGATCTGCGGGGGAAGGTCGGCCGCGACCGCTGAGGGAAAGACTTTGGGATCGATGTACAGATTACCTTTGTCGTCGGGATGTATCGCCGCAGCACCTTCCGTGGCCGGACCGCCCTTGGCGAGGGCCGCCAGCGATTGGCCCACGTCCGGCGCAAAAGCGGAGACGTAGACGAGCGCCGAGACCTTGGGATCGTTGCCGGCCTGCGTGATGACGACGCCACCCCAGGAATGGCCGACGAGAACCGTCTTGCCTCTCTGCTTTGCCAGCGCCTGCTCGGTGGCCTCGACGTCGGCGGCAAGAGAAGTCAGCGGATTGTCAACGCGCGTGACGTTGTAGCCCTTCTTCGTGAGAATATCGGCGACGGGCTTCCAGCTCGATGCATCGACAAACGCGCCATGGACAAGGACAATATTGTGAGTCGCCCCCTTGGGCAGCTCTGTGGCGCGGGCAGCGGCCAATGTCGTTGCAGACATCAGGGCTGCGGCCAGGGACAGAACAACACCTTGCATAACAACTCCTGCCGACGGGCGGATAAAGCGAGGTCGCGGATGTTCAAGCGCTGCGAATTGTCCACGTCCTGAACCTTGCGTCAGGAACGATGGACGATTGCACGATGCGTCAACGCCCTCGGTAGGACCTAATATGACGGCACCTCGAACGGTAGAGCTTGATCGTCCGCGTGTTGTGTCCGATCGTCCGGGACCTTATCGTCGCTGTTATGGACGTCCTCGCCGAAGTACTCGACCGCGTGCGCCTGGGGGGGACCCTGCTGTTCCATTTCGAGCTCGGCCATCCCTGGAACCTGGCCCTCCCGCAACGCCCGTACGCGCTGTTCCATTACGTCAGCCATGGCTCGGCGACGCTCGCGCTTGATCAGGAGCGAGAATTCCACATGAGCGCGGGCGACCTTGTCGTAATCTCGCGTGGCGAGCCTCACGAATTCTATTCGGATCGCCGAGCGGAACCGTTCTCGATCACAGATCTGGATCGGTCGTCCGCGCATCACGGCATTGTTCGCCATGGCGGCAGCGCCCCGCCCTGTTCCACGATGATTTGCGGCAAGTTCACCGTGGCACAGCCATCGCGGAGCAGCCTGTTGGAATTGCTTCCGCCCGTCCTCCACCTCAAGTCGACGGAGGAGGGTGCGTGGCTCGAACTGATCCTGCAGCGCATGGTGCGTGAGTCGGCGCAGCCGCGCCCCGGTCAGGACGTGGTCCTTTCCCGATTGACGGAGGTCCTCTTCGTCGAGGTGCTGCGAAGCTGGTCGACATCGCTGCGTCCCGGCGAAGGCGGCTGGCTCGGGGCGATCACGGACCCGCATATCGGACCGGCGCTTCGATTGATCCACAAGCACTTGGATCGGTCCTGGACATTGGACGAGTTGGGACAGCAGGTCGGGCTCGGTCGCTCGGCGTTCTCGGCTCGCTTCACCAAGCTCGTCGGCCAATCGATGTACCGCTATCTGATCGCGCGACGGATGTCGGAAGCTGCCTTCTTGCTCGAGACGAGCGACCTGGGAATTGCACGCATTGCGACCGGCGTCGGCTACAAGTCCGTCGCCGCGTTCTCAAAGCTTTTTCACCGGCATCATGGTCTATCACCTGGCCGTTACAGAGCGACCCGACACGTCGAAGGGGATGCGCAGCCGGAGAACGGCCTGTAACGCCGGTACTTCGACCGGCCGAAGTCCGGGCCAGGCGGAGCAGGCCGGTCCCGCATCGGCGGCGCTTCCCCGGAGCGGTGGAGCGCCTGGCGTGACGAGAGCCGCAACCAGCCTGCCCGGGTGACCCGATCCACCTCGGTCATCCGCGCCACCGGTGTCGGGTGGGAGGCAAGCTGCGGTCAGATCCGCGTCAGCCGCGAGGCCAGATGCCCGAGCGCCGGCGCGGAGGCGACTGCGCGCACCAGCTGCCTGGCGGCTTTGGGGGTCTCCGCCGCGCGCCAGAGCCATCCGGCCAGAGTGATCGGGACGGACGACCTTCGCGAGAACGATCGCTGAAAGCGTTCGGCCGGCTCGCCGCGCACGATCGCGGTGGCCGCGGCTAAGCCGCTGCACAGCGCAATGGCGATTCCTTCGCCCGCGAGAGACGGGATGACTCCGGCCTGATCCCCGATCCGGTAGAGGTTCGCCGGTCCGGCACCCGCGCGCCAGCCGTAGGGTACGTTCGCGACCGCTTGGGCGCGCCCGAGCGTCGCCGCGGCCAAGCGCAGACCGAGGGCGGGCGATTCCTCCGCGACAGCCTGGAGGAACCGATCCGGTCTGCCGTCGACCTCGCTGAGGCGGCTTCGTCGGACGGCGAGGCAGAGGTTGGCACTGCCATCCTCCTGGATGACCAATCCGGCATATCCGCCGCGGAACAGGTGCAGCTCCACCCGGTCGGAGAGCAACGTCGCGAGCGCCCGGCTCGCACCCAGGCGCCAGCGCAGCCCGACCGCGGCGTCCCCGTCCGGACGCGGGCGCAAGACACCGCGCAGATCATGCTTGCCGGTCGCGAGGATCGTGCAGGGCGGGTGGATCTCGCCCCCGTCGACAAGACGCACCCGGCCCTCCGCCAGGGCCCGCGCCCCGATCCCGGTCTCGATCGCCGCGCCCGCCGCCCGTGCGCGCGCGCGCAGGGCCTCGTCGAGGACGCGGCGCGAGAGGGCGACGGCAGGTGCGGGCAGCCGAGCTTCGGCTCCGTCCTGCCCCGAGAACAACGCCAGCGCCCCGACACGATGAGCGCCAAGGGAAACGGGATCGACGCCCAGATCGATCAGGCGCCGGGTCGTCGTCCAGCTCAGGAAGCCGCCGCACAGAGCATCCTGCGCTTCGGGATTCCGTTCAATCAGCAATGGCCGCAGGCCCGCCCGGGCAAGTCCGATGGCGGCGGCGGCACCGGCCGGGCCGCCCCCGATGATCAGCGGAGGCGCTCGATGCATAGCCGGAACGGGAACCAACGGGTGACAGAGGCTTCGGCGATTCCGGCCTCGGCCAGGACCGGCGGCCATTCCGCCGGCCGGTATGCGCGCGCGATCGAGAGGGTGCCGTCCTCGCGGACGATCCGATGCCATCCCATGGCCCGAGCCAGGATCGGAAAGCCCGCATAGGGCAGGGCGTGGCGATGCAGGTCGTTGATCAGCCAGCCGACACGCGCCTCGCGCTCCATGAAGCGAAGGAACGCCAGCAGTTCCGCGTGGTCCATGTGGTGCGCGACGAGGCTCGACACGATAACATCCCAGCCCTGTCCGGCGAGGTCCGCGTAGGCGCCGGTCCGGTACTCGATGCGGAGCGCGCGGTCGGTTGCCGCCCGGGCGACCGGCGCCGAACGGGGGTTGATGTCGATCCCGAACAACTCCACGGGCACGCCCTCCCTGGCCGCCCAGCGCGCGATCCGACGCAGCATGTCGCCCTGCCCGAAACCGACGTCGAGGAGCCTGAGGCGCCCGGCGCGCCGGGCCGCCCGCCTCAGGAAAGCCAAGGTTGGCCGCGCCGCCAGCGTCCATCGGTTGACGCGCGCGAGGTCGGCAAGGAGCGCGGCGTATGCGGCCTCGGGCAGATCCGGAGCATCCATCTGTTCTTGGTCCGAAGCCCGGACGGCCAGCGAGCGAGGGCGCGCGGGCTCGTGCCGCCCGGCGGTTCCAGAGGGCCCGGAACCCTGCGGAGCCGGTGCTCTGTCGGGGCTCCGCGTCGGCGGCTCCGGCCATCGCTCGATCCCGGTGTCAGTCGTCGTTGGCATCGAACACCTCTCCCGCGTCGACATCGAAGGACGCCTCGCGCACCGGAACGCCCGCGACCTGCGTCGGGAGACGGGCGGAATCCGGGCGCCGACATCCCGCCCGGTATTGCAACGTCTTCGAATGACGGCCGGCCAGCCCGGGATGCCGGACCCGGGCGCCGGGAGCGCGGAGCTAGGCCGCCTTTTGGAACATCATCGTTTCGGCGACGAGGCCCGGGCCGAACGCCATCGCACAACCGACCTCACCCGCCTTCGCCTGATCCATGAGCGCGGCGAGCACGAACATGACGGTCGCCGACGACATGTTGCCGAACCGACGCAAGATATCGCGCGAGACCGCCAACGCGCTGGGCGGCAGCGCGAAGGCGCGCTCCACGGCGTCGAGCACGGTTCGGCCGCCCGGATGGACGGCCCAGGCGCCGACGTCCGGAATCCGATGTCCCGCCAGGAACTCGTCCGCGCGACCGCTGATCCCTTCCTGCACTGCCGCGGGCAGGCGGCCCGACAGGACCATGTCGAACCCGGATTCGCGGATATGCCAGGTCAGGAGCTGTCGCGTGTCGGGCGTGAGCAGGGCGTTGAACGCGTCGAGCCTCAGCCCCGTCGGATCGGCGGAGACGATACTGGCAGCGCACCCGTCCGCGAAGAGGAGGAATGTCAGGATCTGCTCGAGATCAGAGGTCTCCTGCAGGTGCAGCGTGCAGAGCTCGATGCTCAGCACCAGGACCCGGGCCTGCGGCTCCGAACGAACGATGTGCCGCGCGATCTTCAGGGCGTTGATCGCGGCGTAGCAGCCCATGAAGCCGACCATCGTCCGCTCGACCGACCCCCTGAGACCGCAGCGCTCGATGATGTCGATGTCCAGCCCCGGTGCCGAGAAGCCGGTGCAACTCGACACCACGAGATGAGTGATGCGGTCCCGCTGATCGCCGAGTTGGAGTTTCTCGACCGCACGCGTCGCGAGCGCAGGGGCGTGCTCCTCGTAGAGTCGCATGCGGGCCGCGGTCGTCGGGAAGCTCCCGGGTCGGTAGAGGCCGTCGGCATCCACGGCGTCGTGGCCCGGGTCGAGCCCGGGCGCGAGGCAGGAATACCGATGCTCGATCCCGCTGCGCTCCACCATGCGGTCCAGGATGCGCAGCTTGTGCCGGTCGTCGGCGAGCTGAGATCGGGCGAAGGCCGCGAAGGCCGCGTGGACGTCGTGGGGCGGGACGGCCGTCTCGATGCGGTTGAGGTAGGCTTCCGTCATGGCTTCGGCTCCAGGCTCGGCTCGGCGCGTCTGCGAACGAGCAGCAGGGCGGCAATCGCGACCACGTTGAGGGTCCCGACGAGCATCCAGGCATCGCCGATCGAAGCGGTCAGGGCCGCCTTCTCGATGAGCGGCGCGACGAGGGCGCGCGTCGCTTCGCTGTCCGGCTTGCCCGACTGGGCCGCGAAAACGGCCGGCGGGATGCCAACAAGTTTCGCGGCGTCGAGATCGCCGGACGCGAGTCGCGCGACGAGATCGGATACGTGGCCGGGGATCCGCCCGTAGATCACGGTGTCGATCAGCGAGAGGCCGACGGCACCGCCGAGATTTCGCATGAGGTTGAACAGCCCGCTGGCATCCGGAACGCTCTCGGTCGCCAGATGACCCAGCGCCAACCGTGTCGGCGCCAGCAGGCAGAACATGATGGCGAGCCCGCGTACGATCTGCGGGACGACCAGCGCGCCAGGATCCATCGAGGCCGTCTGGGTCGTGCTCAGGAACGAGCCGACCGCGAACAGACCGAATCCGAGGACGGCGAGCACGGTCGCGTCGACGCGCTCGTCCAGGGCGACGGCGAGTGGAGACGCGGCGAGTTGCGCCAGGCCGGTGACGAGCATGATCTCGCCGATCGCGAGCGGCCTGCGTCCCTGCACGTAGCCGAGGAAGACCGGCATGAGGTAGACGCAACCGTAAAGGCCCACCCCGCACGCGAAGCTGAGTGCCGAGCCCACGGCGAAGCGGCGATCCGCGAACATCCGGAGCTCGACGAGCGGATGGGCCGCCGCCAGGGTACGGCGGACGAACACGAGCGCGGCCACCGTGCTCGCGCCGAGATGTGCGACGGCTGCAGGCGCCACCCAGCCGGATTCCGGGGCCGCCTTGAGGCCGAGCTCCAGATTGCACAGGGCGACGGCCAGGAGCCCTAGGGCTGTCACATCGAGTTCGCCGAGCCGTCCGCGCCGCCGGTCACGCGGCAGCAGCCAGTACCCGCCGATGGCCGAGACGAGACCGGCGGGCACGTTGATCAGGAACAGCCAATGCCAGGTCGCCGTCTCAGTGATCCAGCCGCCGACGACGGGGCCGGCGGTCGGGGCGAGGACGGCGAGCGTTCCCGCGACGGCCGTGGCGATGCCCTGGCGGTTCGGCGGGAACAGCAGGAAGACGGCTGAAAACACGGTCGGGATCAACGCGCCCCCGGACGCGCCCTGGAGCGCGCGCCAGACGATGAGCGAGGCAAAGCCGCCGCTCGCGGCACAACCGCACGACGCGAACGTGAACAGGGTCACCGATGTCACGAAGAGCCGGCGCATGCTCGCCAGGCGCGTGAGGGGACCCGTGAGCGGAATGACGAGCACCTCGGCGGTAAGATACGCCGTCTGGACCCAGCTGACCCGGTCCGGCGGGATCCCGAGACCCGTCTGGATCCGCGGAAGGGATGTCGCGACGATCTGGATGTCCAGGATGGCGATGAACATGCCGACGCACAGGATGGCGAAGCCGGCCCATGTTCGGGGCCCGGCGGTCGGCGCAGGCGCACTGGCCCCACCCCGGTCCGTTGGAGCCGGTCGATCGGCGGCGTCCGCGACGTCGCGGACGATCGGAACGGCAGCCCGGGCCGCGTGCTGGATATCGGGCATCCGCGAGCGAACGGCACCGACGGGACGCGGCGCCATTTCAGGGGCGTCCAGCCGCGGGCAGGCGGCCCGCCGGCGTCACGGCGTCCGAAATCACGGCGATCCTCATGTGACCCCTCTGAGCGACAGACCGTCCGCCGGCTCGCGGTCCATAGATCAGTTCGTGGCCCCCGGCGTCATCCTGTGAAATCTGACAGGCTTACGTCGGGCGGGGCGGGCCTAAGCCTTCGAAGCCGGGCCACCGGGTCCGCTGGGGGGATCGCCATGTCGTTGCTGCGCAAGACCCTGGCTTGGCGCCACTCCCTGGTCGCGAAGCTGGGTCTCATGGTGCTCCTCTTCATGGCCGCGACGGAGGGCGCCCGCCTCCTCAGCCTGGATCGGCTCGAACATGCCGACGCGCTCTCCCGCGAGATGCACCACCGCTGGCTAGAGCGCATCCGGGTCCTCGGGAGTCTGAACCACGGGATCTCGGACGCGCGCACCGCGGAGGCCGAAATCCTTCTCGGCCCGGATCTCGCGGACCGCCCCGATCGCCTGGCGTCGCTGCAGCGCGTGTCCGCCCATCTCGCGGAAGTGATGACACGCTATGCGGCGCTGCTCCGGCGAGGCGAGGACCGGAGCGAGCTCGTGCGGCTGCAAGACCTGTGGCGCGCGCACGCAGCCGTGGCGGAGCGCGTGGCCGCGCTGAGCCGGGACGGCGAGGCCGACCAAGGAATCCTGCTGTTCAACGGCGAGTCGAAGATCACCTTCGACGCGGCCCGCGACGCCGCCTTCAGGCTAACGCTCGCTACAGAGGCGCGCGCGGAGGCCGACCGCGGCCGAGCAGCCGCGGCCATCGCGGAAGCTCAGGACTGGGTCTCCGACCTGATGCTCGGGACCCTGGCCCTGTTCTTCGCCATCACGGTCTACGTCTGGCGCGCCATCTCGCAGCCGCTCCTGCGGCTCGCCGATCGCATGCGGCGTCTCGCGGATTACGAGACCGACTTCGCGCTCCCCGACGAGAAGCGGCCAGACGAGATCGGGGCGATGGCGCGAGCGCTTGCGGTGTTCCGGAGCAATACCACCGAGCTTCTTGAGTCGCGCAAGCGCCTAGCCATACAATCCGGGGCGCTAAGCACCGCCCTGCAGAAGGAGCGGGCGCTCGCCGTTGAGCAGCGCAACTTCATAACGACGGTCTCGCATGAATTCCGCACGCCGCTGATGGCGATCGACGGGAACGCGCAGCGGCTGATCGCGACCAAGGACCGGGCCAAGCCGGGCGACATCGCCGATCGGGCACACCGCATCCGGTCCGCCGTGTTCCGGATCGCGAGCCTGATGTCGGGCCTATCGCGGGCGCTGGAGGATACCGGCGGAAACCTCCGCCCGCGCATGCGCCGCTTCGATCTCGCCGCGATGCTGCGGTCGTTGTGCCGGTACTATCGCGAGATCGGGATGAGTGGTGAGTTGGTCGAAGACATGTCGGATGCATCGCTGGAGATCGTCGGCGATCCCGACCTTTTGCATCTGGCCGTCAGCAATCTTCTCTCGAACGGGTTCAAGTATGCGTCGGACAGCGACCCCGTCCGACTGCGGGCATACCCGTCCGGCGCCGGCGTCGAGATCGTCGTCGAGGACGAGGGCGTGGGCATCCCGCGCGGCGAGATCGGACGCATCCGGGAGCGCTACTACCGGGCGAGCAACGTCGGCACGATACCGGGCACGGGGATCGGGCTGAGCCTCGTGGAGGAGATCGCACGCCGCCATGGCGGCCGCCTCATCATCGAGAGCGAAGAGGGCCGCGGAACCCGTGCTATGCTGGCGCTGCCGCGAGACGGGGCGCTGTCATCCCCGGAGCCGGAGCATGCCTAGGATACTCTGCGTTGAGGACGACGAGGAAACGGCGAGCCTGGTCGCGGAAGCCCTGGTCGACCTCGGCTACACGGTGGAACGCGCCTCGGACGGGGAGGCGGGTTTGTCGGCCATCCAAATGTCACCTCCGGACCTGGTCCTGTGCGACGTGCGCATGCCGGGGATGAACGGCCTGGACTTGCTCGAGCAACTGGCTGCGGCTGCCCCGCACCTCGCGCGGATCCCTTTCGTGTTCCTCACGGCGCTCGACGATCGCGGCAGCGAGATCGCCGCGCGCCGGAAGGGCGCGGATGACTACCTCACCAAGCCGGTCGACTTCGAGATGCTGGCTGTCGTGGTGGAGCATCGTCTCCGCGCGGGTCGAGGCGGGCAGGGCCAAGACGCGTTCGGCCATCTGACCGGCCGGGAACGGGAAGTGTTGATCTGGGCCAGCCGCGGGAAGACGTCCGCGGAGATCGCCCTGATCCTCGATCTGCGGGAGCGAACCGTCAACTTCCATTTCGACCAGGCCATGAAGCGCCTGAACGTCGTCAATAGAACGCATGCGGTGGCCCGTGCGCTCTCGTTGCGGTTGATCGATTGACGGATTTGGGCCGCGTGAACGGTTCCGGCAGACCGTCTGGTCGCGCGCTCCCCATGATGATGTCCTTCTTGCGATAGGACATGCGCCGGTCCTTGCCTGCAGCCCGGGGCAGCCGTGGCTCGGATCAGCATGCGTGGGACTGTCCGGTCAGCGACGTCCTTGGGGTTGGCCGGCAGCCTCAAGGATGAGGTCCGCGACGTATGGTGCCTGCGAAATTAGGGACAGGTGGCTCGCCGCGAGTTCCACGGTCTTCGCGCTCATGCGCTTGGCCATGAACCGTTCGAGGTCCGGGTTGATGGTCCGGTCCTCGGTCGACACGGCGTAGAAGCTCGGCTTCGATCGCCACGCCGCCTGGGTTGTCCTCCCGGCCAACAACGCCTTGTGGAACGGCTGCTGGACCGCGAACAGAACCTTGGCTCGGTCCGCCGGTAGGTCGCCCGCGAAGTCTCTCAGGAAGGCCGCCTCGCTCAGGCGCCCCTCGTCGCCGTCGAACACAATTCCGGCCGAGGCCGGCGGCGTCGGATAGGTCTTGGCCAGCGCAGTGTAATCCTCGCCGGCATCGGGCGCCCGGGCCGCGACGTAGACGAGGGCGGACACCTTCGGGTCGATCCCGGCCTCGGTCACGATCATGCCGGAGAACGAGTGGCCCACGAGGACGATCGGTCCCTCCTGCCGGGCCAGAACCCGCCGTGCGGACGCGACGGCCTCCTCGAAGGTGGTCAGCGGGTTCTGCACGGAGGTGACGTTCAGGCCCTTCTCCTGCAGCCGCGGGATCACCTCGGACCAGCACGACCCGTCGGCGAACAGTCCGTGGACCAGGACGACGCTGCGCGCACGCGGCAGATCCTGGGCCGGCGCCGTCCCGGGAAGCAGCGCGGCGGCGGCGCCGGCGAAGAGCGTTTGGCTGAACAGTCTCCGAGTCATCATGGCGGCCATCTCCGTTCCGGTTCGACAGGTGCAGGATGTGCCGTCCCTGTTCGTCGCCGGTGCAGGAAGGATACATCCGTTGCGGCCGGCGACCGCTGTGGGCAGAGGCGGGCGGCCACAATCTCCGTCTGCAGATAGATCTCACGTAACTGTTGAATGCGAGCGCTCCAGCGCGGCGAGCCGACCGGCCTTCAACCGTACTGCGCGCAGCTGCAGCCGAGAGCATGCGCATTACACCGCCCCCCGACGGAGGGACGCATCGTCGAGTGAACCGCGAAGTGTCCACTTCGATACCCGGGCTATCCGAGAGCGGACCTGCCGCTCTCGGCCAGAACCGTTTGCGACACGGATCATCGCTCGTCCGGAGACCACTCGGGGCTGTAGCCCCCGAGGGTCGGGTGATACATCTCGTCGCCGGAATGCTGCGTGAACTCCACGTTGAGGCGATCCTTGTGCAACCCGAGGATCTCGATGCAGTGGGCGCACAGCGCCTTGGCGACTTCCATCCGCAACTCGGCCGAGCGTCCCTTGCGGATGTCCAGCATCATCACGGACACCGGCACCGGCGCGCCGCCGGCCTCCGGTATCCGCCACACGCCGCCCTCGCCGAGTTCGCGGATGGCGACGCTGATCCGCCTGATGTCGACCGACATCATCTCCGCATAGGTCTGGCTCATCTGCGCCGCGAGGCGCTTCTTGGAGGCCACGGAATGCGGGCCGGTCACGTCGAGCTGGAGGTACGGCATGGATGGCCTCCAGGCTCAGGCCGCGTTCGACGTCGCAAGCCCGTAGCGCGCCGACGGCTTGGCGTTGCCGAACTTGGCGGCCATGGCCCGGCGATCCTCCTCCCAGCGCGTCCAATCGGACTCATCCTGCAGTCCTGGGATGGTGACAAGCTCGCCCTGATCGAGACCGGCCAAAGCCGCGTCGACCAGATCGGCCGCCGACATGGTGATCGCCGATGTCTTCTGTGCCGCGTAACCGGCGACATCCCAGAACTCTGTAGCCGTCGCGCCGGGCAGCACGGTCTGGACGCGCACGCCCTTGTCCGCGAGGTCCTTCTGCAGCGCGTGGCCGAAGCTGAGGACGTAGGATTTCGAGGCGCTGTAGACGCCGTTCAGCATCTCGACCGCGATGCCGACGACGGACGAGATATTGATGATTGTCCCTGATCCGCGCGCCACGAAAGCAGGAGCGACCGCATAGGTCAGGCGGGTCAGCGCGGTGATGTTGAGCTGGATCATCGCGTCCATCGTTTCCACGTCGGCCTGAAGGGTCGAGGCGACGGAGCCGATGCCCGCGTTGTTCACGAGCATGGTGATGCTCGCGTCCTCGCGCAGGCGAGCCTCCAGGCGCGCGAGATCGTCTTTGCGTCCCAGATCGGCCTTGAACGGCTCAACCTTGCGCCCCGTCTCGCGGGTCAGGCGGTCGGCCAGCGCCTGCAGGCGCTCATCGTTTCGAGCGACTAGCAGCAGGTCATACCCCCGTCTGGTGAGGCGGTCGGCGTAAACCGCGCCGATGCCGGCAGATGCACCGGTCACGACAGCGAGGCCCTTCGTGGATTGAGTGGTCATCGTCGCTCTCCTCTTTCTTCGCGCCACGGGTTGGCGGCGCTCGATGGGAGAAAGCTACCGTTGCCCTTGAGCGGCGCAAATGTCATAGTTGCGTCGATTTAGGTCATAGAGGCGGGCATGCAGCGCGTCGGCTTCGTCGTCTATCCGGGGTACTCGATGATGGCGCTGGCGGCCGTGCCGGCCTTCGAGGTCGCCAATCTCGCGGCGGACGCGGCAACCTACGACATCCACTTCATCTCCGAGCATGGCGGTCCGGTCGGCACCTCGGCCGGCATGAACGTGGAGACGGAGGCATTCGGCGAAACGCCCTTCGACACGCTCATCATCGGCGGCGGCACCTTCGTGCAACCGTCGACGCCCGGGCTCGTCGCGCTCGTTCAGCGCGCGGCCGAAAACGCCCGGCGCGTTGCCGCCATCTGCACAGGGGCCTTCGTCCTCGGCGAGGCCGGCCTGCTCGACGGACGGCGGGTCACGACGCACTGGATGCACGCGCGGGAGCTACAGTCCCAGTTTCCGGATTGCTCGGCCGACACGGACCGCATTTTCATCAACGATGGCCCGATCTGGACGTCGGCGGGCATGAGCGCTGGCATCGACCTCGCGCTTGCTCTGATCGAGGCGGATCTCGGCCACGCGGTGACGAAGGAGATCGCTAAGAAGCTCGTGCTCTACCATCGCCGGGCCGGTGGCCAGTCGCAGTTCTCGACCCTGCTCGACCTCGACGCGAAGTCGGACCGCATCCAGGCGGCCCTGACCTATGCCAAACAGAACCTCCACCGCCCGCTCTCGGTCGAGGAGTTGGCGCAAGCCGCCCACCTGAGCCCGCGCCAGTTCAGCCGTGTGTTCCATGCCGAGACCGGCCAGTCGCCGGCCAAGGCGGTCGAGAACCTCCGGGTCGAGGCCGCGCGCGTTTTGATGGAGCGCAGCCGGCATCCCATCGACGCCGTCGCCGACCAAACTGGCTTCGCAGACCGCAATCGGATGCGTCGCGCGTTCCTTCGAGCGTTCGGGCAGCCGCCACAGGCTATCCGGCGTAATGCGCGTGGGGATTTGAATACGGCGAATGCGTAGCGTTGGCCACCCGCGGTCAAACACCCCTTGCAGAATGATTATCCCCGAACGTCTGCTTCATTGCGAAGTTCTGATAAATGAATTTGTCTGATTTGAATTTTGGCAGCTCGTCCGATTTTCTAATAGGTCGGCGCAGAAGCAGACCGGCGGCTTTCGACCACATTTGCCACCACGAAGCGCTCATTCAAACATCTCAGATGGGCTGTTTCGAGACGGTGTATTTTCGGACGACAACGTCTTGTAGCCGACATCGCCGCCGGAACCGCTTTCGACCCACATGAGCCGTCTGAGGTTCAGGAAGCTCGATCTGAACGCCGACGTCCAATGGGACCCCAAACGCGCACTACGTATCGAACCCCACCTGAAATCATACTGTAACGAGGCATGACCAAGAGACACCGACGTACGCCAGAAAGGGTGTCGAATGGCTATCTACATACTCGTTGCTGGATCGTGGCACGGTAGTTGGTGTTGGTCGCAGGTCGTGCCGCTGCTTGAGCGAGCCGGACATCGCGTTCTGACACCCGATCTGTGCGACGTGATCTCCGATCAGCACTCGGCGGCAAAACAGCCGCTCCAAGCTTGGGCGGATCAGGTTGCCGCGATTACCGCCGCCCAGAACGAACCGGTCATTCTCGTCGGGCACAGCCGCGCCGGCCTCATCATCAGTGAAGTGGCCGAACGCATACCTCATAAAATCGCCTTACTCGTTTATCTATGCGCTTTTCTTCTCAAGGATGGCCAGACGTTGAATGATATCGTAGAGAAATCGGCCAATGCCGAGGCGTTTAGTAAGGCAATAATATTTGATGATGACGGAAATTGTACAGTCAGCCGCGAAGGCGTCAAAACATTTTTCTACAACGAAACGCCTAAACTTCTAGTGCAGTTCGCGTGTGAACGCCTTGTTCCCGAGACAACCAAGATTTGGTCGACGCCGATCCACGTTACTGAGCCTCGCTTCGGGTCGGTCCGACGAGCCTACATCACGTGCGCGAAAGATCAGGCGATCCCGATTGCTCAGCAGCAAGCCATGCAACGAGCCACTCCAGTTTCGCACACCGTCACGTTGGAGAGCGATCACTCGCCGTTCTTTTCTCAGCCGAGCGAATTGGTCGCTGCGCTTGAGCATATTCGGCAAGCAGACTGAGCGCGGAAGAGCTTCTTGCGATGGTAGCAGCGCCCGCTTTTGCAGCAGTGTCTCTCCCATGCCGTTCCGACCGGGTTGGGTCGGTAGGAGGCCGTCCTGTGTGGATGGCTCCCGCATTGCAAGTGGCGAATTGAGCTTCTGACGCGTTGGTCGGGTGCAGTCTTGTGTCCGGCCTGTTGATGCAGTCGTTCATGTTGACTGCTGGCCCTGATGGTATCCGTGAGCTGGGTCCCACTCTGCTTTGCGGGCTATGACGCCCTGGACAGCCGGCGGGGTGTCCCGGCTCCCGGTCTGACCGGTTCGCCATCAACTCTCATCGTCCTCGCAACCTGGAAACGTCTCCTTTGCGTGCTGTCAGGCAGCCCTGGCCGCCGGTGCGCGGTAGGTGCCGCCGCGGGTCATGATCGCCCAGGCGACCCGCGCCGTGCGATTGGCCGCCGCCACGGTCACCACGCGCACCGGCTTACGCTGCAGCAGCGCCGGCAGCCGCGGGTCGACCGAGGTCGGTGTCGTCTTCGCACGCCGGATCAGAGAGGTCATGCCGACTACGAGCAG
>NZ_FNVI01000072.1:0-3039 GCF_900107945.1 Methylobacterium sp. 190mf | reverse complement strand
GGAGGACCAGTTTTCGCTCAACCTGCCGATGGGGACGCGGACGAGCAGGGGACCGGGGTACAGCCCCTTTCTGCGGAGGAATTCGCGCGCCTGCCTAAAACACCCGAGTACCGCGCCTTCTTGCCGGAGCGTGTGGACTTAGCGTCTCGATTTCCCATCGCGGGCAACCAAGGCCGACAAGGGTCCTGTGTGGCGTGGGCTGTAGGCTATGCTGCGCGTGCCTACTACGCAGAAGTGGCGGAGGCTCGCAACGTTCGCGATCCAAAAAATATTCCGAGCCCGGCGTACATATACAACAGCATCACCGATAATAATTATCAGTGCAATTCTGGATCGAGAATTTCTTCTGCGCTGAATCTACTAAGAGATAAAGGATCGTTGTCGCTCGGTAAATATCCCTATAATGCGTTGCAATGCCATAAGCCTACTATAGATCAGCAGAAGCAAGCGGACGATTTCAAGATTGAGCGCTGGCTGGCGGTTGATTATTCGAAGCTCGACCAAATCAAGGGTGAGCTTGCTAAAGGTCATCCGGTTATCGTTTCCGTTAGATTATCTAAGGCGTTCCACCGGCTCCGCGCAGGAGAAATTTATCAGGTTGTCGGCGGCCACGAGGAAGAGTGGCACGCGATCCCCATCGTTGGGTACGATGAGAAGCGGCAAGCCTTTAAGTTTCTGAACTCCTGGGGGCCTGGCTGGGGAGATCACGGCTTCGGGTGGATCAGCTACGCCTCCTTCCAGTCGGAGGTGCGAGAAGCCTACGTGATGCGCCCCGTAAAGCCGGTCATACCCCAGCGAAAGGAGACGCCGGTTCCATCCCCACCGGTAGTGCAGATTAAGCCGCCGACGCCTTCACCCCTTCCAGTTCCGGTCGTCCATATCGACCCAAAGCCTTCGCCTGCACCCACACTGGTTCCAGTAGCCAAGTTTGAGTGCGGGCATGTCGAGGGGAAGCGGCAGAGTGAGAAAGTCACCTTCTCTGGTTTTGTCGGTTCGGACAGTGATTTGCAGACGCTCACAGAGCGCGCACGGGCTATGAACGCCGAAGTCGATGTTGCGGTCCGGCCCTGGCCGCAATGCGAGGTGCTGCTGACGCTTGAAAGGGCCTTAGCTCAGGCGGATCGACCCAAGGTCAAGATTGAGGGCATCGGCAAAGACGCGCAGGAGGGCGAATACCTGCGGATCACCGTCGAGAGCCCGCCATATCCGAGCTTTCTCCACGCTGCCTACATCCAGGCTGATGGCTCAGTCGTACACCTCATCCAGCCCGACAGCCTGCATCTCAAGGCTGTGCCACCATCGAGCAAGATGGTCTTTGGAGCGCTCGACGGCCCAGGCCCCAAATTCAAGGTCGCCCCTCCG
The DNA here is from genome assembly GCF_900107945.1 of Methylobacterium sp. 190mf. Taxonomy (NCBI): domain Bacteria; kingdom Pseudomonadati; phylum Pseudomonadota; class Alphaproteobacteria; order Hyphomicrobiales; family Methylobacteriaceae; genus Methylobacterium; species Methylobacterium sp. 190mf. The sequence goes on along the minus strand of NZ_FNVI01000072.1, from coordinate 1,677 downwards.
TTCGGTCGCGAGATGTTGGTTGTTCTAGCCTCACACAGCCCGCTCTTCGCGGGCCCACGCCCGACCCAGGAAACCGATCGAGAATTCTTGACGGACCTACGCAAGGCGCTGGTCGCGAAACCCGATGCAAGTGCGCCCGATCGCGTTGTCTCCGCCGGGTTCGACGCGATCCAGACTTCGGAGGCGACGGTGATCTCAACAGGGTTGGCTCAGCCATGAGAACGGTCGCGCTCGCTCTACTCGGCTCGGTCCTGACTGGATCGGTCTGCTTAGCTCAGGAGCCGGCCTCACCCGTGCCGACCACGGAGGAGATTGTCCGCGCGCTTAATCCGACGACCGCCGTCCAGACGCGCTCGCTCCGGGGTATCCAAGTTATCCCGGGAAAGGAGGTAGCGCCTCCCTCGATCGATCTCACGATCAACTTTCACTACGACTCGGCGAAGCTCGGAGGGGAGGAGATGCTGGTTCTGAAACGGCTCGGAACGGCGCTCCAGGATCCTCGGTTGGCGGGTTACTCTTTCCTGATCGCCGGCCATACGGACGCGAAGGGAAGTGAGCAGTACAACCAGCGTCTATCCGAAGCGCGAGCCAAAACAGCACGCGACCATCTCATTTTTTTCTACGACATCGACCCGAGGCGCCTGCAAGCAGTTGGGTACGGCAAGAGCAAGCTGATTGCACCTGACCAACCTGAGAGCGCGGCAAATCGTAGAGTTCAGATCGTGAATTTGGGGCCGACCGGTTAGGTTAGGACTGTCGGAATCTTAAGCCGATATTGTTTCACGATTGTTATTTAACGCCATAGTGACATTACTCGAAAGTATTACTAAGCGAGGACCGCGTCTTGAGCGAAAAAAACAATCAAGTACGGCCATCTCGATCAGATCAGAAAAAATTTGGCGCGACTTGGGCTGATGTAGTGCTGGCAGCGCCGCTATCACTTATTGCCGTTGCACTTGTCATATTTTCCTGTCTAATGTTTTACTCAATTTTTCTTGCAGATCGATCGGTCAATCTGGGGGTGCTGGGAGAATGGGGTCCAAAAGATGATGCACACATGAGAGGTGCAGTTGTGGCATTCGCTGAAAGATGTCCGGAGGGGGTTGGCTGGAAGCCATATACCGAAGGTGAGGGCAGAACAATTATTGGGAGCGGAGCCGGCTTGGTATCTAATCTCGCAACAACGTCCGCCGCGGCTGTCATACTCTCCCCCGGATCTACAGGCGGCACGGTTTTGCAGTCAAAGATAAACGAAGTTGTAAAGCCAAATCTTTCTGCGGCAAGTCCGAGTAATTTCATTTTGCTTCTGACACGAAGCGCGACGGTGGCAAGACTAAACCCAAGCCCCGATAACTCAGAGCAATTTTACATTATGCCACCTTACGTAGCACTACGTTGGTGCAGAAAGGAATAAGTCCAGGACCACAGCTGTATTTCCGAGAAAATTTTGGAAGTACAGGCGAGATGCTTAAGCCGAGTAGACGCACGACCAACGCCGGGTGTGAGGGAGTTGAACACCGTGCCGCCGGCTCACGGCCTGAGTTTGGCCGCGGCCAGGATACTGCGTGCGCTGTGCGGCGTTGGCAGGCGCGCGAATTCCTCCGCAGAAAGGGGCTGTACCCCGGTCCCCTGCTCGTCCGCGTCCCCATCGGCAGGTTGAGCGAAAACTGGTCCTCC
>NZ_FNVI01000056.1:0-14097 GCF_900107945.1 Methylobacterium sp. 190mf | reverse complement strand
GTGCGCTGGGCGTCAGAAGTTTTTTCCCAGCGCCTCACGCAGCGTCGCCACGTCGAGCATCGCCTCGGCTAGCAGCTTCTTGAGCTTGCGGTTCTCCTCGTCGAGCGCCTTCAAGCGGCGCGCGTCCGAGATCTCCATGCCGCCGTAGCGCGAACGCCACGTGTAGAACGTCGCATCGCTGATGCCGTGGCGGCGGCAGATCTCAGTGACCGGCAGCCCAGCCTGCTGCTCCTTCAGGATGCCGATGATCTGCTCTTCGCTGAACCGGCTCTTCTTCATCGTCCGTCTCCTGATCGACGGCCTCTAGCTTCAGAATGAGGGCAGATCAGGGGGCAAGGTCAGCAGAGACCCAGCGTCTCCTCGATATCGCGAAGCGAACTGGTCGCTAGTGGTAAGGGCAAGAAGAGGCCTCACCCATTGGAAGCGGAATGGCCGCTCTCGGGAGATGGGCTAAGGTCTGCAGACCACCCCGAGCCGAACTTGCGGAGCGGCCGACGAACGACCGCTTTGGAGAAACGCAAATGGCGTTCCCGATGGCTGAGTTGGGTCGATAGGAGGCCGTCCGGTTTTGCGGCGGCCCCTCTCAGAAGCGGACCGGCAGCTTTCGGCCAGCTTCTGTCTCGCCAGTAGGCTCGTCGGGATAACTGGGGTGGGTGGATTTCTGCCTGTCCGCTTATGGTCGGCAATGCATGGAAGCGGACCTTGTCCACGCGCGCTTTTAATCAGCTCGGGAGCAGTCCCGCCTCCTGATAACTCCGGACCAAAGTGTCGAACAGATTTAGGTCCGCGCGGCTTCGAGCAATGATCTGAGCTCCGGCTACAGCAGCATAGATCGCGCGAGCTCTCGTCTCGCTGTCCTTCGGCTTCGCGAGCTTTGCAGCAACTAACTGCTCGCGTAGCCAAGCGGTGTTCACGTCAGCGAAGGTCTGAACCTCCTTCAAGACCCCATCAGGCAACACGTCATATTCTGTCGCCATGAAGCTGCTGAGGCACATGCGATTGTTGCGCTCCAGAGAGAGGCGAAAAATGCCAGGGTATTGCCGCAGCGCTTCTATCGGGCTCTGGGCATTCGTCGAAATAGCTTCAAGATCGCGTGCAATATCTTCCCAGTAGCGCCGTGCAACCGCCTCGCCGAGGATAGCCTTGTTTGCGAAGTAGTAGTTGATGCTTGCAGCCTTGATGCCGACCGCTTCCGCAAGGTCGCGAAAATTGATGCCGCCGTAGCCATAAGCCATCGCCGCTTCCCTTGCGGCCACGAGGATCGCCTCTCGCACATCCCTCTTCAACGTCGCTGCCATTTCCAACCTCCATCTGTCATATGGCAGACAGGGGTTGACAGCGCAAGATTGGGGTCATAGCTTTCTACCTGTCATCTGACAGACAGGCAATTTCTCAGGAAAGCGAGAGGACGATGTCCGACAAGCTCAAGCTCTACACCTCACCCTCGGCCTTCCCGAACCCGCAGCGACTGCGGATCTTCATGCACGAGAAGGGCATCGCCGACCGCTTCGACGCGACGATCTACGACATGTCACCGGTGGGCGAGCAGCGGGGCTGGAAGCACCTGAAGATGAACGCCTGGGGCGAGACGCCGACCCTCGCGCTCGCGGATGGCTCCTATCTCAGCGAGACCTCCGCAATCGCTCGCTACCTCGACGACACGTTCGAAGGCCGCAAGATCATGGGCGGGACTGCGCACGAGCGCGGCCTTGATCAGATGTGGGACAACCGGGTGTGGGTGCACATCCTCTATCCCATCGTCACCGCCTTCCATGTCCTGCACCAGGGTCTGGGCCCGAAGCTCGAACTGACCAGCAACCCCGCCTGGGGCGAGCATTCCCGCAAGGTGGCATTGACGCATGCTGGTCTCGTCGACCGGCATCTCGCCGACGGCCGCGAGTGGTTGCTGGGAGGCGATCAGCCGACGTTCTCGGACATCACGCTGGCGACGGCCATTGCGTTCTCCAAGTTCCCGGTGAACGCCACTCCGCTCGATGAGCGCTTCGAGCATCTCGATGCTTTCTGGCAGCGCTGGCAGACCCGGCCGACCTTCCTGGCCGCCTATGCCGACCGGAGCAGCGGTGTGCCGGAGATCGACAATCGTACCTGAGCGTCCGGCGGTCGGTCCCGGCTGCGGGCCGACCGCAATCCTGCCCGAGGAGGTCATCATGCCTTTTGCACGTATCGATCTGATCCAGGGGAAAAGCCCCGAGTACCGCACTGCTTTGGCGGACATCGTCTATCGAGGCATCGTCGACGTCCTCAAAGCACCCGATGGCGACCGCTTTGTGGTGGTTGGCGAGCACACAGCTGACAACCTCATCTATGATCCGCAATTTCTTGGCTTCAATCGGTCCCCAGACTTCATCTTAATCCAGGTAACTAGCACCGTCGGCAAAAAGAAGGATACTAAGTTTGCTTTCTATCGTTTCGTCGCCGACGAGCTGAAACTGAAGCTGAGCGTCAGACCAGACGACATCATGATCAACATGGTCTTTGTCGACAAGGAGGAATGGTCGTTCGGTGATGGTCAGCCGTGGTAACGACTTCCAATATCACCTCGGTCCTCAACTGCAGGGCCGCCGGTTATGACCGCTTTTGGGAAGCGCCGACGGTCATCGTAACAACTGGCATGGGTCGACCGCGGAAAGTCCCTTTGCGAGGGATCGGTCAACCTCCGCATCCCGCCCTCAGCGACATCTCCGCAGCCGCCGCTCCGAGGAATTTGAAAGCGGCCACCTCGAGGCCCACTCAGCGAGGCTAGCGCGCGTGAGGGATCGTCACGGCTAGGCAGTTTGGGTTAAAGCAGCATCCGGTTGGGCGTCCGACAGAAGGCGCCTGGGAGTTTGTAGGGAGCCAACTTGGCCGACGACGCCACGCTGCGCCGACTGCTCGCTGGTATCGCCCGGGGCGAGGCAAATCGGCTGGCCGAACTCTACGATCTCACGAGCCCGAAACTTTACGGCCTGATCCTGCGTATCCAGCGTGACCGTGGCTTGGCCGAGGACGTGCTTCAGGACGTCTACATGCGCATCTGGCAGGCCGCGGGCAGCTACAAGCCCGAGGCCGGCCCGCCGCTACCGTGGCTCTGCACCGTCGCCCGCAATCGCGCCATCGACAGCGTACGGCGGAAGGTCGAGCATCAGGGCCCGGAATTGGATACCGGCGAGGATTGGGTGGCGCGGCTGATCGATCCGCACGATGGGGCGGCAGATTTCATGGACCGGAACGCCCTCCTGGCCTGCCTCGGCCGTCTCGACCCCAAGCACCGGGACTGCGTCGTGCTGGCCTATTGCGAAGGGCAATCTCGGGAGGAGTTGGCGCGGCACTTCGACCGGCCGGTCAACACCATCAAGACTTGGCTGCACCGGTCACTCGCAGGCCTCAAGTCCTGCCTGGAGGCTGTCTCGTGAGCGGCAGCGGCCATCCCGGCATGGACCCGACGTCCGAGCATGACATGCGCGCGGCCGAGTACGCCCTCGGGACACTCGACGCGCGGGAGCGGGCGGCGCTGGAGCGCGAGGCGAGCCAAGACCCCGGCACGGCCAGCCGCATCCGCGAGTGGGAGCGGCGCCTGGCGCCGCTGATGGAGGCCGTGCCACCCGTGGCGTCGCCGCCGCGGGTCCGCGAAGCGCTGCTGCGCGCGCTGCCAGACGCGACCGACGTAGCGCGAGGTGAACTTCGCCGCCTGTGGCGGCAGGTGAGGCGCTGGCGGATCGCCGCGGCAGGGTCAGGCCTGCTCGCCGCGGGCCTCGCGCTGTTCGTGGCAGTCGGCCCGTCACGAACCCCGGCGGGAGGGCGCTATCTGGCTGTCGTGCAGGGAGGCGGGGCGCTGCCGGCGCTGATCGTGCGTGTCGACACGCAGACCGGCCTCGCAGAAGTCAGGCCCGTCGGTGCCGACGCGCCCGCCGGGCGGAGTCTGGAATTGTGGTACGTCGGCGCAGGAGGGGCAAAGCCACTCGGCCTCGTCGGAACGGCGCCGAGTCAGGTGAGGCTCCCGCAGGACACCGCACCGGACGGGGTAATCGCGGTCTCGGTCGAGCCGCCCGGAGGCTCACCGAGCGGCCAACCCACGGGTCCGGTGATCTACACCGGCAAGCTCATCGCCGAATGACCGGGCGCGGCGGGCACGCCTGCCGGCGCTCGCGTGATCTGAAAGGCCACGCGCTGTCGAAGCCCGCAGCCCTCACGGGCCGCGGGCACTGCGCGTTACGGCATCAGCACGGCGTTGATGACGTGGATGACGCCGTTCGACTGCATGACGTTCGGGATGGTCACCGTGGCGGTGTTGCCCTTCTGGTCGGTGACGAGAACCTTCTTGCCCTGCACCTCGACGGCGAGTGGTTCGCCCTCGACGGTGGTCAGCACGCCCTGTCCACCACCCTTCTTGGCCAGCGCCATCAGGTCCTTGGCGGTGTAGACACCCGGGACCACGTGATAGGTCAGGATCTTCGTCAGCGTCGCCTTGTTCTGCGGCTGCACGAGGCTTTCCACCGTGCCCGGCGGCAGCTTGGCGAAGGCGGCGTTGGTCGGGGCGAACACCGTGAACGGGCCCAGGCCGTTCAGCGTATCGACGAGGCCCGCGGCCTTCACGGCAGCGACGAGGGTGGTGTGATCCTTCGAATTGACCGCGTTCTCGACGATGGTCTTCTGGGCGTACATCGGCGCCCCGCCGACCATCGGGTTCTTGGCGTAGGCCGCGCCGCTGGCTCCGAGGCTGAGCGCGAGGGTCAGGGCGAGCGCCTGGGCCGTGCGGCGGCCGGTGTTCTGAGTGAGCATCGTCTTTCCTTCAGTCCGAACCCCGATGAACGGGGCAGTGTGGGCCCATACGAGGCCATCGGAGAGAAAGTTTCGCGGGATGAAGGCAAACGGCTGGGAGGCGATCGCCTCTGCTCCCATTCCGTCTGGACGAACCTGACATCGCCACAGACGGCGATTTTCAGCATCTGTCTTTGGTTCAAGGATCACGGTCCGAATGTCATCCCGAGCCGAAGTTGCCGGAAGGCTGACGAACGGCCGCTTTGGAGAAGCGCCGACGGCGGTCCGGGCGGCCGGGTAGGGTGGTTTTCCGTCGGTCTGCTATTGATCGGCAGCAGGGGAGAGCGGACATCGCGCCGCGCCTGCTTCCTACTGTCAACCGAAGACCAAGGGGCAGTCGGCCGCGACCTCGGCGGTTATTGCCTTCAGCCTCCAACGACCGGGGCACATCTTGAGAGGCTGAATGTCAGGCAAGCCGACCCGGGGGCGCCCGCTGCCTGATCTCTGTGTCCGCGAGGTAGGGACCGGTGCCACCGCGAGCGCCTGCGCGACGTGGCGGAGCTTGTCGGGATTGCGGGTAATGTAGATCGCGGTGATTTGGCCGTCCTCGATGGCGAGCGCAGTTGTTTGGAGAACGTCGCCGCGTTCGCGGCTGATATAGCCGGGCAAGCCGTCGATCCAGACGGGTTCGAGTATCTGCGCCCAGCCTTGCCCCCATTTGCGCCGCACACCCTCGAACATGCGCAGGAGGCGGTCCAATCCAGTGATGGGGTTGATGAAGGCCAAAACCTTGCCGCCGCCATCGGAGCGCAGCACCGCATTCTCGGCGAGAAGTGTACGCAGCGCTGCGGTGTCGCCGCTGGTGGATGCCGCGAAGAAGGCCTGTGCAATCCGCTCGCCCTCTTCGCGCTCTACGGGGAAGCGCGGACGCGCAGCCTCCACGTTCCGCCGTGCCCGGACGGCGAGTTGGCGCACGGCCGCCGCCTCCCGGTCAAGCGTGTCTGCCACCTCGCCGAGCGGCACGCCGAAGACGTCGTGGAGGAGAAATGCCGCCCGCTCGAGCGGCGACAGACGCTCCAGCGCCATCATCAGCGTCAGCGTTAGGTCATCTTTGTCCAGCCCATCCTCCTGGTTCTCGACGAGTGGATCGGGCAGCCAAGCGCCGACGTAGGTCTCCCGGCGGGCGCGGGCCGACTTCATCTCGTCGAGGCAGAGGCGCGTAACGATGCGCGCGAGGAACGGATAGGGAGCAGAGACCTTCGTCTGGTCCACCGCCACCCAGCGCAGCCAGGCATTCTGCACGACATCCTCCGCTTCGCTGCGCGAGCCAAGCATGCGGTAGGCGATGCGCAACAGCCGCGCGCGATGGACCTCGAAGGTCGCCGTGGCAATTTCGGCCTGCGACATGGCCCGTTCCTCGTAAACGAAGCCGGTTGAGCGAATGTGGATGACCATCGGCTATCCTCGCCGCCTTGAACAGCTGAGTTCCCGCGCCGCCGCTGTTAGGGTCGGTCCGGCGTCGTCAACACCCGGTCAGCCGTGTCCACGACGAAGACGGCGAGGAGCTTGGAGGGCTCGATGTCGCTGGCATTAGCGCTGACACCGTGGTGATCACCGGGCATTTCGACAAAGCTCTCCCCGACGCGGAAGACTTTCTCCGGGCCGTCGTTGATCCGGCTGCGCACCTCGCCCTCGATCACAGTTGCCGTGATGAAGGCAGATGCGGCGTGGGTGTGGGACGGTGAGGACCCGCCCGGACCGTACTCGACGAGGACGCCGCGCAGGCTCTTGCCGGGAACTGAAGGTAGTGGATGGTCAAAGATCGTCGTGACCCGGGCCTCGCCCCTCGCAACATCGGCCGCAATCGCGGGAACGACGGAGACGGCAACGAGGGCGCCCAGCAGAAATGCTCTGAACATGGAAGGGCCTTTCTTCGTGGATGAGGAGAAGCGCAGCGGTTCAGGCAGCAGCGAGCCAACTCTCGAACCGCGTCGGCCCGAGCCGTGCCGCTTCCGCATGCTCGGGAACAAGCGAACCCTTATCGAGCGCAGCGCCGAAGTAGCGCGCCGCCCTGTCGGCTAGCACCTCCCGACGGTCGCCGGTGGATGCGACCGAGTGGGCGACGAAGTCGCGGAACGGCAGGCGGTCCGGCCCGGCGATCTCGATCGTCGCGTTGCACGGGGGAGCAAGCGCGACTTCGGCGAGCGCTGCGGCTACATCGGCGGCGGCGATCGGCTGGAAGTCGGCATCGGGAACAACGATGCGGTCGCCTGCGACGGAAGCCTGGGCAATCGTCGCGACGAACTCGAAGAATTGCGTGGCCCGGACGACGGTGTAGGGAAGGTCAGAAGCTGCGATCAGTCGCTCCTGCGCGACCTTCGCGAGAAAGTATCCGTTCCCCTCCAGGCGGTCCGTGCCGACGATGGATAGGGCGACGTGATGTTTCACACCCGCTTCGCGCTCCGCGGCGAGGAGGTTGCGGCCAGAGCGCTCGAAGAAGTCGAGCACCGCCGCGCCCTCAAAGGACGGAGAGTTCGACACGTCAACGACGACGTCGGCTCCGGCAAGAACTTTGGCCAAGCCTTCGCCCGTCAGCGCATTCACCCCGCTGCTCGGCGAAGCCGCAATGGCCTCATGTCCTTGTCGCGACAGTTCGGCCGTCAGATGCCTGCCGATGAGGCCGCTTCCGCCAATCACCACGATCTTCATGGTTCCTGTCTCCTTGTTCGAGAACGGACGGGGCGGCTCCTTGCCGCATTCAGGCGTCCGTCGAACAAATGACGAGGCGGGTCCGTCCCAATGTGACATGCCCCGGAAAAAATCAGCGACGTGAGACGTGGAACTGCCGCCGGAGATCGATTGACATCCGCGGGAATGGGACGGCGCTGGCGCCGCCCCTGACGGAGCGCAGAACCGACTAAATTTGTGCCTGGACCGGGAGGCGGAAGGGTGCGCCGAGGCGGTTGAACGCGTTCATCGCCGCGATGGTGATCGTGAGGTCCACGAGATCCTTGGACGCGAATGCTGTGCTTGCCGCCGCATAGGCCTCATCGGAAGCGTGCGTATCGCCGACCAGCGTGACTTCCTCCGCCCACGCGAGCGCGGCGCGGTATTGGTCAGGAAACAGGTGAGGTACCTCGGCCCAGACCGGAACCAGAGCGACCTTCTCGAACGGCATCGTCTTAAGAAGATCCCGGGTGTGCAAGTCGATGCAGTGCGCGCAGCCATTAATCTGCGACACTCGCAGAAAGACGAGATGGATCAGCTCATTGGGTAGATCGGTGTCAGTGGTGATGTAGTGATGAATGCCATAGAGCGCTTTGGCCCCCTTCGGGGCCACCTCGTTCCAGACCAATCGCTTAATCTCGCTCATGTCTCGTCCTTGTGCTCGGAGCGCCGGCGATCGACGTTCGAAGCTATGACGAACCGATCTGCACGGTTGTGACATGCGATGCCGCCTTCTCTCACAAAGCGGATCATCTTCCAGCCGAGAGCATCTACGTCCGCTTCCAAGCGGGCCGAGCAGGTAGATTGACGACCTACATGGGTCGGGTGCGGAAGGGCTGCTCGGGGTGGATTTCCGCCGGTCCGCTTTCGGGCAGAAAGACACCGAGGCGGACGCAGCCTTCCCGGAGGCGGTAGGGCGAAAGTGTGCGCTTTGAGCTCAGGTCTCGATGAGGCATCGCCGGTCGGTAGCCCTTGCATGTTCGTGCAACTAGGGCACAGCCGAGCGTAAGCCGTACGAGGAAGCCAACGTGGCCGATGAACTTGACAGGTCGCGCGACGCGCCACTGGATCGGGCCCTGGCCATCCTGACCTTCGTGGCCGAGCAGCGGAAGGCACTGTCGGCGGCCGAGATCGCCTCGGCCCTCGCCCTGCCGCTTCCCACCGCGCATCGACTTATCGGCAACCTTGAGGACCGCGGTCTAATCCAGAAGGCCCTCGGCACGAAGCGCTATGTCGTCGGGAGCACGCTGGTCACCCTCTCGGCCAAGACCATCGGGGCAGCCTTCCGCACCGTGCGGCGGCACGCGGTCCTGAGCGCGGTGGCCGACCGGATCGGCGAGCAGTGCGAGATCGGCATCGTCCGCGACAACGCGGTGGCATACGTCGACAGCGTGCAGACGAAGCAACAGCAGGGCCTGCAGTTCAATCCCGGATCAGCCGCACCGCTCCACTGCACCTCGACGGGCAAGATCTACATGAGCCGGCTGCCTACCAAGGTCCGGCAACGACTCGCCCACTCCCTTCCGCTCGCGCAGTACACTCCGACGACCATCGCGGACCCGAAGACGCTTCTCGCTCAGCTCGACGTGATCCGGCGCAGGGGCTGGGCGAAAACCAACGAGGAATACGTACTCGGCGTCGTCGGCTGCGCCGTGCCCATCGTCTCGCCGAAGGGGGACCTGATCGCTTGCCTGGGCGTGTCGGTGCCCTCCGCCCGCGTCGGCTTCGAGGACCTCGACGCGTTCATCGAGCCCCTGCAGGAAGCGGCCGCCCTCCTGTCCAGCACCATCCTGCAAGACAACGAAGATTTCGATAATTCTCAATTTTCGGAATGAAAAATACCGCTGGATGATGATCCGGCTCGACGCGTAGCGGATGTAGTGTATTTTCTTGTCATGCCACTGACATGCCCGGCTTTTGGGCACGGATTGGCAGATAAATTAGCACTGCCGCCATTCAAAGCTTGAGATGGGTCGAAGGCTCGCCGGGACTTCCGGCGCAACGCCTCGTCGCGTCTGCGCTACCGGAGGGTATCATGACCCAGCACTACGACGTCGCCGCCGTTCGTCAGGCGTTTCCGGCCGCCGAGCACGTGGTCTATCTCGACAGCGGCTTCCAGACCCCGCTCTCCCGCCCCGTGAAGGAGGCGTACGAGCGCTTCCTGCGCGAAGGGTTCGAGACCGCCGGCCCCAAGCAAGTCTGGCTCAGCCGCCTCGAAGAGACCCGCGCCAAGGTCGCGACGCTGCTCGGCGCGCAGCCCCACGAGATCGCATTCACCAAGAACACCTCGGAGAGCATGAACATCGCCGCCAACGCGCTGCCGCTGAAGGCCGGCGACAAGGTGCTGATGATCCACGGCGACCATCCGAACAACGCCTACGCCTTCCTCAACCTGAAGAAGAAGGGCGTCGAGGTCGTGTTCATCCCGATGACCCAGGTGGTGAACGCCGACAGCTTCCGCTCGCACATCGACGACAGGACGCGGGCGATCTCCATGTCGCACGTCACCTTCCACGCCGGCCATCGGTTCGATGTCGAGAGCGTCGGCGAGCTTTGCGAGCGGCACGGCCTCTACTTCGTCGTCGATGTGATGCAGGGCATCGGCGTGACGCCCATCGACGCCAAGACGATGAAGGCGACCTTCATCGGCTCGGGCACCCACAAGGGCCTGCTGGTGCCCCAGGGGTTGGGCCTGCTCTACTGGGACTCCTCCAAGATCGAGATGGAGCCGGCCTACCTCGCCGCGGCCAGCCTCGCCGAGCCGCCGACCGACTTCATCGCCCGCGAGGACAACATGGCCCTGCCGGCGACGGCGGGCCGGTTCGAGCTCGGCAACTACAACCTCCCGGCCATCCAGGGCCTGGGTGCCGCCATCGACCTCATCAACACGGTCGGCATCGAGAACATCGAGGGCCACTGCTTCGACCTCGGCGACTACCTCATCGAGCGCCTCGACGAACTCGATGTCGGCCTGGTCGGCCCGCGCGACCGCCAGCACCGCGCGCCGCATATCTACGTCATCGCCCTGCCGGCGGCAGAGTGGCTCGACTACTTCACGCAGAACGGCATCCGCGTCTCGCCCGAGCGCGACGGCATCCGGGTGTCGCTCGGGATGTTCAACACCACGGCGGACATCGATCGGCTGATCGAGGCGGTCCGCGCCCGCAACGTGCCCTCGACGCAGGCGCGCACGGCTGTGCTGTCCAAGCTCGGATAGGCCGACGGGCCTCTCCAATCCTGATCGTTTCCGGCAGCCGAGACGCAATAAAAACAAGCGCCACGCTCGATTGCCGCTCCACTCGGTGGCGCGGAGGACGACGTCATGCAGGTGAGCAGCAAACCTCACGCCTCGAACAGGCTGACCACATACATCATGGTCAGCTTGTTCCTCGGAATATCGACCGGTTACCTGTGCAAAACTTTCGCGACGCCGGCCGAGGCCAAGGCAATTGCCGGGTACTTTACCATCGTGTCGGACGTCTTCCTGCGCATGATCAAGATGATCATCGCACCGCTGGTGTTCGCCACCATCGTCTCCGGCATCTCCAGCCTCGGCGCGAGTGGCGGCGCCGTTGGCCGGGTAGCCTTCAAGGCGCTGGGCTGGTTCATCACCGCCTCCGTGGTGTCCCTGTCCATCGGCCTCCTGCTCGCCAACCTCCTGCATCCCGGTCACGGCCTGAACCTGCCGCTCCCTGAAGCCAGCGCCACCATGAACCTGCAGACCGGTGCCCTGAACCTCAAGGATTTCGTGGCGCACGTCGTGCCCGTCAGCATCGTCCAGGCGATGGCGACCAACGAGGTGCTTCAGATCCTCGTCTTCTCCGTCTTCTTCGGCTTCGCCCTGAGCTCCGTGAAGACCTCGCTCGCCCCGACCGTCGCCAAGTCGATCGACGAGATCGTCCCGATCATGCTCAAGTTCACCGACTACGTGATGCGCTTCGCGCCGGTCGGCGTGTTCGCCGCGATGGCGGCCGTCATCACCACGCAGGGCGTCGGCGTGCTGGTGACCTACGGGAAGTTCGTCAGCGCCTTCTACTTCGGCTTCGCGGTTCTCTGGGTCGTCATCATCGCGGCCGGAACCGTGGTGCTCGGCGGGGCGATCAAGACCCTGCTGCGCCTGCTGCGGCAACCGATGATGATCGCCTTCTCCACGTCGAGCAGCGAGGCCGCCTTCCCGAAGATGGTCGAGCAGTTGATGAAGTTCGGCGTCTCGGAGCGCATCACCGGCTTCGTGCTGCCGCTGGGCTACTCGTTCAATCTAGACGGCTCGATGATGTACCAGACCTTCGCGGCCCTGTTCGTCGCGCAGGCCTTCGGCATCGAGATGGACCTCTCGACGCAGATCACCATGCTGCTGGTCCTGATGGTGACCAGCAAGGGCATCGCCGGCGTGCCCCGGGCCTCCCTAGTCGTGGTGGCGGCGACGATCCCCTCGTTCAACCTCCCCACCGCCGGTCTCGTCCTGCTGGTCGGCATCGACGCCTTCCTCGACATGGGCCGCACCATGACGAACGTCATCGGCAACGGTGTCGCGACCGCCGTCGTCGCCAAGTGGGAGAACGAGCTCGGCGCCCCGGTCGAGGACGATGCCGAGTTCCTGTCCCCGGTCGGCGTCGTGACGCCGACCGGCGCGGCTCAAAGTGCTTCAGCCTAGCCGACCAAACCCGTCCCGCGGCGCGCGCCGTGTGGTCAGGCCCCCCGAGACCCGACCGAGGTCCGTATCTATCCAGAGGAGATGATCGATGTTTCAGGGCAAGAACTTCGTACGGCTGTCTTGCGCGCTCGCACTCGGCCTCGCCGCCACGGCGGCATCGGCCGAGAGCCCGATGCTGGCCAAGATCAAGCGAACCGGCAGCGTGACGCTCGGCTACCGGGAGTCCTCGATCCCGTTCTCCTATCTCGACAACGGCCAGAAGCCCGTAGGCTTCTCCCTCGACCTGTGCGCGCAGGTCGTCGACAGGATCAAAACCGACCTCAAGCTCGACAAGCTCGCAGTCAAGCTTCAGCCGGTCGACTCGTCCAACCGCATCCCGCTCATCCAGAACGGGACCATCGACATGGAATGCGGGGCGACGTCGAGCAGCCCCGCCCGGCTGAAGCAGGTCTCCTTCACGGTCGCGATCTTCGTCTCGTCGGCGCGGTGGCTGACCAAGGTCTCCTCCGGCATCCACGACGTGAAGGGGCTCGACGGCAAGACCGTGGTCGTCACGCAGGGCTCGAACGCCACCGGCTTCGCGTTCGGCATCAAGGCCAAGGGCGGCACGTTCAACATCATCCAGGGCAAGGACCATGCAGAGTCCATGCTGACGCTCCAGAGCGGGCGCGCCGCCGCCTTCATGGAGGACGACATTCTACTCGCCAGCCTGAAGGCTCGCGCGCCCGATCCCGCCGCGTACGCCTTCCTGCCCGAGACGTACACGCTGGTGCCCTACGGGCTGATGCTGCCAAAGGACGACCCCGAGTTCAAGGCGCTCGCCGACGACGTCCTCAAGGGCATGATGGCGTCGGGTGCCTTCACCAAGCTCTACGCCAAGTGGTTCGAAAGCCCGATCCCGCCCCACAACGAGAACCTGAACTTCCCGATGTCCGACGCTCTGAAGGAGCGCGTCGCGCACCCGAGCGACTCGGTCGATTTCTGACCGGCGGCAGACGACGATGGGTTCGACGCGGCGATTGCGGGCCGAGCATTTCCGACAGGGGGCCACCCACATGTCCAAGACACAGACTGACGTGAGCCAGGACGGAAGTGCTCCGGTCGCGGAAGTCCCGATGGAGCGAAATCCGCCCACCGAGCTCGCGGTCGCCACCGTCCGCACCGTGGATCTCGACACCGCCAAGACGCGCTCCGAGCACGACCTGCTCGGTGACGGCGATGTCCCGGCCGACGCCCTCTGGGGCATCCACACCAAGCGCGCGGTGACGAACTTCCCGATCACCGGCGTCCCGGTCGGTCACTTTCCGGAGTTCGTCCGGGGCCTCGCGCTGGTCAAGCAAGCGGCGGCCCGAGCCAACAAGCGCCTCGGGTATCTCGATGCGACGAAGGCCGACGCCATCGATCGCGCCTGCATCAAGGTCGCGACCGAGGCCCGCTACGCCGAATCCTTCGTCGTCGACGCCATCCAGGGCGGGGCCGGCACCTCGACGAACATGAACGCCAACGAGGTCATCGCCAACGTCGCCCTCGGTCTGATGGGCAGGAAGCCCGGCGACTACGCCGCGCTTCACCCCAACGACGACGTCAACATGGCGCAGTCGACCAACGACGCCTACCCGACTGCTCTGCGTGAATCGCCCCGGGTTTTCCGGAGGCCGTTTGGTTTGGCTCAGGCGGCCAAGGCTTGGACCTCGGCCTGGGCATAATAGCGTGCCTCCGCCTCGGCGGGAGGGATGTGGCCGATTGGTTCGAGCAGCCGACGGTGGTTGAACCAGTCCACCCATTCCAGCGTGGCGTACTCGACCGCCTCAAAGGACCGCCACGGCCCGCGTCGATGGATGACCTCCGCCTTGAACAGGCCGATCACCGTCTCGGCGAGAGCGTTATCGTACGAGTCGCCAACACTGCCGACGGAGGGTTCGACGCCCGCCTCGGCCAAGCGCTCGGTGTAGCGGATG
>NZ_FNVI01000057.1:0-10627 GCF_900107945.1 Methylobacterium sp. 190mf | reverse complement strand
GGGCGCGTCACCGCCTCACAGATGGCAGCGGCATCGTTCGCATCGGTCTTGCCGCGCTTGACGTACGGCTTCACGTAAGCCGGCGGCATCAGCCGCACGTCATGGCCGAGCTTTATGAGTTCCCGGGCCCAGTGGTGCGCTGTGCCGCACGCCTCCATGCCGATCAGGCATCGTGGCAGCTTGGCGAAGAACGGCGTGACCTGCGCCCGCCTCAAGGCCTTGCGCACGACGACGTGCCCAGCTGCATCGACGGCGTGAACCTGAAAGATGCTTTTGGCCAGATCGATGCCGACGGTGGTGATCTCCATGGGGATGGCTCCTGCATCTGCGTGGCTGCTGCTTCGGCAGCGACCACATCTTGGCACCGAGATGCCGTCAGTCGGAGCGGGAGCCATCCACCCCATCTGCTTTTCTGGCGGCCCTTCTCCGAAGCGGACGAGCCGCTTCCGGCTACACTTTGCCAAGTCGGATCGCTGTGCGCGCAACACCGCACATTCGGCTTCGCACCCGTCACGGCCATTCGACCATCGTCGACGGCGTCTCCGGAGCGGGCCTTGGCTCAGGCCAAAACGCAAATTGGGCTGCGCTCACCTCCGAACCTTCGGCCACCTGTCGGCTCCCGCCAGCTCGATGACCGGCATCTCGTTTATCTGGTTGCCGACGCCGTATCCACGAGTGCCTGCCTGACGAGTTCCAATAGCATGAGCGCCAGCAGATCAGGGTTTACCTCGCAAATTCGAGAACATTCAGCCAGGATGCATAGCAGTGCTAGCCAGGATGCATAGCAGTCTCAGCCAGGATCATCGCTGGAGCGCGGTACTCTCCATGCCGGAGGCCGCCATTGTAGCGCATCGGCGACGGTGCTGAGCGATATGATTCACGTCCCCCAACCCCTAGGCAGACATCACGATCTCTGCAGCTCCTCGGAAGCGCTGCCCTCAAGAAATATAAATCTAATAACTGAAGCATTTCAGAAATGTTTCTTGATATTTCCATGCCGCCTGAAGCGGAAAGACCATCAAATCGCCGCACTGGCCTGATGAATGCATTATGCGATACGTTGGCGTTCACGGCCCGCAGTTTCAGCGCGCATCCATCACGGCAGATGTAAGGCAATGGCGGCGATCGTCCGACTGGCTCTGCTTCGACCCTACACCTTCATCGTGATGTCGATCCTGATCCTGATCTTCGGGATCATGTCGATATTGCGAACACCTACCGATATTTTCCCGAGTATTGGCATTCCCGTGATCAGCGTCGTCTGGCAGTATACCGGTCTTCCACCGGAGGATATGTCTGGCCGCATTGTCTCTGTGTTCGAGAGATCGCTCACGACCACGGTCAACGACATCGAACACATCGAGTCGCAGTCGGTCCCTGGCTACGGAATCGTGAAGATCTACTTCCAGCCCAACGTCGACATCACAGCCGCTCAGGCGCAGGTCACCGCGATCTCTCAGACACAGCTCAAGCAGCTGCCCCCCGGGATCACGCCACCCCTGATGCTTGCCTACAACGCGTCGAGTGTGCCGATCATCCAGCTAGCTCTGTCGAGTGACACCCTCTCGCAATCGGCGGTGTTCGACCTCGCCCAGAACTTCATCCGGCCGCAGCTCACCACGATCCCCGGCGCGCAGCTTCCCTACGCCTACGGCGGCGCGGCACGGCAAGTGCAGATCGACCTCGACCAGTCGGCGCTCCATGCTCACGGCCTCTCGGCGGCCGACGTCGGCGCGGCGCTCGCCCGGCAGAACCTGATCACCCCGGTCGGAACCCAGAAGATCGGCACCTTCGAGTGGATCGTCGACCTCAACGATTCTCCGAAGACGATCGAGGCCTTCAACGACCTGCCGGTGAAGGTGGTCGACGGCGCCGTGGTGTTCATGCGCGACGTCGCCCATGTCCGTAACGGCTCGCCGCCGCAGACCAACGTCGTCCAGCTCGACGGCAAGAAGGGCGTGCTGATGTCGATCCTGAAGATCGGCAACGCTTCGACCCTCGACATCATCGCAGGCGTCAAAGCGCGGCTGCCGGCGATCCAGGCGACTCTGCCGCCTGGCGTTGACCTCAAGTACGTGGCCGACCAATCGGGCTTCGTGCGCGAATCCGTCGTGGCGGTGGTGCGCGAGGGCCTCATCGCCGCGGCCCTAACAGGTCTCATGATCCTCGTGTTCCTTGGGAGCTGGCGCTCGACGCTGATCATCACGGTTTCGATCCCGCTCGCGGTTCTATGTGCGCTGACCGCCCTGTCGCTCCTCGGACAAACCATCAACGTCATGACGCTCGGCGGCCTCGCCCTAGCGGTGGGCATCCTCGTCGACGACGCCACCGTGACGATCGAGAACATCAACCGCCACATGGAGGAGTTCGGCGAGGACATCGTCACCGCCATCACCCGCGGCGCGCAGGAGATCATGCCGCCCGCGACCATCGCACTGTTCTGCATTTGCATCGCCTTCGTGCCGCTGCTGGCGCTCGGCGGCGTGGCGGGCTTCCTGTTCCGGCCGCTGGCGATGGCGGTGGTGTTCGCGATGATCGCGTCCTACGTCCTCACCTACACGGTTGTGCCGACGCTCGCCCGCTACCTGCTCACCGAGCACGCGCACCCGCATGAGACCGGCGCGCGGGCCGGTCTCTTCACCCGGTTCCAGCGGGGCTTCGAGCGTCGCTTCGAGGCCCTGCGGCAGGGTTACCTCGGCCTGCTCGCCCTGGCGCTATCGCAGCGGAAGCTGTTTGCCGGCGGCTTCCTCGCGGTCGTCGCCGTGTCGTTCGGGCTCGTCCCATTTCTCGGGCGCGACTTCTTCCCCGATGTCGATGCCGGCGCCCTGCGCATCCACCTGCGGGCACCGACGGGTACGCGCATCGAGGAGATGACGGCGCTAACTGGGCGCGTGGAGGCCCGCGTTCGCGCCCTCATCCGGCAGGACCAGGTGGCGAGCGTCGTCAACAACATCGGCCTGCCGATCAGCGGCATCAACATCTCCTACGGCAACAGTGGCACCATCGGCACCTTCGACGCCGACATGCTCGTGACGCTGAACGCGGGGGAGGGGATCACAACTGCGGTGCTGACCCGCGCCCTGCGCGAGCGGCTGCCGCGGGATTTTCCTGGCCTGACCTTCTCGTTCCTGCCCGCCGACATCGTCAGCCAGATCCTGAATTTTGGCTCCCCCGCGGCCCTGGACGTTCAGGTCGGCGGCCATGACATCGAGGGGAACCGCGCCTACGCCAACAGGCTGCTGGCCCGGGTCAGACGGGTGGCGGGGGTCGCCGACGCTCGTATTCAGGAGCAGGCGCGGAACCCGTCCCTCAAGGTCGACTTCAACCGTGCGCTGGCGGGCGTGGTCGGTCTGACCGAGGGCGACGCCGCTCAGAGCATCCAGGCGAGCCTGTCCGGGAGCACGCAGACCGCGCCGACCTACTGGCTCGACCCACGCAACGGCGTCTCGTACCCGGTGTCGGTCCAGACGCCGCAATACGCCATCGACACGCTGGGCGACCTCAACAACCTGCCGCTCACCGCGGCGCGCTCGGACCAGCTGCTCGGCGGCCTCGCGACCATCGCCCCCGAGCCCCTCAGCGCCGTGGTGACGGACTACAACATCGCCCGCACCGTCAACATCCTCGCCACGCCCCAGGACCGCGATTTGGGGAGCGTGGGGTCCGACATCCAGCGGGCGATCGACGACACGAAGGGTGACCTTCCGAAGGGATCCACCGTCACGGTGCGCGGGCAGGCGGTCACCATGGCCAACGCCTACCAGCAATTGCTGGTCGGCCTCGCGTTCTCGATCGTGCTGATCTACCTGCTGATCGTCATCAACTTCCAATCCTGGGTCGATCCGTTCGTCATCGTGATGGCGCTGCCGGCGGCACTCGCCGGGATCGTGTGGATGCTGTTCGCCACCCACACCCACGTCTCGGTGCCGGCACTGACCGGCGCGATCATGTGCATGGGCGTTGCCACCGCCAACTCGATCCTGGTCATCAGCTTCGCACGCGAGCAGCTCCGCGCCGGTCGAACCGCGCTCGAGGCCGCCTTGGCGGCCGGCGCCACGCGCCTGCGCCCGGTGCTGATGACCGCTCTCGCGATGATCATCGGAATGGCGCCGATGGCGATCGAGCCGGGCCAGAATGCGCCGCTCGGGCGCGCCGTCATCGGCGGCCTGCTTTTCGCCACGCTGGCAACGCTGTTCTTCGTGCCGGTGGTCTTCAGCATCGTGCACGGCCGGCCCCGCCGCACCGGGGCGTCCGCGTCCGATCCGTCACCGGCCGGCGCATCCCACGCCGTCCCATCCCCGTTCGCCTGATCCCGGAACCCGCATGCACACCCCAGAGGACGCCCCCCAGCCCAAGACGCCCTCCAAGGGCAAGGTCGCCACCCTCTTGTCCGGCGTCGCCATCGGCGCCGTCCTGCTTGTCTGGACCGGCATCACCGACCGGGCGAAGGGCATGCAGGAGGTCGACGCCTGGACCGAGCGCCAAGCGGTCCCGACCGTCCGGGTGGTCCAGGCCCAGCGCGGCCCCATGAACGAGGACCTGAGCCTGCCCGGCTCCCTGAGCGCCTACTACACGGGCTCGCTCTATGCCCGCGCCAGCGGCTACGTGACGGCCTGGCACAAGGACATCGGCGCGCGCGTCCGTAAGGACGAGTTGATGGTCGAGATCTCGGCCCCCGACCTTGACCAGCAACTCGTCGAGGCGCGCGCCACGCTCACGCAGCTCCAGGCGGCGGTCGATCAGGCCCAAGCGAATGCCGATCTCAGCGCCGCCACCAACAAGCGCACCGCCCGCCTCGTGGCGCAGGGATGGTCGAGCGAGGAGCGGGGCGACACGGACCGCTTCACCGCGGCGTCGCGGTCGGCGGCAGTGTCGGTCGCCAAGGCCAACCTCGTCGCCCAGCAGGCGAATGTCGGCCGGTTGGAGGAACTGACCCGGTTCAAGGCGATCCGGGCGCCGTTCGACGGCGTCGTGACCGCGCGCAATGTCGATATCGGCGACCTCCTGTCGGCCGGCGGCACCTCCGGGCGCCCGCTTTACCGGGTTTCCGACATCCACCGCGTGCGCGTTTACGTGAACGTGCCGCAGGCCTTCCTCGGCGCGATGAAGCCGGGCCTCAAGGCATCCATGCGTGTGCCGGGGCTGGAGGAGACGTTCACCGCCGAGGTTACCTCGACCGCGAACGCCATCGCGGAGGAATCGCGCAAGGGTCTTGTCGAGCTGCAGGCCGACAACTCGGACGGCCAGCTTTGGCCGGGAGCATTCGTGGAGGTGCAGTTTCACGTCCCGGCAAACCCGGGCACGCTGCGGGTGCCAGCGACGGCGCTGGTGTTCAACCGCACCGGCACGCTCGTCGCACAGGTTGGGGACGACCACCGGGTGGCGCTGAAGCCCGTCACGCTCGGCCGAAATCTCGGAAACGAGGTCGAGGTGCGCGCCGGCGTGACCACCGCCGACCGGCTCGTCGACAATCCGCAGGAGTTCCTCGCCTCCGGTGACCTTGTCCATATCGCCGGGCAGGATGCGCCGCCGCACACTGCATCAGCGGAATGACGGCGCGAGATTCTTCAGGTAAGCAGCTTGATTTGACGTGCTAATAGTCTTTCTATTGCTTTTTAACGCGAGAACCAGCGTTCGTTTGAGCCAGTGTCCGCAAGTGATGTCCGATTTCCAGCGGCTCTGCTCCAAAGCAGATAGCCGCCATCGCCCAGGTTGCAGATGCCGAAGCTTCAGGTTTGGCGAAGTTGGTCGTTCAGTTTCGCGAAAGCGGCAGGATGCCGGCGGCTCAGTCGTAAATCGAAGAACAGGGCACTCTGTCGATCAAGTCACAGCGCAAGCAGTGCCATGCCATTGCGCAGTCGTGCGTCAGCCTAGCTTGCTCGGCTCCGAGAAGATCCACCGTCGCGTCCTGAATCCGGATCGGGGTCGGCGCTGCGCCAATTCTGTCCAGGTTTTACGTGCTGGTTTTCCGCTGTGGACGCAGCGGCAGGACGAGCACTGCTGCCGTGAGTCCGATCGCGCCGCCGAGGAGCGTCTCCCAGGCACGCGCGGCAAGAAGCTGCGTCGAACGTTCCCCGGTGGCAGTCAGCATCACCATCAGCGTGAACGCGTAAGCTCCACAGGCGACGTCGTAACGCTCCGGAAGCGCCATGGCATAGACAACCATCGCGAGCGCTGCTGCCAGCCAGAGGGCGAGCGACGCATGCGCCGCGACCGGCATAAGCATCAATCCGAGCGGTACACCGACGAGCGTACCCAGGATCCGGCGCCGAACCCGGTCCAGCGTATCGGCGGCCGAGGCGCCGATGACGTACGTGCACGCCGTGATGGCCCAGGCCGATTCTTCGAGGTGAAACAGTGCGCTCAGCAGGACGATGATGAAAGCCGCGAGCGCTGCCTGCAGTCCCATGCGCAGCTCACGGGATCCCTGAGCAGGGCTAACGAGTTCGAGCGGACCGCTGATCGGCAGTGACACCGGTCGCTCCGCAGGGCCGCTAAGCACCCGCGGTACGATAGCGGCGACCGCGGCGATTACGCCGGCGAGCACGGCCGTTGCGATGTCGGCGAGATGTAGAGCCGCACAGTAGGCCAGCAATTGCCCAATGTAGATCTGCGAACCGACACCAGCCCCGAGCGTCCCGAACCGTTTCAGGTACCCGACCAGAAAGGCGCCTGTGATCAGCGCCGCTTCGGGGCGGAGCCATGCACCCAATCCGAGCATCGCGCCGATGCCGATCATACTGACCGCACCTACCGCCGCTGCGGCACACAGGATAAGGAGGTCGCGGCTGGATGCGGCACGGGTCGCCTGGCCTTCCGAAACGCTTGCCCAGAGTGCGAAGCCGCCGGCTAGAGAACTCAGCGCGCCGCCAATGCCGGCCTGATGGGGCTCCAGCACGGCGCCAAGCATCGCCGCGATACCGTAGGCTGTAACCAGACGAAGGCCCTTGATGCGCCGGTGAGTGCCAGGATCGACGCGCTCCAGCCATGCTACGAGCAGGGTAGCCGCCTTGCTAAATGGCCGCCACTTCGCTCGCTTCTGGCCGCCGCCAACTCCTGTCGTTCGAATGCTCACGTCGGCTCGGCGCCACAGACCTGACCGGTGTTTCGGACCGGGTCAGTTGCAAAGCTACTGCATGCTGGCAGCCATGGGTAGCGCTGATACCAGATCTGGTCAGCAGACAGCCGCGTCCGGCCGAACGCTCAAGGACGCGTGCGGCCGCGCGCCGTTGAAGGTACTCTGCAGGGGCCGACTATAATCTGCATCTCCTTCGACGGGTAGATAATCTTCGGTCGAAGACAATCGCTCACATGTCGCGCACCCTTTATCGAATCGTCCTCATATTTGCGAGGAACGGCGATGCTCTCATCTTGCGCCAAACACCTCCCGATCTGGTGCAGCGTGAGCATAAACGGCTCAGCGTCGAGCTTTCGTCCTAGCTTCGTTGCGGCGCCGCGACAGAGCCGATCCTCCTGGGCCACACCCTTGCGAAAGCATGAAAGTGGCCGACCAGGATCGAAGGCCACGAGCAAGTCCTTTCGTCGCGTTGGAGGCTGCTCTCCCTCTTCAAGTCCCTGAGAACATGTTCGCCATTCCTGTTCGTTGTTGTGTTGGCGAGTGAACTGCCGCCAAGAAATGATTT
Source organism: Methylobacterium sp. 190mf (assembly GCF_900107945.1). NCBI lineage: Bacteria > Pseudomonadati > Pseudomonadota > Alphaproteobacteria > Hyphomicrobiales > Methylobacteriaceae > Methylobacterium > Methylobacterium sp. 190mf. Next base: position 2,984 of record NZ_FNVI01000057.1, on the reverse strand, counting down.
TAAATAATTCGAGGCAACGCAAGACGTGTTTTTTGGTTTTGGAATTGAACATGACGGATCCGCTAATCGCGCTCAATCTCAAATATTGAGTTGTGGCGGGGAGGCGTTCGGAGAACGCCGCCAACCAAGATATCATGTCATCTTAGCTCGTCGAGATAACTCAGTTAGGCAGATCGGCCGAAATTCCTGAACGAACGACCCGTAATTTGTAATTATTCTAGGCCTAATATGTTGCTAATCTGCGACATAATCGTAGCAAAACGCGAAATTTATCCGGCTGTCGGAGCACAACTGTCCTAGGCATATTGCCTCTCCGTTTGTACTCCGACAGATCCTGCCGAGGTGGGATGTTGTTCATGGCGTCGGTAGGAGGCGAGACGCGGGTGCGTATCGACTGCGTTTTCTTTGCGACGAACTTGCGCGATCGAGCGCTTGGCGCGGTCTCGCTCGTCGCCCTGTTATGCGGTCCCATGGAGGCTGCCGCCGCGCCCAACCGACTCGACTCGATTGGCAACGGCAACGAGGGCGACACCGTTCTGGAGGAGTTGAGCGTCGTTGGCACCGGCGTCCCCACGGAGACGGCCACGAGTTCCGTTGTCGGTTATCGCGCGACGCGCTCGGCGACTGCGACGCGCACCGATACGCCGGTTCGTGACAGCCCGCAGACCATCAATGTCGTCCCGCGCGAGGTGCTGACCGACCAGCAGGACCTTCGACTGAGCGACGCCATCAACAACGTCAGCAATGTGCAGCTCGGCAGCACCGTACAAGGGCGCTCGCAGAATTACGTCATTCGGGGGTTCTCCACACAGGTCTTCGCGGTCGATGGTATCCTGACCAACCCGGCTTTCCAGTTCTACCCCGTCGAGCGCGACCTCGCCAATGCCGAGCGCGTCGAGGTCATCAAGGGGCCAGCCTCCGTCCTCTTTGGCCGCGGTGACCCCGGCGGCGTCGTCAACATCGTGACCCGCCGCCCTACTCTCGAGCCGTCGGGCGACATGAGCGTGATCGGTGGCGGCTTCGGGCTGCGGCGCGTCCAGGGCTCTGTGTCAAGCGCGCTGCTCGGCTCGGACACTCTGGCCGGCCGCATCAGCTTCGCGGCTCAGGAGGACCCGACCTTCCGCAACATCGGCGACAATACGAACCGGCGCTTCTTCGTGGCGCCCGCGCTGAGCTGGACACCGAGTTCCGACACGCGGGTCTACCTCAACTCGGAGTTCACGCAGCAGCGCACACAGTACGACGAGGGGCTGATCGCGTATCGCGGACGCGTGCCGCTCGACAACGTCAGCCGGTACTACGGCGAGCCGTTCTCGCGGTACTATGGGGAGTTCAACTCGATCACCCTGCGGGCCGAGCACGATGTCAACGAGAACCTGACGCTGCGGCAGGTGATCAACGGCCAATGGGGGGCGTTCAACCTGTTCACCGCTCGTGCCACTGGCGTCAACGCGGCCGGCACTCTCGTGACGCGGCGTGACGCCTCAGTCGACTCACGGTATGCGGCCGTGGACACGCAAACCGAGGCGGTGCTGAAGTTCGATACCTTCGGCTTCGCACACACGGCGTTGCTGGGCTTCGAGTACAGCAACGGCTACCGCCACCCCTACTCGCAGCAAGGCAACCTGGGCTCGGTCAGCTTTCTCACCCCGGTGTTCGGCTCGATCCCCGGGGCACTCGGTTTCCAGGCGGACCTAAAGCAGAAGCTCGAGTTGTTCGGGCTCTACGTCCAGGACCAGATCCAGCTCGCACCCGGGTTGCAGCTGGTCCTAGGCGCGCGCTTCGACCTCGGAACTCAGCTCTACTCCAACCGTGTTCCGACCACGCGGACCGCGGCACCCGAGCAGGACTTGTTCGGTGCCTCTCCACGGGTCGGCCTGATCTACCGGCCTTTCGAGCCGCTGACGTTCTATGCGAGCTACGCAACATCGTTCGTGCCGCAGACCGCCAGCGTGCTCAACGTCGTCAATCCGCCCCCGGAAACGGGCGAGCAGGTAGAGGTCGGTACCCGCCTGGACCTCTTGCCCAACCTCACGCTCTCGGGCGCGGTCTTCCGGATCGTGCGCGACAACGTCGCGGCGACCGATCCGACCAACTCCAATTTCTCAGTCATAACCGGGCAGCAGCGCTCGCAAGGCTTCGAGGCGGATCTCGCAGGCGAGATCCTTCCGGGCTGGAACGTCATTGCCAGCGTCGGTTTCCTCGACGCGCGCATCACCAAGGACACGACGTTCGCGGTGGGTAACGTACTGGCTGCCGCGCCGACCTTCAGTGGCAGCGTGTGGTCGACCTACGCGTTCCAGGAGGGGTGGCTACGCGGCCTCGGGCTTGGGGCGGGCATCACTTATGTCGGTCGGCGCTACGGTGATCTCAACAATAGCTATACGGTCGGCGCCTACGCGCGGGTCGACGCCTTGGTGTACTACGATTTCGACGAGCGCTGGCGCCTCTCGATCAACCTGCGCAACCTGACGGACGCGCGCTATATCGAGGCCCCGACCAACCAATTTAACAACACACCAGGCGCGCCGTTCTCGGTGCTCGCCGCCGTGCGGGTCAAGCTGTAAGTGGGCGTGATGTCTCCCGCCGGGTAGCGGGGACTCATTGCTGCGTCCCCGCCCCCTAAGAGCCCGTCCGATAAGGGTCTGAGGCGGGGTTGAGTGGCCGGGATGGCGATGATTCCAGGCGGGTGCTGAAGCCTGACCTGGACCTGCCATGTGGACCCCGACCACCCGGCGGCAGCATAGCCGCGCGGGCCTTCGCTATGAAACTGACCTGACCGATGCCGAGTGGGCGGTGATCAAGCCGCTGATGCCGAGGCCTGAGCCGCGCGGGCGGCCTCCGGTCTGGACGACGCGGGAGATCCTAAACGCGATCTTCTACGTTCTGCGCGGCGGTATCGCATGGCGGCTGATCCCCAAGGATCTGCCGCCGCGTTCGACCACGTTCGGCTACTTCAGCCGCTGGCGCGACACAGGGCTGTT
>NZ_FNVI01000060.1:0-7883 GCF_900107945.1 Methylobacterium sp. 190mf | reverse complement strand
AATATGTGAGCATCCGCTACACCGAGCGCTTGGCCGAGGCGGGCGTCGAACCCTCCGTCGGCAGTGTTGGCGACTCGTACGATAACGCTCTCGCCGAGACGGTGATCGGCCTGTTCAAGGCGGAGGTCATCCATCGACGCGGGCCGTGGCGGTCCTTTGAGGCGGTCGAGTACGCCACGCTGGAATGGGTGGACTGGTTCAACCACCGTCGGCTGCTCGAACCAATCGGCCACATCCCTCCCGCCGAGGCGGAGGCACGCTATTATGCCCAGGCCGAGGTCCAAGCCTTGGCCGCCTGAGCCAAACCAAACGGCCTCCGGAAAACCCGGGGCGATTCAGTGACACAGCCCGATGACGCGGAACTCTCCGGGCAACTGGTCCTCTTCTACGCGGCGATAACCACCTCCGAGGACGAGGCGCTCGCCATCGTGCGCCGTGCCGTCAAGGCGGACGCAGCGGTCGAGCCGACGGGGGGCCGCTTGTCTCAGCAAACGGCCAGCGCACTTGTTCTGGAAGCGGGCCTCGCGCGGGCCCTCTGACACACGCAGGCAAACGCGAGTCCAACGACGGGGCTGGATGCCGCGGTAATCCCGCTCGGGAGCGGTCGCCGATTAATGCGAGGTCCCGCCCTGAGGACTTATCCGCGATCGGGGCCGATTCCATGGCCGAACTGGACCTTCGGAAAGCGCGCGGCGTTGTGCCAACAGGCGGCAAGCTGCGGCTTCGAAGAGGTCCGCACCGCAGCGGACGTCACCCCTCCGCCGGTCCTGCCATCTCGCGGGTCCGCTCAACCATCGCAAGCAGCACCGTGCGGAAGGCCTGCTGCTCCCGCGAGCACGCGCCCGCGTCATCACCACGCCCGAGTTCGACGCGCAGTCCGTCGAGTGCCTTCTCCCGTCGTTCCGCACCGTCCGCGGGCAGGTAACCTGCAGCGGGGCCTCCTGGGCGGCGGCAAGGTCGTCCCGGTCCGCCCGACCGACCGACCAGCGCGAGGTTCGTTCAAGCACCCCTCGTTTTCGGTCATGCATCAAGCCATCAGTGACCGCGCGGGAGTGGCGTCCGGGGCATCAGACCCTCGACGCGCAGCCTCAACCGGGTGGCGCGGATTGCCTCCACGGTCCGCCAAGGAACATCCCTGGCTATGCCCTCGGTCTCGAGCTCCGTGAGCTGATCAATCAACTGTCCCTGCTCCTGAAGGCCGGGGTGCTGCGACATGCGGACGATCATCCCGATCAGCTTCCGCATCACTGGGCACATCAGCGGGCGAACGAACTCTACCATACCGTGCAGCCATGGTGGTCGGACATCGCCTTAGCCTCGACCGCTGGTCTTCATGGCAGCCGAGACCGTACCCTTGTTCGAGGGCGCCGCCGCGTTGGTCTTGGGCACGGGCTTCTTTGGCTTCTTGGTCTCGCGATTCCCGCGTTTCTTGTCCGTTGCCATGATCCCGCTCCTCGATACGCGTGGCAGATTCGATAACGACCTTCACCCCTCCGACTTCGGCTGGTCCGCCAGCGCCCGGATTGCGGTCGCGATCGGGAAGTCGAACGCGCCGAGCACGGTGACGAGGCGGCTGCCGGCCCAGAGTTCGGCATGGTGCCCGGCGATCAATCCCTTTGCCTGCCGCTTGGCGTCCCCGTCGTCGCGGGCCGTGATGATCGAGGTCGCGACCACGCCACCGCTCGGAGCGAGCCGATGAACCTGATAGGCGCGGCGCGCGTGCCTCGAGCGGGGCTTTGCGGGGAACTTGATGAGGTCTGCCATGCGCGCCTGTCCGTTGCAGGCGGGGGCATGAACCCTCAGCCACCGGAGCCTGGAACAGCCGATCCGGTGATCTCGGCACTCTGCGCCTTTCCGATCGACAAAGATAGTCCTGACGGGGACGCGTGTTCCCGCATCCTGCCAAGATCTCGGTAACGCCGCGAGCATGGGAAGCATCTGTCACAACCGCTTGAACGGCGGAGCCGGCGCGAGGCACTGAATGTTCGCGCGTGAACAGCTCTTGAGACCCGTCAAGCGACGGGAATGTTCGCGAAGCGATGATTGACGATGGCCGGAAGCAGCTAATCCGAGGCGTACCATTCCGACATTAATCTTGAGCCGGAGCCGCCTCCCCCCATTCCCGGTCCTGCTCCGCGAGCAAGGCGGCACGACGGGCCGCGAGCGTCTCCGGTTCCGCCGCCGGAGCGTCCAAGGGCGCCTGGAGAGGGAGAGAAGCGATCGGCCTGTCCCCTTCCAGGACGCGGGCGATGGTCGTGATGATGCGATCAACATCGCTAGACATCACGATGCCCGTGCCGATGAGTTCGAGGCGTGAACGGCCGGCCAAATCCGCGCAGGACCCTCCGGCGAAGCCGAGCGCTGCGATGTCGTCGGCGTGCAGAGGCAGGCGTTCGACCAGCATGTGCCGCAGCCGTCCGAGCCTTCGCTCGCCGGTAGCCTCGGCCGTGTGCATGTCGCGGGCGCCCGGCACCCAGCGCGCCAGCTCGGCGAGGATGAAGGTCCGAACGCGTTCGACGCGGACCGGGCCGAACTTTCTGATGCTGGCGATCGCGTCCGGTGAGCTCTCGGCCAGAAGGCCGAGATCCCGGTACCCGGCCTTGCGCAGACGGGCCCGCAGGGAGGCCGTCAGGAAACCGCGGCCCAATCCCGACGCTGAGAGCAGCTGAAGCGCGTCAGGCGGCAGGTCCTCGAACAGCGGGAGCCTCGCGCTGATTTCGCCGAAGAGGCTATCGGACCGGGTTGTGCGACGTGATCGGCCGGGCATCGCCGTCGCCGATAGGGCTACTTCCAGCGCCCCGCAACGCTCAGCCATCGCGCGCCGTCACGGTGCCGGCTTGCCCACCACCGTGTGACGACGAACGAGCGAGGCCCGACCCAAGAGCCGCCGGTCCGCCTCGGAGCGACAAAGCGGAGGCGCGGCTTTCCACTCCGTTGACCACGCTTTAAACGGGCGCGTGCGAGGCCGGGATCCGAACCGGCCGCTCCTCAGGCGGCGACGCGAACCCGCTCCGAAGCCTGGCCGATGGCGGCGATGACCGCGTCCGGCGCCAGATGCTGGATCATGTGGCCCAGGCCGGGCACGACGATGAGGTGACTGTCCGGCAGTTCGCCGTGCAGGCGCTTCGACTGCCGATCGACATCGGCGATCTGATCGGCTCCGCCCACGATGATCACCACCGGGAGCCTCAGGTCGCGGTAGTGCTTCTGAAGCTCGGCCGCCGCCGGCGTCATCAAAGCGGCGTCCTCTGCTGACGCCCGCAGCTGGATCGGCCGCAGCATCATGGCCTTCGGGAACCCTCGGTCGAAACGCTCCGTGACCGCGGCCGGCGCGAACATGGCCTTGAGCAGGGCGGGCTGCAGGATCCGGCCGATCACGGGCGAGATCGAGTGGCGCATCAGGTCCCCGATGCCGGGGAGCGCCACCGGGGACGCGAGCACCACATCGGCGTGCAGCGTCGGGTAATAGTACCCGGACGCCAGGACGAGGCTGCGCACGAGCTGCGGGGCCTGTAGCGCGAGGGCGACCGCGACCAAAGCCCCCCAGGAGTGTCCGAGGACGACGGCTTGGGCAACGCCGAGCTGCTGAAGCGCCTTCTGGAACAGCGTCGCGTGAGCGCGCGGCGTCCAGAGCCCGCGCGGGCGGTCGCTGTAGCCGTAACCGGGTCGGTCGAAGATGATGACGCGGTGGCGCTCAGCCAGATCGTCGACGATGCCGCTGGCGAGAAAGTCCTGGATCATCATGCCGTTGCCGTGGATCAGCACCAGCGGCTCGCCGGCCCCCCGCTCGACGTAGTGCAGGCGCACGCCATCCACGATGAGGAACGCGCCGATCGGTGGCGTCCGTCGCTCGGCCTGCTTTGCCTGGGCGGCCGCATAGAGGGCGGACGCTCCCAGCGCGGTCGCGGAGCCGAGCAGGGTCGGAAGCAGCCACGCTGTTCTTGAACGGCCTGTCATGGGATTGATCCTGTTCACTGGAATGGGGCGTGCCTTCCGATTGCCGAGGGACGGCGAGTCCCCTTCCCGCCAACGGGAGGAGGCGCCGGTCCGCCGTTTCCGGCGCGGCAAGCGGACGGTGTCGGCAGGATGACGTTGGCAGGGCGCTCGGTCGGCGCCGCCAGACGGCACGCGGGACGCATGGGTCTCGGCGCGGCTCCGGTCGGTCTCGCTTGAACAGGCCGAAGGCTCTTACATGCCCGGCGGAGCGATGACCCGGTTGGAGGCACTGCCGTTGCGGTGGCGGCGCCTATCGCGCGGCCTGCCAACGCACCGTCATCCGACGAAGGGCTAAATCGCCATTCGTCTCCGAAGCGCCCTCCGAATCGAAGGATCGGGCCGACTGGCGTACGATCACATCGTCCCGCGTGATCGACCAGTCGAACCGGCCGGGCTCCTTCGCCGATGGCATGACCTGTAACTTGTGGGGATTGGGTCTGAAAACGATCATCTGATCTGTTCAATGCTCCGATAAGAACCGTTTCTTGATCTTCCAGGACCGAGATTGTCGGTCCTTTGGCAGTCACGCCGACGGCGCCTGACTTGTTTCAGTCGCGGAGGCGGACGCATGCTTCCATGCCTCGACGCTGGCTGCCGTGCTCGCCAGTTGCGACGCCAAGTATTGCAGCGCTTCCGTGCAACGACCGTCCTCGCGGCGCACATCGGCAGCGCGAGCCCGATCGTCGCTCGCCGCGACAAGCGAGTCTGCAACGAGCGTCAGTCGTTCGGCGACGCGCCGCATCGATTGCGGCCCGGTGAAGCTGGTCCGCGCATCAGTGGCGACGGCCTGAATCAGACTTCCGAGATCAGGCTCGAGAACCATCTCCCAGTGCTGGGCATAGTTTGACGCCATCATCTGGCACTTGGTGAACCAGCTGAACTCCAAGCCTGTAAGTCTGGGTTGAGCCATAACGCACTCCTTGCTGAAGGGGCTGAATTCACGCGCATGGAGACAGCCGAAAGCCGCTGTCCTGCCGAAGCGCCGGCAGATGACGTCACCGTTTGCTCAGGTGGCCCCGCCGACTGGCGACGTTGAGACGCTCCATCATGTCGAGGGTCGTCCCCGAGGTTCGGCATGCCGGGAACTCAGCGCATCACCTGCTGACTGACGTCAGCACGCGACAGGACCCGCGTCCGTCCGACGACACAGTCGCGCGTCGCGGCGATCGCACGCAGGATGCGGCGATCTTCATAAGATGGTGTGTCGAAAATATTTTACTAGATCCAATAAATATAAATCTGGCGATTCATCGCAAATTGCAAATTTGTCCGGGAAAACACGAAACAGGCGCCGATATGAACGAAATAACTTTCTGGGCGTTTTCAGTACGCAAGCTTCCGTTGCTGCCGTCAAGGAAATCCGCCATGCTCAATCAGAAACGTTTTGGACGCAAAATATCGATTCCCTCGACGATGGAGATCAAGCGCGATCTGATGGACATGGCGCATGCGGACACGATCGTGAAGTCCTTGAAGAGTCGTGGCCTGACCAGGGACGAATTCGAGGACGTGGTTTCGGGCCTGGTCGATGACGGTCTGCTTTCGCTGGAGCGAGCTCAGGTATTGACCCTCAGATTCGAGCGCACAGACCCTCAAAGCCCAAGTCTCGTGGATGATCGTGACGTGCGATGATCTGGGAAAGCGACAGCGAAGTGGCTTGGAGATGCGTGCCGCGGATGGCTCTGTCGGCGAACGCCTCGGCAGACCGTGGCGCAGTCTCGTGACCTGACGCCTGTTGCCGGTCCCCTCGGGGAAGTGTCGGCGGGCGGTGCCGTGCAGGCCACGTTTTTGCCGAGGACTCGAATAAGGGGCCGATCGCGGGCAGCATGACCGCCGAAGGCAACGGCACGTGACACGCATCGCGCGGATTGGTCCTGTGCCATTGTCGAGGCCCCAGCCGCCGACCTGCCGTTCTGCACGGACGAGACGCGCTTGGCCGAGGGCCGCAGGGATGAGCGCGGCATCGGCGTAGCTGCCGGACCGGCTTGATCAGGCCAGGATGTCCGCGATCAGATGGCGGTTCGCGCGGATGGACGTGATGGTCCGGTCAATCTCGCGCAGAAGCAGTTCCGCGGCGGCACGGGTCTCCGGGCTATTGAGCGGGCCGGCGACGATCCGTGCCTGCTGGGCCCGGCGCAGCTCGGCCGCGGCGAGGTCCTGTTCCGCCTGTGCAAGGATGTCCCGGAGGTAGGCGTCGGGCGGTGTCGGCATGGTGGCAGCGTCCCGTCCATGACAAGGATCCCGCCGCGCGACCCGGTCATGGGCAACGCGGCTTCGACGAGCCCACAGGTCAGGCGGTGAAGATCTGCAGGAGGGCTCCGAGGCTCCCCAAGGCTGCGGTGCTGATCCCACAGACGAGGACGATATCCCCACTCGCTATGTGCTTCGACACCGGTGCAAACCGGTAGGCTGCAGACGTCAGCGCGATGCCGAGCAACGCAATCGCCAGAGCGACGGCCATCAGAATTGTCATGACAATGATCCTTGTCCGCCAGCGGCGGGACTGACCATCGCGCGGACAAGTGTAACGCGTGAAAGAGACGAAATATCCGCCCGCCCCAAGCCAGATTTTTGATTGTCAAAACTCTTCGCGATTTCAGGCGAGACAGCTGCTTTTCACAATGGAATCGTCGCTGGTCGGCGGAGCTGTGACCTGACTGATCGTCATGCCATTCTCCAACACAGTCCTGCTTGAGCGGCCCGATCAGGGCGGACGATCGCGCAGGTTGATCCGCGCGGCGCGGAGATCGGTCGATCGAAGGAGGCGGTTCGAATCCGCTGTCCCCCGCTGAAGGGGCCGTTTGGGCGTTTTGCCCCGGCTTCCGGATGAGCGGGACCCGCCGTCCCATTATAAGATTAGCACTTCCATGCGGCGAGTGCTAATAATGGGTCGATCGGGCGGCGATGACAGTCTCGCCGTTATCTGTCCCGCGACAGCGCCAGTCATGTCGGTTGGATCTCGCTTGGGAACGATCAGGATCTCACGATGAAATTCCGTCCGCTGCACGACCGCGTGGTGCTCCGTCGCATCGAAGGCGAGGAGAAGACCAAAGGGGGCATCATCATCCCCGATACGGTCAAGGAGAAGCCGCAGGAGGGCGAGGTCGTCGCCGCGGGACCGGGCGTGCGCGACGAGGCCGGCCAGATCATCGCGCTTGAAGTGAAGGCCGGCGACCGCGTCCTGTTCGGCAAGTGGTCCGGCACCGAGGTCAAGATCGACGGTCAGGACCTCCTGATCATGAAGGAATCCGACATCCTGGGCATCGTCGCCTAGCCCGGCTCGGGCGGCGCGGAGCGTCGTGACGATCTGCCCTTCGAGGCGCCCGCTGGGGTGCGCCTCGGGGCCAAACGACAGATGATGAGGGTCCTGCCATGTCCGCCAAAGACGTCCGCTTTTCGGTCGATGCTCGCGATAAGATGCTGCGCGGGGTCGAGCTTCTCGCCAACGCGGTGAAGGTGACGCTCGGCCCGAAAGGCCGCAACGTCGTGATCGAGAAGAGTTTCGGCGCCCCCCGCATCACCAAGGACGGTGTGACGGTCGCCAAGGAGATCGAGCTCGTCGACAAGTTCGAGAACATGGGCGCCCAGATGGTGCGCGAAGTGGCCTCGAAGTCGAGCGACGCTGCCGGTGACGGCACCACCACCGCGACCGTGCTGGCCGCCTCCATCGTCCGGGAGGGCGTGAAGTACGTCGCCGCCGGCATGAACCCGATGGACCTGAAGCGCGGAATCGATCTGGCGGTGGCCGCGGTCGTGAAGGATATCGGTTCACGCGCCCGCAAGGTCGCCTCGTCCGACGAGGTCGCCCAGGTCGGCACGATCTCCGCCAACGGCGACAAGGAGATCGGCGAGATGATCGCCCACGCCATGCAGAAGGTGGGCAACGA
>NZ_FNVI01000062.1:0-6799 GCF_900107945.1 Methylobacterium sp. 190mf | reverse complement strand
GGCGCCACCGCCCAGGTGTTCACCGCCGGCCTCCAGGCCGCGTGGTGAGGGGCGCCGCCTTTACTTGGCCGGCGCCGTGGTCCGGAGGCGCGCATGCGCGGGAGAGACGGCCCGGATAAGCCACCGCCCGAGCCCGCACCGGCAGCCCGCCGGCGCGGCTTCTTCCGGCGCGTGCTCGACGGTCTCGAAGCCGTCGAGCTGCTGGTCCAGGCGGGCCGGCTGGTCTGGTGGCTCCTGAGAGGCCTGTGGCTGGCCGCCGGCGCGATCGCGCGCCTCTTCGGGGACCGCTGACGCGCGGCGCCCGCAGCAGCGCGGGAATCGATGCCCGCGCGGATGTTTCACAGGAAACATCCGCCGCGCCGCCGCGGCTCGCGCCACCGACAGCCGGGAAACGTCAGCCGAACAGCGCCCGCGCCACGACCTGCGGGTCGATCGGCTTCTGGCAGAGAGCGACGGCGCCGTGGAGCGAGGGCACGGCGACCGGATCGTAGCCGGTCGCGAACAGGAAGGGCACACCGCGCGCGTGCAGCGCGTCGGCCACCGGATAGACCAGCTCGTCCTGCAGGTTGATGTCGAGGACCGCGGCGTCGATCTCGGTCGTGCCGGCGATCAGCGCCAGCGCCTCGCCGACGCTCGCGACCGGACCCAGCACCTGGGCGCCGCCTTCCTCGAAGCCGGACTTGAGATCGACGGCGATGAAGTAGTCGTCCTCGACGAGCAGGACCCGCCTGCCGGCCAGCGCGCGTGGTTTCGAGGTCATGCGGGGTTGCCTGCGGCTTCTCCCTCGGGGAGCGGGATGTTGATCGAGCAATGTAGCGCCGTGGCGCCGAGTTCGTAGCTGGTCGTCGCCTTCAGGGCGTAGGGTAGGGCGTGCTCGATCAATTCCCGACCGTAGCCGCCCCGCGGCGCCGCGTCCGCCAGCTCCGGTCCGCGAACGAGACCCTCCTCCACCCATTCCACCAGCAGCCGGCCGCCGCCGTCGTCCGCCCGGTAGGTCCGCCACGTCACGCTCAGGCGTCCCTGCGCGGTGGTGAGCGCGCCGTATTTCAGCGCGTTGGTGGCGAGCTCGTGCAGGGCCAGCGCGAAGGTCTGCACCGTCGCCTTGCGCAGCCGCACCACGGGCCCGTGCAGCCGGATGCGCGCCGGCATGGCCGGGGCGTCGAGGGCGGCGAGTTCCGTCTCGATCAGGGAGCGGAGCGTGATCGGTTCCTGATCGGAGCGCGAGAGGAGGCCCTGGACCCGCGAGAGGGCGGACAGGCGATCGTTGAACCGCTGCCGGAACGTCTCGCCGGGCCCGGTCTGGGCCATGGTCTGCTTGGCGATGGAGCGCACGACGCCGAGGAGGTTCCGGGTCCGGTGCTGCAGCTCGGCGACCATGACCTGCTGCCGCTCCTGGAGCTGGCGCAGATCGTCGATGTCGGTCGAGGTGCCGAGCCACTCGACGATCCGGCCCTGCGCGTCGCGGACCGGCGCGGCGCGGGTCTGGAACCAGCAGAACCGGTCCTCGGCGGCGTTGCGGAGCCGGTGCTCGAAGGAGAGGTGGCCGCTTACCGGCGCGTCGCGCCACGCGGCCGCGGCGACCGCCTCATCGTCCGGATGGACCGCCGCCAGCCAGCCCCAGCCCAGGCTCGTCGCGTCGGTCTGCCCGGTATAGGCGTGCCATTGCGGGCTCGACCAGATGCAGGCCCCGTCGATCGCGGCGCGCCAGACGAGCTGGGGGATGCCCTGGGCGAGGGTGCGGAACAGCTCCTCGCTCGCGCGCAGGCGGCGCTCGGCCAGAACCCGCTCGGTGCTCTCGACCACGATGGCGATGACCCCGGCCGGGCGCCCGTCCTCCCCGAAGACCGGCGAGTAGTCGAGATTCATCCAGACCGGCTCGGGCCGGCCGTAGCGGTGCAGGGTCAGTTGCTGGTCCTTGTACGACAGCGTCCCGCCGGCGAGGCCGACGCGCATGACGTTGTCGTTGAAGTCGGCGACCTCCGGCCAGCCCTCGCGCACCTTCGAGCCGAGGAGCTCGGGATGGCGGCCGCCCGCGAAGCCCGAATAGGCGTCGTTGTAGATCATGATGCCGTCCTCGCCCCAGAGCAGCACGATCGGCACCGGCGATTGCAGCAGCGTGCTGACCGCGAAGACCAGGCTCTGCGGCCAGTCGGCGATGGGACCCAGCGGCGTCCTCGCCCAGTCGAAGCTCCGGACGAGGTCGGCGAGCTCGCTGCAGCCGGCCGAGAAGATGCGGGCCTCGCTCATGCGGTGACCGACTCGTGAGACTCCGGCTCGGGCGAGCGCAGAGGGTGGAAGCCCGGTCCGCGACCGGTCGGGTCGGCCGGCCCGGCGTGCGGGTCACGCCGACGCTACTACACCGCTCCTCTGCCCGGTAGGGGCGCCGCCGGCTCCGGCCCGGTCGCGTCGTCGGGCCGGCAGACGGGTTCTAGCCGCGGCCCGCGGGCTCCGGGAAGCGCCGGGCGAACCAGTCGCGCAGGATCTGCCGCTCGTAGTAGAGGCCGCCGGTGGAGAAGCGGGGATTGGACGTCAGCAGGAAGTTGATGTCCGTCACCGTGTCCGCGCCCTGTGACACGGTGCGGCCGCCGCGACGCAGGCTGTAGGCGAGGCGGATCCGCGGCGGCGTGGCGTCCGTCACGACCCGCAGGCCGGTCGGGGTCGCGAAGCCGGGCCGGTCGAAGCCCGCCAGATCGACGTCGAGCACCGTGATGTCGAGACGCTCGTCGGGGCGGAGCCGCGCCGTGCCGAGATCCGTGAAGATCCGGGTCAGCTCGGCCAGGGTGACCCGGAGCGGCTGCCCGGAGCCGAAGCGGTTCTCGGCATCGGTGAACCGCTCCGGCGCGGCGTAGCGCACGGCCACCTGCGCCTGTGCCGCCGGCTGTGCCCGGGCGGGGGCCGCGGACGACCCGATCACCGAGAGCGCGGCCGCGGCCGCGAGCGCGGCCGATCTTCCGGCGAGACGCGTGCGCATACCGAACTCCTCTCCGCGTGTGGCGGCCTGACCGGGGCAGGCCTGCCGGGAAGAACCGCCCGAACGGGGCCCGGTATCCAGTGCCCCGCTCGGATGTCCGGCTGCGACCGAATGGCGCCCGACCGTCCATAGTCTCGCCGTGATCCGGGCGCCTCGTAGCGCTCCCGGCCCGAGGGGCGAGCCGGTCATGGGAGTCCGACGCGCATGATGAACTCTGTTCTCGCGCTTCTCACCGTCGTGGCGGTGCTGGTGGTCACGGCGCTGATCAAGCTGCCGCTCCTGCCGTTCCGCCTGGTCGGCCGCCTGCTGCGGAGCCGCCCGGCGGCGGCCTGACCCGCGCCGCTCAGGCCGCCGCGTCGATGACGAATTCCATCCCGCGACCCGGCCCCTGATCGGAATAGTCGACGAGCGCCAGACCGCGCTCGGCCAGGGTCGCCTCGACGGTGTCCCGCTCCCGGCGCACCATCTGACCCACTGCCAGCGGGGTCAGCCGGGGACTCGCGCGCCGCAAGCGGTCGACGCCGATATGGGCCGGCGTGCCCGCGTCCTCGGCGATCCGGGCCAGGGCCAGACCCAGGTCGCGCGCCTTGGTCTCGGCGGCGGATCTCGGCTTGAACGCCATCTGCTTATCCTTCTGCTCGGCCACCCGTCTCAGGCGGCCCGCCTGTCGACGCACACATCCGGGAAGGCCCGGATCCAGACCCGGCGGCCCTTGGCGTCGTAGACCTCGACCTGCCAGCCCGACCAGTCGAACCGCTCCACGACCCGCTCCATCAGCGCGAGCGCGACACGATCGGCGTGGGCCCGCACCTGCGCCGCGTTCGGAAACCGGCTGCCGCGCAAGTCGGTCACCAGCTCGTGGCCGTCCGTGCAGTGGAAGCGGTAAAGCCGCGTCGGCATTGAGCTTCCCTCGATCAATCCACAGCACTCCACCGCGATCCGGGAACGGGGCGCATCCGCGGTTGAACCCACCGCGCCGATGCGCTTTGTTCGTGATATGTTCTATACGGATTCGGACGGCGATGCACCCAGATCCCGAGGCGGCCCCTGCGGAGATTCGTCTCAGGGAGGCCGAGACGATCGCCGTGGCCTATCACAGGGCGGCGAAGGGTGACGCGTGGGCCGCGCTCGTCGCGGCCATCGCGGACGCTCTGGTCGATCTCGACGCGCTGGAGCGGCGCCTCGCCCGGCAGGGCGGGCTGATATCGCTGGGCTACGCCCGCGGCCGCACCGGGGCGGGCGGGGTCCGGGAGAAGCGCCGCGCCGGCCCGGAGGGTTGACCGCCCGGCGATGACCGCGCGGTCGGCCGGGCAGCCGGCGGTCTCGCCGCCCGGGCGGCGACGCGCCTGTCGGGGATCAGTGGTCCGTGCCGCCGCGCCGCGCCATGGCGCCGGGCTGGCCCAGGCCGATCGCCTTGGCGAGGGCGGAGCGCTGCTCGGCGTAACCGGGGGCGACCATCGGATAGTCGGTCGGCAGGCCGTAGCTGTCGCGGTAGCTGCGCGGATCCAGGCCGTGGCTGGCCAAGTGGCGCTTCAGCGTCTTGTAGAGCTTGCCGTCGATGAAGCTGACGATCCCGTCGTGCCGGACCGACTTGCGGATCTGGGCCGCGCTCGGCTTCTCGACCTCGGCCTGCGGGGCCGCGCCGGCCTGCGCCGCCGGCGTCCCGGCGACGAGTCCGCTGATCGCGCCGTGCACCCGTGCGATCAGGGCCGGCAGCTCCGCGGCCGGCACCGGATTGTTCGACACGTAGGCGGCCACAAGCTCGGCGGTCATCACGGCCAAGGTGTTGGATGTCTCATCGAAGGTCTCATTCATGATCGGACTTCCAGCGAGCGATTTACGTTCCCACGGTTTGGGCGCGGCAAGGGTTTAAACAGCGTAAATATAGAACGAAGACTCGATGAATATCTCTAGATTTTCTCGCGCCGTGCGGAGGCCGACGGGTGCGCCGTTCGTTGCACGTCCGCATCGACCGCAGAGGATCTCGGCGCGTCCGGACGGGGGTGACCCAGCTGACCGCGCGACAGCCTCGAACGACGCCGATCAGCGACCCCGCGCGCCCGCAGGCGACTTCGACGGGTGACCCGCGCGCCCCGGCACAGGCAAAGCGCCGCGCCTTGAGGGCGATGGACGGATGAAGGGGGTTCGCGCGCCTCAGCCGGCGCCGTACCCGCCCTTCCGGTTGTCGGGCTGCGGCGCGGGCGGTCGGGTGTCGTAGCCGCCGCTCTCCGGCGCCGCGTCGGAGCCGGGATCAACGGGGCCCGGGGCGTGGGGACCGCTGCCGCCGGCCGCCGGGTCGGCCCGCTTCTCCGGGGCTGCCGGCCGGCCCGGCGGGACCGTCCCCAGGGCCTCGCGTGCGGCGTCGACATCCTGTCCCATCCGTCCCTCCCTGCGGTCCTTCGTGTAGGGCCAAGGCGGGAGGTCGCCGCATGTTCCCCGCGCGGCCGGCGCGGTCGCCGGGACCGGGCGGTCCGGCCCCGTCCCCGATCAGGACCGGCGTACCGGGCGATGCGTCAGCGCGGCCTCATTTCCGCTCGCCGGTGGGGTTGGGCGTCGCGGACGTGTCCGGCGCGACCGCCGGATTGACGGGCGTGACCTTCGACCACGTGGCCGCGATCGCCACGATGGCGAGCAGCAGGACGATGAAGATGCCGATGAGGGTGAGGCGCTTCATGTGGCGGGTCTGGGTCTTCCGTGCGGGGGCCTGAGGGCGGGGAACGGCCGGGACGGCCGATCGATCCCGGCCGGAACGGGATCCTGCGGCCGCGGACCCGCACGGCCGCGACCGTCACGATCCCGCCGGGCGCGGCCGCGCCAGGGCGGCGGCCGCGTGCCGGGCCAGATCCTCGAGCCGGCGGACCGTCGCGTCGTCCGGGATGACCGAGGCGCACCAGTAGGCGCCCAGTGCGGCGACGGGCTCGGGCGAGCCGATCGGAACCATCACGAGGCTGCGCATCGAGGTCAGGCGGTAGAGGGCGAGCGGCACCCGGGGATCGCACTCGATGTCCGGGATCACGATGGTCGCGTCGTCGAGCATCGCGCGGCCCGAGATGCACGCCGTCAGCGGGAACCTGCGACCGCGCCACAGCGGCTCGATGGCGTCCTCGGCGGCGTAGAAGGAGGCGTCGCCCTCGCGCAGAACCACCGCGATCCCGTCGGAGCCCGCGATCTCCCGCGCGGTCTCGCGCAGGATCGCGACCGTGTCCTCCAGGGACCGGGCGGTCGCCAGGCGGTGGGCGGCCCGAACCAGACCCGAGGCGGGATCCAGGGAGAGTTCATCCATGTGGGACGCGGCCGCGAGCACTCCGATCGATCGGGCAACGCCCCATGCGGTGCCGCTGTACAAGTTTGTCGGGCACCGGCGCGGTGGGCAACAACCTGGATCAAGCGTTTCGCCGACGGAATCGGGCGCGCGGAGATGTGCGGTCGCAGCGTGCGCATATTGGTCGTCGCGGCGGACCTCCGCGACAGAAGTCGCGAAATAGTTCCGCGACACCGGATCACGACGCCGCGATGATGTGCTCCAGCGCACCTTTCGGTCCACCGGCTCCGGACCCCCGCCGGCGCTGTTGCAACAATGCACTATCGCGCCCGCACATCCTGACGTCCTGTCCGCCCCGCACACATCCCGTCCAACGGGAGACAGAGGACCAGATGATCAAGAAGCTTCTGCTCGCGAGCGCCGCCACGGCTCTCCTGACCGGCGCCGCCTCGGCCGCCGACCTGCCGCGCCGCGCCGCCCCGCCGCCGGTGTTCACCCCCGTCCCGGTCTTCACCTGGACCGGCGCCTACTTCGGTATCAACGCCGGCTACGCCTTCGACGCCAGC
>NZ_FNVI01000064.1:0-5625 GCF_900107945.1 Methylobacterium sp. 190mf | reverse complement strand
CTGGCCAGCATTCCCGGTATCGGCGAGGCAACCGCGATTGCGCTGCTGATCGAGATGCCCGAACTCGGCAGCCTCGAGCCGGGCCCGGCCGCAAGCCTAGCAGGACTGGCGCCGATGGCGCGCGACTCCGGCCGCAGCACAGGCCGACGCTTTATCCGGGGCGGACGCACCGGACTGCGCCGAGCCCTCTACATGCCTGCCCTGGTCGCGACCCGGTTCAACCCAGACCTCAGGGCGAAGTATCAAGCGCTTCGCGATGCTGGAAAGCCACCAAAACTCGCCCTCACGGCCGTCATGCGCAAGCTCATTCTGCTGGCCAATGCCCTCCTGAGGGACGGCCGCACCTGGCAACAAAAACGCGCTTGAGCAAAACGGATACTCAAGCGCATGATATTCGGCTGCGCGGGCTTCGCGCTGTTACGCCAGCGCGCCCTCACCGCGACCTGATCTGGCGTTCCGCGCCACACGAAATGCGGAAGAACAAGACTTCGACGCTGTTTGACAAACGGGCTCAAAGCCCGCTAGCCGCGCCGCTTCCGGCGCACGACGGACAGCGGCCACGCCTTTCCAGTCGCGCCCAACCACCTCGACCAGGACTTCAAGGCGGCCGGGCCGGATCGCAAGTGGGGAAGCGACATCTCCTACATCTGGACGCGGGAGGGCTGGTTGTACCTGGCGGTGGTCCTTGATCTGTACTCCCGACGGGTCGTGGGCTGGGCGGCGGGCGACCGGCTTCACAAGGAACTCGCGCTGACCGCGCAGCGACGTGCCCTTGTCGTCCGACGGCCCGGACCAAGTTTATTGCATCATTCAGACAGTCAGAAGATCGTTGCCAGCTTCCTGGCGGCCTGATCCGCACAGCGATGGACCGTCAGTTAAGCTGGCGCCGCAGGGTGTCCCGGTGCGGCCTGACCCGCACTCCGATCGACCGGTCGTGTCTTTCCCCGGACCTGTCGGCCGCCCGGGAACACCCTGCGGTGAGGTTTTGCCTCGCCGATGCTTGTGACCCGAGAAGGGCCTGACCGTCTGGTCTCGTGACTGTCCTGTCCGCGCATCCGGTCGTGGTGAAGCCATCAGGTTCGATCGCCAGGAGGATGGGATGAGTGCCGAGGAAGCTCACGAGCGTCACGTCATCGGCGGTGTCGACTACACCAGCCCTATCCAGTTCGAGAGGGGCTTCACGCACCAAACCGCTCTCCATTAATCCGGAGCAAATCCACAAACCGATTCATCCGCTTCGCCGTAAGCGCTCGTTGGCAGGCGCCTTGCGGGATAAGATTCTAGACCTGGATACAGTGCTGTCGCGAAGGCCTGTATCCGCCCTATGTCTGGACCTACGATCTCGCCCCATATCGTCGTAGCCGGCACGCGTCGCTCGTGGACGCGTGAGGAAAAGCGAGCGATCCTCGATGAGGCGCAGAGCACCACCGCGTCGATCTCGTCTGTGGCACGCCGCCATGGCCTGACGCCTTCGCTCCTCTTTCGCTGGCGACGCGAGGCCTGGGATGAGGAGCGGGCGGCGGCCCTGCCGGTTCCGCCTCCCTTCGTTCCGCTCGCACTGCCGGCACCGGTGGGTCTGCCGACCCGTGACCAGGGTGCGCCGGGTGGCGCCATCGAGGTGGAACTGGCCGACGGCCATCGGCTGCGTGCCGAGGCGGGTGCCGATCCGGCCTTGGTGCGGGATCTTCTCGCGGCGCTGCTGGATCGATGATCCCCGTTCCCTCGGGCTCGCGCGTATGGCTGGCCACCGGCCACACGGACATGAGGAAGGGCTTCGACGGGCTCGCCGCGCTGGTGCAGGACCACCTGCACCATGATCCGTTCTCCGGTCAGGCCTTCGTCTTCCGCGGCCGTGCGGGGCGGCTGATCAAGGTCCTGTGGTGGGACGGCCAGGGGCTGTGCCTGTTCTCGAAGCGGCTGGAGAGAGGCCGTTTCGTCTGGCCGGGAACTGCAGGGGCCGCGGCGGCGCTCTCGCCGGCTCAGCTCGCGATGCTGCTGGAGGGGATCGACTGGCGGGCGCCCGAGCGCACGGACCGGCCGCGCATCGCGGGCTGAGGGAAGGGGCTGGCGGAGCCATCGTGGGCCAGCTAAGCTATTGGCATGGCTCTCGATCCTGCCTCGCTGCCGGATGACGTGGATGCGCTCAAACGCATGATCGTCGGCATGGCGAGGGACGCCGTTCATGCCAACACGCTGATCGAGAAGCTCCGCGGCGAACTCGCCAGGTTGAAGCGGGCGCAGTTCGGCGTCTCGTCCGAGAAGCTGCAAGCCCGCGTCGAGCAGCTCGAACTCGCCATCGAGGTCCTGGAGGCCGACGAGGCCGAACGCCTCGCGGCGGCCCCGGTCGTCGCCGAGGCGGTCGAGGCGGCAAGCCGAGGGCCGGGGCGCCGCCCCTTGCCCGAGCATCTGCCGCGCGAGACCGTCGCTCATCCCGGCCCCTGCGCCTGCCCGGCCTGCGGCGGTCGCCTGCGCCGGATCGGCGAGGACGTGACGGAGAGCCTCGATTACGTGCCGGGCCGCTTCAAGGTGGTGCGGCACGTGCGCGAGGCCTTCTCCTGTCGAGTCTGCGAGACCGTGGTGCAGGCTCCCGCGCCCTACCACGCCATCGCCCGCGGCCGTGCCGGCCCCGGGCTGCTCGCGCATATCGCCGTGGCGAAGTTCGACGATCACCTGCCCCTGTATCGTCAGGCCGAGATCTATGCGCGGGACGGCGTCACGTTGCAGACCTCGACCCTGTCCGGCTGGATGGGCGCCACGGCCGCCGCGCTGGCCCCGCTGGCCGATCTCCTGCGCACGGAGGTGATCGCCGGGTCGGACGTCCTGCACGGTGATGATACGACGGTGCCAATCCTGGCGCCCGGGGCGGGGAAGACGAGAACTGGCCGGCTCTGGGCGTATGTGCGCGACGAGCGCCCCTTTGGCGGGGTGCGTCCGCCGGCGGCCGTGTTCTTCGCCTCGCCGGATCGGAAGGGCGAGCGTCCGCTCACGCATCTGGCGGCGTTCTCCGGCGTATTGCAGGCGGATGGCTATGCCGGCTTCAACGGGCTCTACGAGGGCCGTCGCCCGGGCGGCGCGTTGATCGAGGCCGCCTGCTGGGCGCACACCCGTCGTAAGTTCTTTGATGTTCATGCCAGCACCGGCTCGGCGGTCGCCTTCGAGGCCCTGGAACGGATCGGCGCGATCTACGAGGTCGAGCGATCCGTCAGCGGCAAGCCTCCCGACGAGCGCCTGCGGCAGCGCCAAGCTCGATCCAAACCGCTCGCAGCGGCCCTGAAGGCCTGGGCGGCGACGATCCTGCCGCAGCTCTCGGGCGGCTCCGATCTCGCCAAGGCGTTCCGCTACATGCTGGTGCGCTGGACGGCGCTGACCCGCGTCTTCGACGACGGGCGGATCGCGCTCGACAACAACCCGGCCGAGCGGGCGCTGCGGTCCGTCGCGATCGGACGCAAGAACTACCTGTTCGCCGGCTCGGAGCGCGGCGCCGAGCGAGCCGCGGCGTTCTACACGCTGATCGAGACGGCCAAGCTCAACGGGCTCGATCCGGAGGCCTACTTGCGCGACGTGCTCACCCGCCTCGCTGATCATCCAGCCAAACGCCTGGCCGAACTCCTGCCCTGGAACTGGTCGCCGGTCACCGCTGGTGCTCAGGCCGCCTAATCAACAGGGCCGCTCGCCGAGCGCTTACGCTTCGCCAGCAGTATCTAAACTGAAGCAAGTCCATTCCAGGCTCCGTCCAGCGCGTGCTCGTACCTCAACCCGCTCCCGGCGACACCGTCGTGAAGGACAACCTCGGCAGCGATAAAGGGCCGGCCGTGCGCGCGGGGATCGAAGCAGGCGGCGCGCAGCTGCTCTTCCTCCCGTCCTACTTGACCGAATTCAAAACAATCGAATTGGCCTTCTCAAGAAGGCGCTTCTGCGGAAGGCACCCAGGCGTACAATCGAGGATCACGCCAAGCGAGTGTGCCAATTCCTTCGTAGCCGTAGAATATGAACCAAATATAATTCTCAGGCTATAGCGCAGAATTGCCTAAAATAATTGAGTCCGTTATCTATCATTTGTCTATCGGCCGCCCTTCCATAGGGTGCAATAAAACATTCGCTACATTCATATTTTAATATATTTGTGCAATTAAAATCAAAACCTATGCCGTACCACTGACTCGCATATTTACCAGAGGAGTCGGAATTTTGATAGATGTTCGGATCATTCCCGTAGGGCGTAGAATTGCATTTACTATAGTGCTGCTCACCAATAAAATCGCACGTTTAGCACTATATCAACTCGAATGCCCATTTCGCAAACTATGGAATTCAAACCGTAGGTCAAAATGCCACTTTCCACTTATGTGGGACAGTGGTAATTGTGACTGCGACTATATCCTAAGTTCGAGTTTTCGCTTAAAGGAGCGTTTGAGATGAGACAAATGAACGTTCGATTCATTTGGTTTGTTCTAATTGGTACGGGGCTCAACTTTTTGGTATTCAGCGCAAGAAGCGATCAGATCGAAGCCGATGTCGGGAAGATTAAAATTTGCCGCTACAAAAAAGTCTTCGGTGATGACTTTGTCGATTTGAGTGTGTCAAAGTCTAATAACGAGCGTACGCGATGGTCAGCACACACCCCATGGAACGGCGATTTTGGAGATGCCAAATTCATTGATCCGATAGATATCTACTCCGACAAGAATAGAAATGAGCCTTTCATAATTGATAATGGAATCTTAACAATCAGGGCTCGCAAACACGACAACGGCAGGTGGACTTCAGGACTTCTTTCGAGCGCTGATCCAACTGGAGCGGGATTTTCCTTAATGTACGGCTATTTCGAAGCTCGAATGAAATTGCCTGCGGGCCCTGGGGTGTGGCCAGCCTTTTGGTTGAATGAAAATGTTCCACGGGATGACAGGTCGCCTTCAGTCGAAATCGATATCGTAGAGTACTACGGTCAATTCCCTGATGCTTTCCACTCCGTCTGGCACATTTGGAATAAGCAGGACAGAAGCAAGAGCACCGGCGGAACTATCATAACAAAAGTTCCCAATAATAGCTTGAGTTCAGATTTCCATTTATATGGAGCAGAGGTTACCAAAGAATGGATCGTTTTTTATCTTGACCGATCGGAAATTGGTAGAACCCCGACGCCTGTCGAGCATACGAAACCGTTTATGATCCTGGTCAATCTCGCGCTCGGATCCGGGTGGCCAATCGATAATACTCACAATCCGTCCGATCTTTTGGTGGACTACATTTATGCTTTTTCACCCGACACGGCTCTAGGGAATGCTCAGTGCAAAAAATAATGTGAACGTCTAGAGCGGTTTCGGTTTAATTGGGGTCGTATCCTGCCGCGACGAAGAAGTTTGCAGCCTCGTCGGGCGTGACGGCATCGACGAGCCGCCCGATTGTGGTCCAGAGCCCTTCGCGCGTGCGCTCGGCGGCCTTGCGCAGCCCCGCCTTCAACTTCGAGAACGCCATCTCGATCGGATTGAAGTCCGGCGAGTAGGGCGGGAGGAACAGGAGCCGCGCGCCCGCCGCCTCGATCGCCGCGCGCACGGCCGGGCCTTTGTGGCTGCCGAGATTGTCCATGATCACGATGTCCCCGGGTGCGAGTTCGGGCACCAGGAC
>NZ_FNVI01000066.1:0-5005 GCF_900107945.1 Methylobacterium sp. 190mf | reverse complement strand
GCTCGCCCGACCGGCTCCGGCGGCCAAGCTACCCGTAGAGCAGAGGCCGACCCTGCACTAATTTTGAACTCGGACCACCTCGTGGGGGCAGGTCAACCCGAACTCTCCGCCCGCTGACGAGGTTTCAGCAGACGGTGACCTACAAGGCCTGACGCGCTTCTTCGCGGGCTTCCGGACCAAGGATCGGTCGTGACCTACACCGTCCAGCAGCTCGCTCCCGGCAGCTACGACGTCCTGCTGGATGGTGCCCCCGTCGCGTCCCTAGTTCGTGAGGTCGGGCGCAGCGACGCGGTGCAAGGATGGCTGATCGAACTCCTCGATGAGACGGTACCAGCCAAGCGACCGGCGCCCTTCACGGGGCAGCAGCACGCCTTCGCCTCGCGCGCAGCAGCGCTGGAGTGGCTCGGCATTGTAGGGGCCGACGCGCCTACCGAGCCGACCGGATGAACGTCATCAAGGGCCGGATGTTCGCCGTCGCCGTGGCCTTTGTGCTCGTGAGTGTTGAACGCGCGCTTGAGGCTGCAGGCCTGGAGTACGCGATTGAGGACTGTTCCGTCGCGGCTTTCACAGCAGCCATCGTGGTGGTGGCTGCAGATTTACGGGCATGACTGCCGACCTTTTCATATCCGAGAACGGCGGTGGGGCCGGGATCCGGTTCCGGGAACGGAAGGCGCCGGCTGAGTGAACAAGTCTGCCAAAGCTCGAGCGGCTGAGCGCAAGCTGGCAGCAAAGCGGTTCAACTAGCGGGTGAAGCGTTCGCCACCACCGCCAACGCGGTGGGTCTGGGCATCCTAGCCGCGGCGACGATCATCCCGAACTTCGGCCAAGCGCCCGGCAGCCCATCCCCCGCCCTGCACTCATGGTGGGCTGGTCCTGCGGCCTTCCTCGTCCTATTCTTCGTGGCTCCCGCAGCCTACCACTTCCTGCGCAGCGAGGATTGATCGTGACCGACCCGAACCTCTGGATCAGCTACGGACTGCCCGCCTTCGGGGTCGCTTTCGGCCTTGTCGGACTCGCGGTCGCGTGGATCTCAGCACGCCGGTTTGATGCTCGGTTCGCTGATGTTGAGGTCACGGCGCCAGTCGAGCGGGCCCCGCGCGTCACGCCCTACCGGAAGCCCAGTAAGCACCCTCGTCGCGGCTCGCCTAGCCGGCCAGCCTCTATACGGACGTAGGCGGAGCCGACGCTGCTCTACTCCACCGTGCGCCACTTCACGGGCGGTAGGTTCTCGCCTGGTATGGTCGCATCCCTCTGGTAGAAGGTCCGCCGGTCGCCGGTCACCACCTCGGCAACGTCGTCGATCGCGTCGATTACCTTCGAGGTCGCGTTGTAGAGCGGGCCCTGCGTCTTGGCCCTCGTGAGGACCAAGACGCATTGCTGCCGCCAGCGCCGCGCCTCCTCCAGGAAGGCGACCTCCTCGGCCCGCACGAAGACGCCCCGTCTCGACATAGCCCATCCTGTGATCCGCGGGCGGGATCTAGAACGGGAGCAGAACATAGCGAGACGGGCGGCCGAGAACACCGGCATCAACCGGCCATGTGTCATGGGCAGACGCGAACAGAGCAACACCCGTTGACGGGCCGTTAACTATGCGCGGTCATGCTGCCGACAGCGATCGGTCGAGGGGCCGAGCGACGGCAGAGCAGCTCTATGGCCTACCCCCCTGGCCTCGGTGCGGCCTCGCCGTCGCAGTCGCGCTTGCCTAGCGTGGGCCGCTATCCTCCGATCTGACGCCGTGTACGAGGGACGCCAGGTAAATGGCGGACGCGATCATGGCGCAGGCCATGACGCCGAGGGCTTGAGCTGTTGGCAAGGTCATACCGGCAACCATGCCGTCCGGTTGTGGCGAGCGTGTTGCCGGATATGGGTAGGGCGATCACGAGCTTGCGATATGGCGTGGTCAGCCCCTGATCAGATCGGGCGATGAGGCTGAGATGCAGGGCGGGCATGCGACCGAGCGCCGAATCTCTCTCACGATGTGATGTGTTCAAGCTCTGCCGCGATCCGGCGGCCAGGAGCGTGCCGTGTACAATCCCTTCTTCTCATCGCTGATGCTGGCCATTGAGGCGCAGCGCGTCATCGAACTGCGGTTGGTTCGTCTAGCCTGGGGCGGTAGCGAAGGACTGGCTGAGGCTCAGTCCATGGTGATTGAGAAGGTTCACGCCGCCGGCGAGGCGATGACGACACTGATGTTCGGCGGCTCGCCCGAAACGGTCATCGCCCGCTACCGTGAGCACGTGGCTGCGAACACGAAGCGTCTCTCCGCTCCGTGAAGGCCGTGCGGCTTCGTCATAGAATGCCTAGCTAGAACGCTTCGCGCTCCAACTCCCGCTGCACTCCACCAAGCCGCCCGACGTGCGCCAAGTGCCGCTGCCGCTACCCTTCGCGGTCAGACTGCCGGCGATCGGCACCTTGTTCGAGCCTTGGGTGATGGTGGCCTGCACGGCGCCGGCCGCCGAGACGCCGCCATCGATGTCGACCTCCTCCCCGGGGATCGACGCGTCGCTGTCCTTGATCTGCACGTTGTAGCTTGTGCTGGCCGAGCAGGGGCCCTCAGTCGTGGTGGCGACGATCGTCCAGGAGCCGTCGAACTGGTTCGGTACCTGCACCTTCTTCGTCGCGGCATCCGCTGGGTGGAAAGCGCCTGCCGTCAGGCAAGCCGCGAGGATCAGGGTCGGGGTACGTGCCACAGACTGCTCCGGAGATCGCGCAGCCGGGGACGGCTACGCCATCGCAGAACGGAGGTGTCAGCTGGATAGTTTCAAACGCTGCCCCGATCCCACTGCGGCTAAAAGACAATACGCTCCAGGGGCCTTTCGCCGAGGGCGGCCTCGGCGAGGGCCGCGACCGTCAGCAACCTTCTATTAACCATAACGGTCGAGGTAGCTTCTGCGATCGGCTGGGGGGCTGAGCGCCGGAAGAGCAGTGCCTAAATCCAGGGTGCGGCCTCGTTGGCGCAGTCGCACCAAGCCCGCACCTGGAACACCAGGGCGGGCTTCTATCGTCAAATCGGGCGACGGAATTGCCTCGCTTCAGGCGAGCGGCTCATCGACCGGCATGCCCCACCGTCTTCACCGCGGCATAGGGCGGATCGCCCGCTGGGAAACACGCTCCCCAGCTTCGGCCGGTCGGTCAGATGTCGACCGGCCAAAGCGTCCGCCGTTCCAGACCAGATAGCCGAGGCCGGCGGCCACGCCGGCGAGCGTCGCGATAAGGGCGAACTCGCTCGACATGCCTCCCGCCACGGTGCCTCGCCGCCGCGACTGAAGCGCGTTCGTTTTGGCCCGCACGAACGCCCGTGTGGCAGCGGCAACCTCCTCGGGCGCGAAAAGCATCTGGGCTGCGGGGATCAACTCATGCACGTGGCGATGCAGGTGCTGATCCACGAGGAACGTGACATCCTCAAAGGTGTCGAGCCAGCCAGCCGAGTCCGCCCTACGGCGACGGGCGAGCTGCTGCAGCTGTCGCCTGAACTCAGCGTGGCCGCGGTTCAGGTCTTTGATCAGCGTGCGCGTCTGGCTCTCCCGGCTCAACGGGCCATACAAGCTGGCACCAAGGCCGATGGCATGCAGATCAAGCTCGTCCATGAGATCAGCCAGCATCTGCTCGCGGCTGCCGACCGCTCTGGGATCGTTGAGAGCGTATGGTATCTCACGGATCAGGCCACCAATGTTCTCATGGTCGCGCTTGATGAGTTGCCAAACGTCCATGCACGTCTTCCTTGCCAGTGAAACTACCAGCTCCGAACACCGTGCGCCCGCTGAGCGTTCCTGATCGAGTTCGTGTCGACTCAAGCCGCCACTCAGATGACCGCCTGAGGATGCGGCGATGGCGTGCCAGAGTACCGCTTCGGGTCCTGTGCGCAGCCGGTATGTACCCTGCGATGGGTGAACCTCCGGCGGCGGTGTTCGGCGTATGAACCCGAAAGGACCACCGCACCGTGGCAGGACGGGCATCGCTTCGGCGCCATCACGTAAGCGCTCTTTGCCTCAGCGACGCTGATCTGACGCCAGATACCCTTGATTTTCGCTTCACAGGTCTGATCATCAAGCGTCGCCATGCCCGCGGGGTGCCATGGCGAGATGGCTCGCGCCAGCCTGCGGCCGAGCGGACTGGCGCGACAGAATGGCAGCCCTCAGTTCATCCGCCGACGCCGTTCCCGAACCTCCTGCTGGGCGAGCCTGCGTCCGAGCGCCATCAGCAGCGTGTCCGCCTGTGCCTTCAACTCAGCGTCCTGCAACTCCACGATCGCCTGCTGGGCGGCGATAGCGTGCTCGGCCGCCCGGTCCAGCGGCCGTTCCATCGAAAGGGTTTCGGCTTCGCTGAACGCGTCCTCAGACATCCGCATCTGGGTTATGTCCACCAGGATGCCAGCACCGCCTACCGACCGGCCGAGATGATCGATGCTGAAGTGGCCTCGATCTAGGACCCAGCGCGTCTGGCCATCGGCCGATATCACTCGGTATTCGGCGAGATATGTGCCGCCGTCAGCGCGGCAGCTCCGGATCTGGGCGAAAACGCGCCCGCGGTCATCTGGCTGTATGCTGTCGATGAAGAGCGAGAGCGGCACACCCTGCTTAGCTTCGTCAGGATCGACACCGAACAGCAGCGCCACGAACCCATCGACACGGGCTCGATCGGTCGTCGCACTCCACTCCCACCTACCAATCACGTCGAGCGCATCTAGGGCGTGCTGAAACGCCTTGGGGCAGGTCTGGTGAGCGAGAAGCTTGAGCTTTGACACTGCGGAGCCCGCGGACAGTCTTAAACCTGATCTGTGTAATAGGTGTCAGATCACAACCACACGCCGCATCGAATACGATATCCTCAACTGTTGCGCGATGGGCACTACTTCTGCGGGCGGAAGGTATTATGAATGCATGCAGGGGGCGAGTGAGCCGCACGCGGAGTGACCTGCCCCCACGAGGTGGTCCGAGTTCAAAATTAGTGCAGGGTCGGCCTCTGCTCTACGGGTAGCTTGGCCGCCGGAGCCGGTCGGGCGAGC
>NZ_FNVI01000067.1:0-4872 GCF_900107945.1 Methylobacterium sp. 190mf | reverse complement strand
TGCACGCCATGCTGAAGTCTGGCGAGAGATTTGACCGCACCGCCGGAGCGGTCGCCTGATCTGACGAGCGGATCGCGTTCGCGCGGCGAGCACACAGGTCTGTCCTTGCCGGGACGTGGGCAGAGCCATTCCGCCTGATGGGGTGCACCCGCTGACTCAGCGAAGTGCGGCATCCACATTGGAAGGCTCCTCCCGCGAAGCTCCATCATGCGGCGGCTCCTGCCGACCGCGAAGACGACCCTGCACCCGGCATATGGTCACGATCACCGCAGAAAAAGCTTGCGTTTCGCCCCGCGATTAGACGACCCCATCTGCTTCCGGATAGCGGTCGCATCAAGCGGACCTAGCCGCGGGGACCGCTCACGACCCTTCTCGGAACCTCGGAAGGTCCGCTTTGCGGTCGGTTGGCGTATACTGACCTCGAAATTTGACGCGTGTCCTCGCAGTCCCTCGCATATGCGAAAACGTTGATAACATACCTACGATAGATGCTGGCGTTTGATCCTTGCAATCGCCATCGAAATCGATATTCGGATTGCTACATCTGGAAATTGAGCGCACGGTGCCAGAGGCTACGCAGCAGTGATCTTGATGCGGGCATGCCGTGCAACTCGGAGTGCTTCTGATGGATCGCCCCCGTGCAGATCGATGCCTCGAAGTTGCCCGTGAGTTGCGCGCGGCGGCCGAGGAGACGCGTCGGACGCTTCAAGCCTCACGCGATTTGGTGCGGCGCTCCCGCGAGCAAGCCGTCACCGGGCCGTCGGCAGCCGGCGACGACCCTGGTCCATCGAAACATTTGGTGACGTCTCTCATCGAGGCCTACGAGGCCGCGGACGACGATCCTGACCCTCAGACCCGTCTGCTCCTCGGCCGCGTGCTCCATCATGTCGGCCGTCGCGTCGCCGGCGTGATGGGGCCGCGGGCAGCCGGTATCGCTTTGCAATGATCGCCTTGGCGTAAGGATCAGCGGAGAAACCACGATGAACGGTGACGATCCGCAGGACGACGAGCGCGGTGCGCTGGTTCGCATCGCCCGTACGCTGGGCGTCCCGGTTGCGACCTTCCTGACGGCCGATCCTACTGATACTCCGGATATCGAAACGGTCGTTGAGGGCCCTGATCATCTCGCAGAATTCGTGGCCCTGCTGCGTCTGTTCGTGCGGCTGAAGAGCCCCGAGGCCCGGGCGCGCTGCCTCGCCTACGTCGTGCAGGAAGCCACGCACGACAGCTGATCCGTGCGTCCGTCCTCGACATCGGGCCAGAACGCGTGATGCTGGGACCTGTTGCACGGCGCGGCATTGATCCGAGGGCTAAGAACGCGGTGATAGACCAGGACCACTTTCCGATCGTCGGCATCGGCGCGTCCGCGGGCGGCATCGAGGCGATGCGGGGCTTTTTCCGCGGGGTGCCGGAGACGCTGAGAGCCGCCTTCGTCGTCGTCACGCATCTCGGCCGGGAGCACAAGAGCCTGCTCCCGGACGTGCTGGCCCGGTTCACGCCGCTCAAGGTCGAGGCCGCCGCCGACGGCGTCCTGGTCGCGCCGGGCACCGTCTACGTCATGCCGTCCGGTTTCGTCATGGGCATCGCGGGCGGGCGGCTGACATTGACGCCGCTCGGCCCGGCGAGCCGCGAGACCAAGCCGATCGACATCTTCCTGACCACCCTGGCCCTCGACCAGGGCGAGCGTGCGGTCGGTGTGATACTGTCCGGCGGCGACGGCGACGGCGCCATCGGCATCAAGGCGATCAAGGAGCACGGTGGCCTGACCCTGGCCCAGACCGCGGATAGCTACGGCCCCGAGACCGCCGACATGCCGCTCAGCTCGCTGCGGACCGGCTTCGTTGATTTCGGCGAGACGGCCGAACGGATGGGCGACCTGATCGCCGCGCACGTCGCCGCCGCGCCGAACGCACCGGATGCGCAGGCCGACGGGGTCGCGCGGGAGTTCGAGGCCGAGCTCCTCACCGAGATCTTCGCCATCCTCCGCCGGCAGGTCGGCCACGACTTCTCGGGCTACAAGCCAAGCACCTTCGGGCGCCGCCTGCAGCGGCGCCTCGGCGTCGTCGGCGCGTCCGGACTGGACGGCTATCTCAAGCTGCTGCGGGCTGACCCGGCCGAGGTTGGGGTGCTGTTCCGGGACTTGCTGATCGGTGTGACGAACTTCTTCCGCGATACCGCTGCATTCGAGGCCCTGTCCGCCCAGGTCATCCCAAAGCTGTTCGACGCACGCGCGGCGACCGATGTCATACGGATTTGGGTGCCGGCCTGCTCGACAGGTGAGGAGGTCTACTCTCTGGCCATCCTCCTGCGCGAGCACATGGTCACCCTGGCGGATCCGCCGCGCGTGCAGGTCTTCGCCACTGACATCGACGAGCGCGCGCTCACGGTCGCCCGGACTGGCCGCTACCCGAGGGCCTACCTGTCCGCCGTCTCGCCTGAGCGGATCGGGCAGCACTTCGTCGTCGAGGGCGACAGCGCGGTCGTCGAGAAGGCCGTGCGCGACCTTTGCACCTTCGCCCCTCACAATGTGCTGCGCGATCCGCCGTTCTCGCGCCTCGATCTCGTCTCCTGCCGCAACCTGATGATCTACCTAGGTGTCGAGGCCCAGCAACAGCTGATGCCGGTTCTGCACTACGCCCTGCGCCCGCGCGGCTATTTGTTCATCGGCATGGCCGAGAACGTGACGCGGTTCGAGGACCTGTTCGAGACGATCGACAAGCAGCACCGCATCTTCCAGGCTCGCGACGCGATCCCGCCGGCTCGGTTGCGGCCGATGTCCGGGACGGACACGCCAATCTTTGCAAATGCGCCCCCCCCGCAGCGGCGCAACGTGATGACGCACGCCGCCCTGCGGCACGCGGTCGAGACGCAGATGTTGTCCGAGTTCACGCCGCCCCACGCGGTCGTGACGCGGACGGGCGAGGCCGTGCACTACTCATCGCGGATCGGCGATCACCTGGAGGTCGTGCCCGGCCAGCCGACCCGGGAGCTGGCTGCGATGGCGCGTAGAGGCCTGCGGCTGGATCTCCGGACTGCCTTGCGCGAGGCGATCGAGGGCAACATTCTGGTCGTGCGCGAAGGCATCGGCGTCGAGCTGCCGGACGGCGGTTTCCAGTCGATCTCCCTTGTGGTCAAGCCGCTGAACACGCCCGGCGCGGTCGAGCCGCTCTTCCTGGTCGTGTTCAACGAGGCGGCCGCGCCGGTCGAGAGGGAGCGGCAGCAGGCCCTGAAGGCGAACGAGCGGGACACGGCGCTCCAGGGCCTGGAGCGCGAATTGAGCGTGACGCGCGAACGGCTCCAGGCCGTGATCGAGGAGTATGAGACGTCCCTTGAGGAGCTAAAATCTTCGAACGAGGAACTTTACTCCGTCAACGAAGAGATGCAGGCCGCCAACGAGGAGCTTGAGGCTTCGAAGGAGGAGACACAGTCTCTGAATGAGGAGCTTCAGACAATGAATTCCGAGCTCGCGTCCAAGATCGAGGCCGTCGATCAGTTGACCGACGATCAGGCCACGCTGTTCGAGGGCATGAACATCGCGAGCGTGCTCCTGACACCGGATCTCCACATCCGCATGTTCACCAACGCAGCGGCGCAGATCTTCGGCTTGCAGCCGAGCGACGTCGGCCGGTCCTTGCGCAACTTTTCGGCGCCGATCCCCCTGGCATGGCTGGTGGACGAGATCCCGACGGTGCTGTCGACGAACCGGCCCTCCGAGCGGACGATCGAGGGGGCGGACGGCGCCCGCTACCGGGTCCGGCTGATGGCCTCGTCCCGCAAGGGCGGCCGGAGGCCCGGGATCGTCGCAAACTTCACGAACCTGCTGGAGCAGGAATGACCAAGGGATCTGCCCACCTCGCGTGGGATGTTGGCGGCCAGCACGCGCTGGTGCGATCGGAGATGCTCAACAGCGTCAGCGCGGCGGGGGAGCGGCACGGTTTGGCAGAGCCCGGCCGCGTTTGGTCTCAGGGGGACGGATCGTAACGCCGGCCTGGGCCGAAGGTGACACGTCAGCTTTCAGGCAGTACAAAGGTTCGAAGTTCTGTTCTCCAAGGGTGCGACTGATCGGCCAAGATTTCCGCCGTACGCCCTGAAACTTGACGATCCAGATCGACCAGAGCACGCTGGCATTAAGAAGGCACCTTCATCGCGAACGGTAGATGCCTAAATTCTACTTCCACCTCCGTGGTCCGGACGGTCTGGACCACGACGACGAAGGCTTGGATCTCGCCAGCGTTGAGGCGGCATATCTTGAGGCCTTCAAGGCTGTGCCGGGAATGGGCTCCGATCTGGCCTCCACCGCGAAGAACCCTATCCGGTATGGCTTCGAGATCACCGATGCGCATGGCACCGTTCTGATGGCGGTGCCTTTCGCTGAGGTACTCGATCGCGGGCAAAAGCGCACAAAACAACCGGCCAAGCTACAGCTCCACAAAGGTCGAGCGGAGATGAGGCGCACGGCAGGACTGATTGTAGAGCTTCGCGAAGCGCACGCGAAGTTGAATGTGACGCTGGCAGTGACCTTGCCCCGTGTTTGCCCCCGTTCATAACCAGAGTCCGTTCTGGTTCTGGTCCTGTTGGGACCGGGTTGCAAACGCGTTCGGGGTGAGCCCACCGAGGCTCGTGTGGGGGCGGCAGGTGTTGTAGTCGACCCGCCACGCCTCGATGATTGTCCGGGCCGCCGGCAGGCTCCGGAAGAGATGCTCGTTCAGGCACTCGTCGCGCAAGCGCCCGTTCAGGCTTTCGACAAAACCGTTCTGCTGCGGCTTGCCGGGGGCGATGTAGTGCCACTCGACTGCACGCTCTTCCTGCCAGCGCAGGATGGCGTGCGAGGTCAGCTCGGTGCCGTTGTCCGAGACGATCATCAGCGGCTTG
>NZ_FNVI01000068.1:0-4409 GCF_900107945.1 Methylobacterium sp. 190mf | reverse complement strand
TCCTCGTCCGGGGCGTCCTCGTGCGGCGCATCCTGGCTCGACGGCTCCCCGGTCCAGTCGAGGCGTGCGAGGGGCAGGGGCACGGGGTCGAGGACGGCCTGGAGGGGCGGGCCGTCGGCGGGGTCGAGGATGGCGGTGCGCAGGACGTCGTGGCGCTCGAGGGTGGCGCGGACGGCGCGGGCGAAGCGGTCGGGATCGAGGGGTTCGAGGTCGAGGCGGACTTGGTTGCGGTAGGCCGCGTCCCCGGGGGCGAGGCGGGCGTGGAAGAGCAGGCCCTCCTGCAGGGGGGTGAGCGGGTAGAGGTCGGCGAGGCTGTCGGGGTGGAGGGTACCGGCCGCGCGGGCGTCGGCCAGGAGTGTGTCGAGGCCGGGTTGGTCGAGGCGGGCGAGGGGCAGGTCGGCGGGGGTGGGCCGGCGCGGGGTGCCCGGGTCGGCGCAGTGGTCGACGAGGGCCTGGAGGGTGTGCCGGGTGTCGCGGGCGATGGCGGCGATGGCGGCGGCGTCGTGGCGGTCGGGGCTGAAGCGCCAGGCGAGGTGGAGGCGGCCGTCGCGCACGAGGGCGGTGAGGGTGAGCTCGGCGCCCGCGGGGCTGTTGGGGTCGCGCATGGGCCCCGCGCTCTCGGGGGCGAGGGCGAAGGGCGCGTCGGGGTCGGCGCGGTCGGCGTCGATCTGGCCGAGGTAGTTGAGGAGGATGCCGGGCTCGGGTGCCGCGGCGATGCGGTGGCGCAGGTCCGCGACGGGGCCGTGGCGCAGGAGGTCGTGGCTGAGATCGGGCTGGGGCAGGGCGCGGCGGGCTTCCTTCACCCGGCAGAGAGCGCGGCCGAGGAGTGGACCGAGGGCGAGGCCGCGGGCGGCGTCGTCCGGCGGCAGGTCCGGCTCGCCGCCGAGGGGGTCGAGCCGCAGCGGCACCAGCGTGGTGAACCAGCCCACCGTCCGGCTCAGGTCGTGGCGCGCCGCCTCGCCGGCCGCGTCCGCCAAGCTGTCCGCCAAGCTGTCCGCCAGGGCGTCGGCATCGCGACCGTGGCCCTCGAGCACGACGCGCACGGCTCGCCCGCCGCAGCGGCGCGACACCGCCACCGCGAGCGCCGCGAGCAGGAGTTCGTCGGGGCGCGTGCGGTAGGGCCGGCCGGCCCGGCGCAGGAAGGCGTCGGTGGTGTCGGCGTCGAGGCTGTCGGCGATCTCGGTCTGGGCGGATTCGACGTTGGGGGCGTCGGGCCGCGCAGGTTCGAGGCCCCATGCGGGAGGCGCGAGCTGCGCCGCCCAGGCCTCGGCCCAGGCGCGGCGGCGGTCGGCCTCGGCCGGATCCCGGGCCAGGGTGTCGAGGTGCCGGGCCCAGGCGGGGAAGGAGGTCGCGGGCGCCGGCAGGGTCCGCCCCGCGAGGACCAGGGCGAGATCCGCCACCAGGATGCGCCAAGAGACGGCGTCGACCACGAGGTGGTGGGCCACGAGGAGGAGGCGCTGCCCGCCGTCCGGGGCCGGATCGACCAGGACGGCGCGCAGCACCGGTCCGCGGGCGAGGTCGAGGCTCGTCTGCGCGGCCTCGGCCAGCGCCGCCAGGGCGGCCGCGTCCCGGGCCTCGCGGCGCCACAGCGACTCGGCGGCCGCGACGGCGTCGGCGGCGGTGCAGGTCTGCCGCCAGCCGCCGTC
Source organism: Methylobacterium sp. 190mf (assembly GCF_900107945.1). Classification (NCBI taxonomy): domain Bacteria; kingdom Pseudomonadati; phylum Pseudomonadota; class Alphaproteobacteria; order Hyphomicrobiales; family Methylobacteriaceae; genus Methylobacterium; species Methylobacterium sp. 190mf. Next base: position 2,763 of record NZ_FNVI01000068.1, on the reverse strand, counting down.
GGCCGCCTGCGCGAAGCGCAGCCGCAGGGCCGGATGGGCGGTGGACAGCGCGGCGAGCGCCTCCGCGACGCGGTCCGCCGCGAGGCGCGCCCGCGGGACGAGCAGCACGGCCATGTTCCAGTGCGCGCGCCGCGGCATCGGCGCGGCCAGGAACCAGCTCTGGATCGGGGTCAGCGGCACCGGGCCGGCCTCGAGGCCCGGATCGGTCGCCGCGTCGCGCGCGGGGAGCGCCGGGCGTGCGCCCTGGCGCTCGGCGTGCGCGGCGAGGGCGGCGAGGCTCTGGTGGGTGAACACGTCGCGGGGGGTGAGCGTCAGGCCGGCCTGACGGGCGCGGGTGACGAGCTGGAGGGCGAGGATGGAATCGCCGCCGCGCTCGAAGAAGGTGTCGGAGCGGGCGACGGCGTCGGGCCCGGGCAGGCCGAGCACCGCGGCCCAGAGATCGGCGAGGCGCCGCTCGGTCGCCGTGCGCGGCGGGTCGGCGTCTCGGGCGGGCACGTCCGCGTCGGGCTCGGGCAGGGCGCGGGCGTCGAGCTTGCCGCTCGTCGAGAGCGGCAGGGCGTCGAGCAGGACGATCGCGGCCGGCACCAGGGCGTCGGGCAGGTCGCGGGCCAGGGCGCGGCGCAGCTCCTGCGGGTCGGGGTGCGCGCCCGGCGCCGGCACCGCGTAGGCCACGAGCCGCGCGGGGCCGTCGGGTTTGCGGCGGGCGAGGACGGCGGCCTGGGCGATGCCGGGCTGCGCGCGCAGGGCGGCGGCGACCTCGCCGGGCTCGACGCGCTGGCCGCGGATCTTGACCTGCTCGTCGGCGCGTCCGCGGTAGTCGAGGGCGCCGTCGGGGCGGCGGGCGGCGCGGTCTCCGGTGCGGTAGAGGCGCGCGCCGGGCCTTCCGAACGGGTCGGGCACGAAGCGCTCGGCGGTCAGGCCGGGGCGTGCGAGATAGCCGCGGGCGAGGCCGGTGCCGCCGATGTAGAGCTCGCCCACCACCCCCACCGGCACCGGGTGCAGCGCGTCGTCGAGGACGTGGAGCTGCGTGTTGGCGATCGGGTGCCCGATCGGCACCCGCGGGGCGTCCCGCTCGGGCCCGCAGGTCCAGGCGCTGACGTCGATGGCCGCCTCCGTCGGCCCGTAGAGATTGGCCAGGTCGGCCCGGCTCTGGGCGCGGACGGCGGCCGCGAGGTCGGGGGCGAGCGCCTCGCCGCTGCACACGATGCGGGACAGGCTCGAGCAGGCGGCGAGCCGGCCGGACGCCAGGAACGCCTCCAGCAGGGCGGGCACGAAGTGCACGATCGTCACCGCGTCCCGCCGGATCAGGGCGGCCAGCGCGTCCGGATAGCGGTGGGCCTGCGGCGGCGCCATGACGAGGCGTGCGCCGCTGACGAGGGGCAGGAGGATCTCCCAGACGGCGACGTCGAAGGAGACCGGGGTCTTGTGCAGGATCACGTCGGCGGGGCCGACCGCGAAATGGGCCCGCATCCAGGCGAGGCGGTTGGCGATGGCGGCGCGGGTGTTGGCGCAGCCCTTGGGCGTGCCGGTCGAGCCGGACGTGTAGATGAGGTAGGCCAGGGCGTCCGGGTGCGGCGCCGCGGCCGGCAGGGCGGGATCGTCCGCCGCCTCTGCCAGATCCGGGGTGAGGATCTGCAGGTCCGGAAGCTCCGCCGGCCCGGGCATCCGCGCGGCCGGGCCGGACTCGGTGACGAGGAGGCGCAGGGCCGCCTCTCGGGCGGTCGCGACGAGGCGCGGGCGCGGCAGCTCGGGGTTGAGGGGCAGGATCGCGGCCCCCGTCTTGAGAACGGCGAGCCAGGCGACGAGCAGCGCGCAGGACCGCTCCAGCCCGACGCCGACCAGAGTGTCGGGACCGGCCCCGGCGCGGGCGAGGCGACGGGCCAGCGCGGAGGCCGCGCTGTCGAGGGCGCGGCGGGTGAGCGCGCCCTGCCCGTCGGTCACCGCGATCGCGTCCGGGTCGTGCGCGCGGTGGTCTGCGAAGGCGGCGAGGACGTCGCCGGCGCCGTCCGGGTAGGCCCGGGCGGTCGCGTTCGCCGACCCGATCATCGCCCGGTCGCTGTCGGGCAGCGGCGGCGGCAGCGCCCCGAGCGGGGTTGCCGGGTCGGCCTCGGCCAGGGCGGCGAGCTGGGCCACGAAGGCGGCGAGCAGCGCCTCGGCATCCGCGGGCGCGAGGCGGTCGGCGGCGTAGCTCAGGCGCAGGGCCAGCCGCGTCCCGTCGGGGCCGGTCTCCGGGTGGACCACCAGGGTGACGGGGTAGTGCGTGGTCTCGGCGACGATGGCCGGGCCGAGGCGCAAGGCGTGCGGGTCGGCAGCGTCGCCGTCCCCGTTTCCGTCGCCGTCCCGTCCGTGGCGCACGGCGGCGAGGGCGGCGTCGACGGGGTAGTTCTCGAACACCACCAGGCTGTCGAACAGGCCGCCCGTCCCTGTGCCCGTGCCCGTGCCCGCGGGGCCGGCGAGGCGCTGGATGGCGGCCAGGGGCAGGTGGCCGTGCTCGCGCAGGCCGAGACCGGCCTCCTGCACGCCCGCCAGCCACGCGCCGAGCGGCCGGGCCGGGTCGAGGTCCACGACCACCGGCAGGGTGTTGATGAACAGCCCGAGCACGGTCTCGGCCCCGGGCAGGTCGGCCGGGCGCCCGGCCACGGTCGTGCCGAAGGCGACGCGCGTCTGCCCGGTGCGGGCGGCCACGAGCCGGGCCCAGGCGGCCTGGACGCAGGTGTTGAGGGTGAGGTGCGCGGCCCGGGCGCGGGCGAGCAGCCGCCCGGC
>NZ_FNVI01000070.1:0-3551 GCF_900107945.1 Methylobacterium sp. 190mf | reverse complement strand
TCCCTCCCGCCGAGGCGGAGGCACGCTATTATGCCCAGGCCGAGGTCCAAGCCTTGGCCGCCTGAGCCAAACCAAACGGCCTCCGGAAAACCCGGCGCGATTCACCCTGTCGGCACGGCCAAAACGATGAACTCCTTGCTCGAGAGTTGGCCGGTGCTTCGAGCGCTCCATCCACGCCGGGAGGATCTGCCCGACTAACAAGCCGCGAAACCGGGCGCAGCGCGGCACCGCGCCGGGCTGGAAAGCTTGGCTGTGTGATCGGTTGATGCTTGGCGGCGAGCGCGCGGCGGTGACGTACACGCTGATTCGGGTCGCGCGGCAACAGCGTCGACACGGAGATCTCGATTCCGTTCACGAGACTCGCAACACCTTGTTTATCTTTGTCACCGACAAGATCAGCCGCATATTCGGCTCATATCACAGCTGGAAGAGTCATTCCAAGTAAATCGATTCTTCTTTCTCGCGAACCGACCAATGTAGCTTATCAGCACTATAACTGCCATTGCCAAGCTCCGTAAGTTCGCTCCAAACGTAATCCGATTTCAGGATAGTGCTCTGAGGTAACCGCTGGCGCCGATCTGAGCGTTCAGCGTAAATATCCATCAGCACCTTGGTCCCAGCAACGTGCCACACCGATGTTGACAGACGATTGTCGACGTTATAGTGCGCCCGTTCAATGCACTCCTCTATAAAATCGCTTCCTTTGGCGGCGCCGATTAAATTATTTGTCAAAATACCTGTCGGATCAGGAAGTTGGGCGAAACTGAAGTGCTCTATAAGGACGAGTTTATGTCTAAGATAATCATGCAGCCATTGACGCCGAGGTCGAACTTTCAAATCTGACCAAAATCCTCCAAATTCCGAAAGAAGATATAGCCGAACTAAATCAGCCTTCATCGCCTCGAATCTAAAGAGCCTAATCGCGCGCGTCATCCGCTCTGCACGCTGAGGCGGTAATGCCGCGGCGACTTCATTTATGGTCCAGATACGGTGCTCGAAATCAGGGTGAAAATTTTTCCATGCCTGGATCTGCGGCAGTACATCATGCGGAATCGTGTCGAGATGGGCCGGTGGGATCCAGAGCTGATGAATTTTCCGGGGGATCCTGTCCGGGAGAAGGAAACTAACGCATCGAGATATATTGATCGAACGTCGGGTCTTGATTGTACGTCTGAGAAAACTCATGAAAGCCAAATCTCCAAGTCGAAGCTCGGCACAAATACCAACTTCGCATCTTCTCCTTGCCGCTCCAAGCTGCGGGCTACACAGCGTGGGTCTCAAGACAGTACGCACAAAATACCATTATGGTCGAAGCCGACACGAATACCAGACAGAATGGGCGCGATTAGAAATCTTTCCAGACCGCTAATTTTGAAATGCAAAAATATCGGACAGGAAACAGGCTGATATTACCTACTACGGCCGCTCATGCAACACTGGAAATCGTCAGTATTCCACAATCGTCAGCCCGAATGTTTTCGGGAAGCCTGTCCTGCATCCCTCCATCTTCGCAAACCTAAACTTCACTTATAGAGCAACGGCTAAAAGTTACGGAGGAAATACCGAAGCCTTCGGCCGCAGAGACACGGCACACTGCCTCTACATTGGCAACTCTATCGTCTACCACCCGAAACATGGCAGTAAAATCATTATCACAGGCTCCACCAAGATTGATTTTCTTCTCAGCGAGCGTCCGAGCCCCAGAATCGGCAGTCACTATCAATTCCATAATCCCACTCAAAGGTATGGACTCGACTTTTGCAGTAACGCTATATTCGCCGCGCGTAAGACTTATGTATGGGCCAAACAGCAAAGTTCCACTCTGCTGCGAGTCCACAAACATCGTACCTTCTTTGAGTACTCCTATTTCAGTGCAAAGCGTTTCCGCTGGGTACGTTCGAGACGAGCCATCCGAGGCCAGTTCTCCACGTAAGCTCTCGGCCAAAGAAATTTTTTTCGCGAAAATCGATCTATATTCACGACCTCGAAATTCAAGCAAATTGTTAAAATCTGAAGGTGTGATGCACACAAGCTCTTGCGTCGGATCCTTCATCTCATCGCGGTACTTTGGAAAATAGAATCCTGCTTCCTTTAAATCGCATATTATAAAATTGTCAAGCATGACGTCCATAGCGACATCGGCACTGCTGGAATCGTTTAGATGTTCGATGCTTAAGCCAGGAATTTTGCCGCAGAAGTAGTTGTAGTAAATATGCTGCTCCGTGGCAAGTCTGGTGGAGTAAGTCTTCTCTGCTTCAAAAGAGTTGGCCGCATGCTGATGGCACGAAAAATATATGCTGTTAGATAAACTCATCTGTGGGATATTCCACATTTCAGCAACATCACAAGTCAGGCCGAAATTCAGCCAGTCGCTAAAATGCAATGGAAAACGCACAACAGTATATGGATTTACTGTGAACATCCAAGATATTAATACTCTTTCTTTAAGTGTAGCAGTTGAAAGTCTCGGGTGGCGGTTCTTTTCTGAATACTGCGAAATAAAATTTTTGTTGAGAAAGCACATATCGTTCCTAATTCTTAAGCAATATTTATTTTTGGCGAGTTTTAGGCCAGCCTGTGCTGCGGATATTTGCAGGTTGACATTATTAGGGCTGCTAATAGTACTTTTGATTGGCGGAAGGGGAAGTGCGGCCTCAGCCAAGCAAATTGCGTCGCAGCTGCGCCTGATGATATCGGCGGCGGATTGAGCAATTGAATTGTTCGTATGACTATCGCTGAGGCTGAAATGGCCAACACTATTAAATCGATGTAGGTCGATTAAATCTGAGCTTGAAATCGAGAATATAATTTCCGCAACTGGAAATAAGAATCTCCAATGGGCTAAAAAATTGGCGCACTCTACTAAGTTTCCTGTAAACAGCGGGCCTTGCACCACAATGCTAATTTGATCCATTTCGTTTTGCATTTGTTGCTCCGGTCGCTCCACCCAGCAGATCAGGAACCGAACCTTGAAAGTAGCACAAGCTGCGTCTGCGATCTAGATTCATGGGCGGCATGGATTGAAGAATTCTCGGAAAACGCAGTAGGAATAATTTTGTATGGAGCCGCACGGTCGAACGAATTAGGTCGGGATGGTAATTTGCCCGTCGTATTGCATTTTGCTGTAGTTATTTAAGAAAATATGTACTGCAATAGTTAGCAGGCATATCGGGGAGCGCACAGGTGATTTTGTATATTTTCTCCTTAAATGTTAAAGACGGGCATTGCAATAAGCTTCGTGAAAAGCCTAGCGTTACAGTGTAATTACCCAGGCCTATGATGGCAGGGTTCAAGCGCCGACGGTTTTGAGGATGGTGCCAAAGGGAGTGCTGCCTGTGATGCGCGCGGTATCGACAACGGTGCGGATGGCGGCCTCGCCCTCGGCCGCCCACATCGCGCGATAACCGTTAGTGTAGACTTGCCTCGAGAAAGTGGCTCTTCGTCATTTCGTGTGGGTCGGTGTGCGACGCTAGCCAAGCCTCGAAGGTCGCCGAGTTGCGGTCGGGCAGAAGATCGATGGCACGATGATGGTCGAGGTCGACGACGAGCGT
>NZ_FNVI01000071.1:0-3120 GCF_900107945.1 Methylobacterium sp. 190mf | reverse complement strand
GGGCGGTGCTCAGCGTGCCGCAAACGGGACATCGTCCTGCGCAGCGACAGCCGCGAACGTGCATGACAACGCCCGCCTCATGCCCGTCTTCGATCGAGAGTACCCGGCAGCCAGGAACCTCGTGCAGCCGCGCCATCGCCAAGCTCCGTCCTTCTCACACGAACGGAGAACGCACGGGGAAGCCACACGAAATGACGAAGAGCCATTAAACCGTAGCAAGTCCACCTCTCAATTGGCTCGGTCTAAAATACCGGTCAGGTCACAAGCGCCAGACCCTCATCGATCACCCCTTGCGTCACCACGCGCAGGCTGCCTAACATCTCAACCCAGATGGACCAAAGCCTCCGTTTCTGAGCAACCCAACTCGTCCTAAATCACCTGAGACATACAAAAACTCCCCGTCCCAGGGACTGCAATCACCCTTCCTTTTCTGATACCCTTTTCGACCGATCCGCTAATCGCGGCTGGGTTAAGAACTCTCAGCCGAGAGCCCACGATCCGGTGGCCCGCCCTTGGATCAGCTCGCGTGATGCAGCAGCCATACTCAACCCGCCTCCTTAGTGTAAAACGTCAGATAGCATCGGAGCAGTATTCTATGTCGAGGGCGAACGTGGATTTCGAAAAAGTTGTCGCGGATGGTTACCTTTGGCTGCGAGGAACCGACCCCGGCGAGTTGATGATACGTTGGCAGGCCGAAAATATAGAGCCTAAAACAATCGATGAGGTTCGTTCACGGCTGATGCCAACTCGGACAGCGTCAGCGCCGGACATTAATGCATATTTGCACAGCGCGCGAAGCGCTCTGCTTCGCGAGGTTCCTAAGGGTGTTCATACATTTCTAAGCGCAGGGTGTGCCGGCCTATGGTTTTTTGATTGGATCGAGAAATGTTATGGGCGACCGGCAATTCATATAGGCCTTGAATACTATACACCTAAGCCGGAAGGACTACCTCAGAATGTAAGGTGGATTGAGAATACATGCTCCGACATGGCGGGAGTCGCGAGCGCGAGCTGCGACCTTGTTTTCTCCGGGCAGAATTACGAGCATCTGTGGCCAGATGAACTCCTTGGCTTCATGCTCGAAGCTGCGCGTGTCACGAAAGAAGGAGGGCTGTTAGTCATGGACAGCCCAAATCGCACTGCGACCGAGTTGCTGAAGAGCTGGAGCCATCCAGAGCACACCGTCGAGGCGACGCTTGGAGAGGCTGAGCAAGTGATGACCCTGGCTGGCTTCGATGTCACGGCCAGGAAGGGAATTTGGTTGATGAGGGATCCAGCTACAGAGCAGCTGCTGCCCCTCCCACCAATCGATACGGCTGAGTGGTCTGTCACTGAGCGATCGATTGTTGCAAAGGACCGGCCTGAGCACTCCTTTATCTGGTGGCTTGAAGGGCGCCGATCATTAAGAGTGCCCGACGAACGAGCTTTGGCTGATTTAATTCATCAGATCTTCGATCGGGCCTGGCCAGAGCGCCTCACTCGGTTCTCATCAAACGTGGGCAGACTGGAGCATCGCGACGGCGAAGATTGGATTGTGGCTGAAGCGGGGGAAAGCGGCGCGATGCTATTCGGCCCATACCTACCACTGCGGAAAGGAAAATTTGAATGCGAATTCCAGTTCGAACTCTACGGCGACTCGAACGCAACGGTTGATGCCGAGTGCGATGTGATGATCGGCCGGCTCGATGCGCCAATTTCAACCTACCAGATCTCCGGTCGGCCTGGGCGCAATTCGGTGACTTTGTGCTTTGTTCTTGATCAACTTGAATTCGGAGTTCAATTCCGCTTTGTGAGTTGGGGAACTCGCCGGGTGGCCTGCAGAAGAAAGATTAGCCTGATCGAGGAGCGGTAATTGTATATTGCAATCGGGCCTGAAGGCAACGAAGATACCGTCATCATCGTCGCGCCAGCGTGATCAAGGGCGGCTTCTTCGGCCGTCAGCTGATCACGGCGCTTTTGGGGGCGGCGCATTGGCCAGCGGGCGCACCCGCGCCGGATCGCGAATGCTAACATCACCAAGCTCACGTGCCGGTGCCAGCCTTGGCCCGACCGATGATCCGCACGACGTTGGCCATGGTCAAATCCCGGTCGAGTCCCTTCGGGAAAAACTTCCGGAGGTACGCAATGACACCGGCTTCGGCTCAAGCGTATGCGATGTTTGGAGCCCACCTTTCGCTGGCCGGCGTAGAGGATGATGCTGACGGCCCCTGGATGGGATCGTTTTGTGTCTATGGTCGAGCATATGGTCGAGCCGCCGCGGACCGTTCGGCGGCTTGAGGTCATCACCACCGCGAGCGGCCGGCGACGCTGGTCGCAGTCCGAGCGCAGACGGATCCTCGCTGAGGCCATGGCATCGGGTGCCGTCGTGTCGGTTGTCGCGCGCCGGAACGGGATGAGCCCGCAGCACCTGTTTACCTGGCTGCGCGAGGCGCGGAAGGCGCCGACAGTCGGTGGAATGGCAGCGGCCTTCGTACCGGTTCTCCTCGATGAGCCTGCCTCTGCGTCATCCGCATCGTCGCCCCGGGCCGGCATCCGTCCTCTGGGCAGCCCTGCTACCGGGATCGAGGTGGAGATGGCCGGCGCCGTGGTGCGCATCGGTGCGGACGCGAGCCAGGCTCAGATCACCGCGGTGATCCGGGCGCTGAAGGCTTGTCCATGATCGGGCCGTCCGGCGCGGCGCGCGTGATGCTTGCCACGCGGCCTGTGGACTTCCGCAAGGGCATGGACGGGCTGGCCGCTCTGGTCCGGGACGCGATGGGCGCGGACCCATTCTCCGGCACGGTCTACGTGTTCCGCTCGAAGCGCGCCGACCGGGTGAAGCTCCTGGTCTGGGATGGAAGCGGGCTGGTCCTCGCGACCAAGCGTTTGGAGGCGGGTCAGTTCTGTTGGCCGAAGATCGAGGACGGCGTGGTCCGGCTGAGCGCGGCGCAGCTCGCGGCGCTCGTCGAAGGCTTGGACTGGAAGCGCGTCCATACGGCGCGTGCCGTGGGCGTGCCGGCGGTTGCCGGCTGAGCAAAAAGGCTGGCTAGAGCGGTTTCGGTTTAATTGGGGTCGTATCCTGCCGCGACGAAGAAGTTTGCAGCCTCGTCGGGCGTGACGGCATCGACGAGCCGCCCGATT
>NZ_FNVI01000073.1:0-2833 GCF_900107945.1 Methylobacterium sp. 190mf | reverse complement strand
CGCAGTGACCGTGCTTGCGGCCCGCGGACGATCGACAGGTGGGACAGCACGTCGGGCCCGGACGGGGTACGACGCGCACGATGAGCGGGTCGGTCACCAGTTCGATGCCGACGACGGTCAGGCCATCGGGCACGAGGGGCAGGATACGGCGGGGCATGGCGTCCTCCCCAAAGCCTATCTCCGCAGATGGGGCACATCACGCCGGCCGGCACACTTCGCCACACGAAGTGCGGAAGAACCACGATGCACTCGGCGTTGACACTCGCCAATTCCACCTACAAGCCATCCAGTCCCAGTCTCATCAAATGCGCTCTCCGCATCGTTGAAGACGCCAAGGAGGTCTCACATCCAGACGACTAACTCGGTTCGCGGAGGCGCGGCGGCGTGAATTGGCGACGCTTATCAGGACGATCATAACATCTTAGTCGACTAGCTCATCGGGGGCGGATCCGCCCATGGAAGATGCTGACGCGCAAGACGTTCGGAAAGACCGACTTCACCATCCTACGCCAATATATCCTGACCGAAAGATGAACCGTTCTAACCATAAATATCGCGCATGGATCCTACAATTCTATACTCGGAGGAACACAACATACGCTTGGAGTAAATAATCTATCGCCCGAAACAAGGCTCTATTTGGGAGTAGGCGTGATACTGCCGTAGTCTTCGTCTTGGCGCAGATTCACAGCAGCGAGCGCCGCCAAGACAAAAAATGGAAGACGAAGGTCCACTAAAGAGAAAGAGACAGCGCCAGCCACAATATATCCAAAGCATCCAATGCGAGCCGCCTGCTGTATATCAGCAATGAAATTATTTTCTTGTGAACTTTTGCGAAGGCAGGCCCAAAAAAACCCCCCTATAAAAAATAGGCCTGGCAATCCTGTGCTTGACAACACCGCTACGATCCAACTTGAAGCTCTAGTTGTTCCGAAGCCACTACCAAGCCCATATGTCGCATAGAAATTCATCATGCCTACTCGATTCCATTCCGCTCTCGTAACTCCAGACTCACTTTGAGACTTGGTAAAGACGACAATATGTACAAACTCCGTCACGACACGGCTTAAGTTTTCATCCAGAGCGACAATAAGAGCTAGATTCGCCACAACCAAAGGAACGAACAACGTAAACATCAAGGTCGCCGCTTTTGCCCGACCAAATACCGAGCGAGAGAAACAAAACACGTAGAAAAACAGCAGCATTGGCGCCAGCGCAACGTAAGCTGTTCCTGAAGTGGAGAGCAACAGCAGAATTAGAGAAATTATAAATATGATAAAGCTTGCGAAAGTCCATCTATTAGATATTGTCAACGAAAATGTATAAGACAATAGGCCAATAGTATGATATGAAAAAAGCGATGTTTCTGTAAACGAGCCTACTATCCTTCTCAGGCCACCAACATTTTCTTCAAGATGAAGTTCATAATCGGCGTTTCTAATAGGATCCAGCAGAAATGCGGTGCCTGTCAGAGAGGTTATGTAGTCCAGGGCCGCAAACATAATGTTAAAAGCCGCCATACCTAGCATTAGCTTTGCCACATAGAAAAACCTGGCTCTTGTGGAACAGTATGAGTATACTACCAAAAAACATACGACGTCGGAAATCATGTATATTGATTGGCTTATGTTGCCGCTCGTTGGTGTCAAGGGGACAGGGATTGGGCCGACTCCACCGAATCGCGTTGACCCGATCGAAATGATTACGGTCGCCTCGCTAAAAATTCTGGGCACCATGATCGCGCACAGAACTCCATACACAACAAATATTGTTAGCCAGAATCCCGCGGCAGGAAAGCGCAGCGCTCGAACTACGTCATCCGTAAATGTCTTTTCGCGGGACACGAGAACCGCGAGCGACATCAATAATAAGTGAGCTGGCTGAATATTCCCCGAGCCACCTAATGTGAATGCCGACGCTGCCGCTAGGAGCATCGAAAATGTGAAGCAGAAAAAGGTGAACCTGTCTTTCAAAAAAAATGAGAGAATGCAAACAAAAATGGTCACAACACCCACTGGTTCAATCATGCATCGCCCCCCTGCTAGTCACCACAGGTAACTCTTTCCTCAAATCTAAGCTAAATAAGCAAAGACGACCTAATTGAGCAATAAAAAACTTCAAACCGCACAGAAACAGCATAACTAAGTTATATTAACTTCATAAACGGTGACAACCTGCAGAGGATTGTAAATTCTTACTGTGCAGACCCGGCAAATGTCTTATACTCCCTCGTTCGAGAGCATTGGTTGGGGATTGTCAATAGGTATCTATAACCAGAAGAGCAGTCAGGGCACGGCCAGTACAACGCCGCTTAGGTAGAAGTTTTCAGAGCAAGGAGCCATTCAATAAAGACAATGAATTTAATAATTCCTCCACTTTGATTGGTAATTGGCGGCCAATAATTAAATTGGCTAGCTTTGAATAACTCATCGAGCTTTGCTATTCAGCAGGTGAAGCGGCCTGCCCTAAGCCGAACGAGAGTAGTCATGTTACGCGGCCTATTTATTTAACGCAATCCGTTTTAAATTGACTTTCAGCTGGCGTTGGTGAATCCCAGAGCGGGCACCGATCGGCTTGACTGGTCTGGGTTTCTCGTTGGGATAGGGTTGTGATTCGATGGACTGCTTTCCGAGGAGGAGAGCCGATGGCGTCCGCGCTATCCATGGATCTACGCGACCGGGTCGTGGCTGCGATCGAGGCGGGAGCAGCTCGCCGGGGAACAGAGGGCCCTTTGAGTTCTGGCCAGCATTCCCGGTATCGGCGAGGCAACCGCGATTGCGCTGCTGATCGAGATGCCCGAACTCGGCAGCCTCGAGCCGGGCCCGGCCGCAAG
>NZ_FNVI01000074.1:0-2675 GCF_900107945.1 Methylobacterium sp. 190mf | reverse complement strand
GACCGTGAGGGCGCCGTTGCCCAGGACGGCGGAGGCCGGGCCGGCGAGGTCGGTGAGCGTGAGGGCGGTGCCGTGGCCCTCACGGACAAACGACAATCGAGGCGCGAAACTCCTGACCTCCCCGCGTCGGTTTTTTTCGCCTCGTCAGGCCGGCGGCCTGACGAGGACGAGGTACGGAGTCAGGCGCGTGACGCGCAGGCTCATCGTCGCGGCCAGAACGTCGAGCGCGTCGTCGGTGTCGCGGATGTCGAGCGTCCCGCTGAAGCGCTGCGCGCCGAGCCCCGAACCGAGCAGGACGATGCGCCCGCGCCGATAGCGGTTCAGGTCGGCCACGACCGCGGCGAGGGGCTGCCCCGTGACGACGAGCTTGCCCTCCCGCCACGTCGTGGCGCGCCCCACATCGCCGCGCTCGACCGTCAGATGGCCGTCGGCGCTCCGGAGGGCGACCTCGCCGGCTCCGATGGTCACGGCGCCCGCGGTCGTCGACGCGTCCACGCGCCCCTCCGCCACGCCGACCGGTTCGGCGTCCCCGCCGGCCCGGACGAAGAAGCGCGTCCCCACAGCGCGCACCCGCAACCCGCCGCCGTAGACCACGAAGGGTCGGGCGCTGTCGGGCACGACATCGAACACCGCCTCGCCGCGCAGCAGGTGGACGTCGCGCGCGGCGGCCGTGAAGTGCAGGACGAGCGCGGTGTCGGTGTTGAGGGCGGCGCGGCTGCCGTCGGGGAGCCGCGCCGTCTCGATGTCCCCGATCCCGGTCCAGACGTCGGCGCGGACACGGTCGAGGATCCCGCTCTCGTAGGTGATGAATCCGGACAGGCCCAGCGCTGCCGCGAGACCGACGAGGCGCGTCGGCGGCGGCCGCCTGCGCCGGCGCGTATCGGGCACGCGCCCGGCGATGCCCCGCCACGCCTCCATCTCCGCGTAGGCCTCGGCATGGGCCGGGTCGGCGGCGCGCCAGGTCTCGAAGGCTGCCCGGTCGGCGTCGGTCGCGTCGGGGGAGGACAGGCGAACCACCCAGAACGCGGCCCGCGCGTAGATCGGGTCGTCGGCGGCCTCGTCGTCGCCCGCGGGCTTGCGCTCCTCCTCCATGTCGACCCGCTGCCCGCTCCGCCCGTCCGACCTATGAAGACCATCGAGGCCGCGAACTCCTGACGTGCCCGATCAGAAAAACTCGTGACACGCGCGACGAATGTGCAGCAGCGCCGTGATGAGGTGCTTCTCGACCATGTTGCGGCTGACGCCGAGACGGACGGCGACCTCCCAGTTCGAGAGGCCCTCGACGGTGCTGAGCAGGAACGCCTCCCGGCAGCGCGGCGGCAGCCCGTCGATCGTTGCCGCCACGAGGCGCAGCTGCTCGCGGGCGATCACCTGCGTCTCGGTCTGGGCGTGCCCGTCCACGACGCTCGACAGTTCGAGATCGGTCATGGATCGGAAGAGGCGCGCTTCGAACCGGCGGCGCTTGCCGAGATTGGCGGCGACGTTGCGCGCGAGGTGGAACAGGAAGAGGCGCGGATGCTCCAAGTCGGTGGTCGTGAGTGCTTTGACGAGGCGAAGATACGTCTCCTGCGCGGCGTCGGCTGCGTCGGCAGGGTTCCCGAGTTTGCGAAGAAGGAACCGCTGGAGGTTCAGGTTCTCACTGCGATGTAGGGCATCCAATGATACCGCCGCCATAACTCCAATCCTCAGGTGCCTCGCCGACGCACACGAGCGCGCGGCGCCGGCCGATTAGACTGTCACGCCGAGGATAGACGCAAGCGTTCTGAACGCTTTTAGCCGATCTAAACTGATGCATCTGCTCTCAGCCAAACGCTTGTTCGGCCGCTACGAAACAGCGATGCGAATGCGGGGCCTTGAACTGGAATAGTTCTAGTAGAACGGCTGTTTTCCATGTTCTGTTGCAAATCTGCGGCATGGATCGGGGCATGCCGGTGGCGTTCTGGGACCCGGCTTCGCGCCGTTCGTGGTCGAGACGCGCTCAGCGTCCCGGGGCGGCCTTCCGTCAGACGTCGAACGCCCACGTCCTCGACATGGTGCTCGAACCCGGCCGATCGCGGAGCCGCCCGTTCCGGCCACGAACCTTCGCCTCGCAACGCGGCCTGCACTCTGGCGCAGCGAGGGTCGGAAAAGGGTCGGACTTGGTCCGTGCGGCTATATATCCGCTTCGCTACATCTGCCGTCCCACAGCAAAAATGGCGGCATTCCACCCGGAGCCGCCCTTCGGCTGTCGGCCCATCTCAGACGGCTACGCCCGTGGTGGGGACGCCGACAGGCGGACGTTCTGATCTCCTGGCCGTATCATGGAGGTGCGGTGCGTGACCGCGATGATGGTCAACCCGTCAACAAGGTCACGTAAGCCGTCCATGATGTGCCGCTCGGTCTCGTCGTCGAGGGCCGAACTGGCTTCGTCCAGAACGAGAATCGCCGGTTCGCCGTAGAGCGCCCGCGCGATGGCGATGCGTTGCCGTTCACCGCCCGACAGCTTGAGGCCCCGTTCGCCCACGACGGTCTCAAACCCTTCCGGCATGGCCTCGATGCGCGTGAGGATGGAGGCCTGCGCGGAGGCCCGGCGGAGGCGCTCTGAATCGCCCCGGGTTTTCCGGAGGCCGTTTGGTTTGGCTCAGGCGGCCAAGGCTTGGACCTCGGCCTGGGCATAATAGCGTGCCTCCGCCTCG
>NZ_FNVI01000076.1:0-1645 GCF_900107945.1 Methylobacterium sp. 190mf | reverse complement strand
CGCAGTGACCGTGCTTGCGGCCCGCGGACGATCGACAGGTGGGACAGCACGTCGGGCCCGGACGGGGTACGACGCGCACGATGAGCGGGTCGGTCGCCGGCTCGATACCGACGACGGTCAGGCCATCGGGCACCAGGGGCAGGATACGGCGTGGCATGGCGTCCTCCGGAAAGCCGATCTCCGGAGATGGGGGCACGTCACGCTGGCCGGCCCACTTCGCCACACGAAGTGCGGAAGAGCCATCATTCACCCGGCGTCGACAATCATCTCGAGGCGCGCTGGAAGGCCGGCTGCCGCAACGCCGCCGAGCTCGCCCGCGGGCTGATCCGCGCGGGAGCCGACATCCGTCCGAGGATGGTGCGGGATTGGGCGATGAGACGGCGTCGCGCGAGCGCGGACGTTATGGACGCCACGCCGGGCTCGATGAGCGCGCCGCGATGGCGGCCCCCGTCGATCAACCGGACGGCGTGGCTCCTGCGGGCGGACCCGAGCGCAATCGTTGCGGATGATCGCCGCTTCCTCGATCACCTGCGGGTGGAGGCTCCCGATCTGGCGAAGAGCGTGGCCTTCGCGACGCGCTTTGCCGACCTGGTGCGACGGCGCTCGGGCGAGAGTCTGGAGGCTTGGTTCGCGGCGGCGGCCGCGACGCCGCTGGCGAAGTTCGCCGCCGGCCTCGAGCGCGACAGGGACGCGTTACGCGGCGCGATCACGACGCCCTGGTCGACGAGTCCGGTGGAGGGGCAGATCGGCCGGCTGAAGATGCTTGTCTTATGATTTTTGGGTCCAGCTCGGCCAGACTGGATCGTCACCGGCGCGTTTGCATCGCGCCGGCGGCGGGAGGGGACGGGTCGAAAAGATGCGGGCCGTTGTGGGCCGCGTTTGAGTGTGACCACCCCTCTCTTTTCCTCGTGGCCTGAACGGATACCCGGGCATTGCGGCCCGGATGACAAGCCAAGGACGCGGAAAAGATGGAGCACTCTACGCCCCTCACGGTCGGTGTCGACATCGGCAAGGATCATCTCGACGTCTGCCTCCATCCTGGTGGGATGGAGCGGCGCTTCACCAACGATGCCAAGGGTCACCGAACGCTGATCGCGTGGCTGACGCCGCACACCGTCACCCGCGTGGTCTACGAGGCCACCGGCGCCTATCATCGTGCCTTCGAACGCACCCTGGCCCAGGCCGACTTGCCGCTGGCCAAGGTCAACCCTCGTCAGGCGCGGCGCTTTGCCGAGGCTACCGGACAACTGGCTAAGACCGACCGCTGCGACGCAGCCAT
Source organism: Methylobacterium sp. 190mf (assembly GCF_900107945.1). Lineage (NCBI taxonomy): Bacteria > Pseudomonadati > Pseudomonadota > Alphaproteobacteria > Hyphomicrobiales > Methylobacteriaceae > Methylobacterium > Methylobacterium sp. 190mf. The sequence continues at coordinate 366 of NZ_FNVI01000076.1, read as the reverse complement.
GCTGGCGCAGCTGGGCGCCCTGCTCGAACCGCCGGTGCGATCGGTGCCGACCCCGGTCCTGGCTACGATGCGCGAGCTGCACGGCGCGCGGCAGGCCCTGATCAAAGACCGCACCGCCGCGCTCAATCGGCAGAAGCAGCTCACCGCCGCTCTGCTCAAGCGACACGCCCTGCAGCGCCTGCGACAGATCAAGGTCCAGCTGGCCGCGATCGAGGCCGAACTTGACGCCCTGTGCGCCGCCGACCAGGACCTCGTCCGCCGCCGCGCCATCCTGGCCAGCATTCCCGGTATCGGCGAGGCAACCGCGATTGCGCTGCTGATCGAGATGCCCGAACTCGGCAGCCTCGAGCCGGGCCCGGCCGCAAG
>NZ_FNVI01000077.1:0-1601 GCF_900107945.1 Methylobacterium sp. 190mf | reverse complement strand
CTGGCCGACACGCTGCCCGACGCGCTGCGCCCCGCCCGCATCCTCGCCCTGCCCGCCCTGCCGGTCTCCGCCAACGGGAAGCTCGACCCAGGACGGCTCCCCGAACCCGACTGGGCGGGCGCGGACGCCGCGGGCGGCAGCACCGGCTTCGATCCGCCGCGCGGTCAGACCGAGACGCGCCTCGCCGCCCTCTGGGCCGGCGTGCTCGGCCTCGACGCCCGACGCCTGTCGCGCCGGGACAGCTTCTTCGAGCGCGGCGGCGACTCGATCCTCGCCCTCCAGCTCGTCGCCCGCGCCCGGGAGAGCGGCCTCGCGCTGACGCCGCGGGACGTCTTCACCCACCCGCGCCTCGCCGCCCTGGCGGCGCATCTCGACGCGGCCCCGGACAGCGCGGCCGCGCCGGCCCCCCAGGTCGACCCGGCGCGCGAGGCCGGTCCGGTTCCCCTCACCCCGATCCAGCGCCGGTTCCTCGACGGCCCCGTCCCGAACCGGCAGCACTGGAATCAGGCGATCGTGCTCGCGCCCCGGGCACCCCTCGACCCGGGCCGCCTCGCTGAGGCCCTCGCGGCCGTCGAGGCCGCCCATCCCGCGCTGCGCCTGCGCTTCGCGCGGGACGCGCACGGGGCCTGGACCCAGACCTGCCGGGCACCAGGGCAGGAGCCCCCGCTGTGGCGGCGCGCGGCGGACGGTGCGCCGGCCTTCGCGGCCCTCGCCGCGCAAGCCCAGACGAGCCTCGACCTCGCCGAAGGGCCGGTCTGGCGGGCCGTGCACGTCACCCTGCCGGCGGACGGGACCGAGCGGCTCCTCCTCGTCGCCCACCACCTCGTGGTCGACGCCATGTCGTGGCGCATATTGATCCAGGACCTCGCGGCGGCCCTCGCCGGGCGGCCGCTCGCGCCCCCGCCGACGAGCTTCCCGGGCTGGGCCCGCAGCCTCGACGTCCTGGCCCGGCACCCCGGACATGCCGGGCGCCGCGAATCCTGGCTGGCAGGCTGGCAAGCCGGGGGGCCGTGCCCCGATGCCGCGTTGCGGCCGGTCCGGCCCGACGCCCCCAACGTCGAATCCGCCCAGACCGAGATCGCCGACAGCCTCGACGCCGACGCCACCGACGCCTTCCTGCGCCGGGCCGGTCGGCCCTACAGCGCCCGTCCCGACGAGATCCTGCTCACCGCCCTGTCGATCGCGCTGGTGCGGCGCGGCGACGGGACGGCGGTGGGCGTGACCCTCGAGCGCCACGGTCGCGATGCCGACGCCCTGGCCGACGCCCTCGCCGAACCCCTCTCAGAACCCTTCCCCGAACCCCTCTCCGACGCGCAGGACGGCCCGACCCTGCCCCGCCACGACCAGAGCCGGACGGTGGGCTGGTTCACCACGCTGGTGCCGCTGCGGCTCGACCCCCTCGGCGGCGAGCCGGACCTGCCGCCGGACGACGACGCCCGCGGCCACGCCCTCGGTGCTGCTCTCTGCCGGGTCAAGGAAGCCCGCCGCGCCCTGCCCCAGCCCGACCTCAGCCACGACCTCCTGCGCCACGGCCCCGTCGCGGACCTGCGCCACCGCATCGCCGCGGCACCCGAGCCCGGCATCCTCCTCAACTACCTCGG
>NZ_FNVI01000080.1:0-1292 GCF_900107945.1 Methylobacterium sp. 190mf | reverse complement strand
AAGACAGAGGCCTCCTTATCCCGAAGTTACGGAGGCAAATTGCCGAGTTCCTTCAGCATCGTTCTCTCAAGCGCCTTGGTATACTCTACCAGTCCACCTGTGTCGGTTTCGGGTACGGTCTTACGCGGAGGCTATTTCCTGGGACCCCTTCACCGCCTGACCAATCCGATAAGGTCAAACGATACACGGCATCCGTCACCATCCGCTGGCCGGGGAATGTTCGCCCCGTTCCCATCGACTACGCCTTTCGGCCTCGCCTTAGGGGCCGGCTAACCCTGCGCAGATTAACTTTACGCAGGAACCCTTGGACTTTCGGCGAGAGTGTCTTTCACACTCTTTGTCGTTACTCATGTCAGCATTCGCACTTCCCATACCTCCACGGCCCCTCACAGGTACCGCTTCGCAGGCCTAGGGAACGCTCCGCTACCGCGCATCAAAGATGCACCCGAAGCTTCGGCTCGTGGCTTGAGCCCCGTTACATTTTCGGCGCAGGACCCCTTATTTAGACCAGTGAGCTGTTACGCTTTCTTTAAAGGATGGCTGCTTCTAAGCCAACCTCCTGGTTGTTTTGGGAGTCCCACATCCTTTCCCACTTAGCCACGAATTGGGGGCCTTAGCTGTCGGTCAGGGTTGTTTCCCTCTCCACGACGGACGTTAGCACCCGCCGTGTGTCTCCCGAGCAGTACTCTCACGTATTCGGAGTTTGGTTGGGTTTGGTACCGCTGTGGGCGGCCCTAGCCCATCCAGTGCTCTACCCCGTGAGGTATTCACTCGAGGCGCTACCTAAATAGCTTTCGCGGAGAACCAGCTATTTCCGAGTTTGATTGGCCTTTCACCCCTAGCCACACGTCATCCAAGACCTTTTCAACGGGCACTGGTTCGGACCTCCAGTGGGTGTTACCCCACCTTCATCCTGCACATGGCTAGATCACTCGGTTTCGGGTCTAAAGCCACGAACTGAACGCCCTGTTCAGACTCGCTTTCGCTGCGCCTCCACCTATCGGCTTAAGCTCGCTCGTAACTTTAAGTCGCTGACCCATTATACAAAAGGTACGCGGTCACCCAGGACGAACCTTGGGCTCCCACTGTTTGTAAGCATCCGGTTTCAGGTGCTGTTTCACTCCCCTCGTCGGGGTGCTTTTCACCTTTCCCTCACGGTACTGGTTCGCTATCGGTCGCTGAGGAGTACTTAGGCTTGGAGGGTGGTCCCCCCATGTTCAGACAGGATTTCACGTGTCCCGCCCTACTCGAGTCCTGTGTATCGTCCGTCCCGTACGGGGCTGTCACCCATC
>NZ_FNVI01000084.1:0-1022 GCF_900107945.1 Methylobacterium sp. 190mf | reverse complement strand
TTTGCATTCTCTTTTCTTATCCAATTTGAAAAAACTTATTCATTTTTCTAAAGTTTAGTTTGGCTCAGCTGTCAACCGATTTCCATTAACGAATTCAGCGCGCGCTTCCTTTTTCATCAAAGTTGTATGTTACTCCGTCAATTTCCATTGTTTCATTTTTCGCCATAGACCCGTCTTTCTTAAAATAAGATTTTGTTTGGTCACTATTCCATGTTAACCAGCCTGTATGCATAATACCATCTCCATCAAAATAGTACTGTTTCCCATTCAAATGTAATGTCCATTTATGTGTTTTCCCATCTTCGAAATAATACTTTCTATTCGCCAAGACGCCCCATCCAGTATATAGTGAGCCATCTTCGTTTACCGCTAAATCTCCATCTGGCCCCTTTGCTATCCATGGCTGTTGTTCGCCATGTTTTGCCGCTATAATATAACCATGTGAAATGTAATATTTCTTTCCGTTTATTTCCTTGAAACCTGATGTCTCATTCCATGCATTATCTTCCAGATACACAAAATGTTTAAAACCCGCTGAAGGTTCTATCTCTAGAATCCGGGTTCCTTTTACAAGAGAATGATCATCATTGAAATAATAAGTCTTCCCATTTTTTTCCTTTAATTTTTCTTTCATATATAAAGTCCCATCTTCATTGAAATAATAAGTCTTGCCATCGATGTCTTGAAAACCAGTTTGGAAAAGACCATCTTTTAAATAAAATTTCTCTTTCTTATCCAACTGATCACTCATAAGTTGTTGCCATCCATTATCGCGATCCATTTTAAACCCATCATCACTCCTGTTATTGGCCAGGTTATAAAAATTATTTAAAGAGCCATCTTCATTCAACATGGCTCCGCCACCTTCTTCCGGAACAAAGAAACCCGTTTCGTCTGGCTTCGCAATAGATCCGTCTTTTTGAATGTAATATCTTTTTCCATCAATTACTTTCCAACCGGTTTGATTTGTTTCGGCTTGTTGTTGTACGCTTTCTGTAGAAACTGGTTTTTCTGCTGCAAGC